>NZ_JAUFQN010000018.1 GCF_030409795.1 Flavobacterium paronense | reverse complement strand
GTATTTTCAAACGGCAATGCTTTTGCTTGTACAGAAAAAGATTGATTATTGATTAGTGAAGTTAATGAAGTTTGCCCATCACTTAGTACTTTTCCATCTAATGTAGCATCAACACCAGCAGTTGCGCCAGTCATATAGGCAATTAAAGTTTGTGAAAAGATACCAGAAGAATTAGTTAAATCTAACCAAATTCGGCTTCTATTGAATCTGTAGTCTTAAAAAATTGATTGCTAGGATTTGATACTCTCATAGCATTGGTAAAATTTAAAGCTGTAGATGTTGCTTTGGCAATAAAACCTTGACCGATTTGAATAATACCATTTGGCACTAAGGCAAGAGGATCACCTGGACTAGCACCTGTTCCTGCACCACCAGCTAAGGTATAAGTTGCATAAGAAGCCGTGGTAGCATTGTTTGTTTTTCTCCAAAAATACAATGCTTCTGTTAATCCATTTGCTGTAATAAAATCGTCTGCATTAATTTTAGATGGATAAGGATTTCCTACTGCATTATAGGTTGCATTGTCAACAGTTAAAGCAATATCACCATTATTTGGGACTCCGGTAAATGTACCTGTCCAAATGGTTGGAGTTACTGGATGTGTGTTTGGAGTCCGAATTAAATAACCTGTTGCAGTATCAAAATTGGTTGTGGACGGTGAAGCAACGACAGTATATAAATCGGTTATTGGACTGTAAGTATAAAAACGAGTAGCTAGTGTAGCTGGAGAGAAAGCCTGTAATTGTTGTCCCGCAACTGGAGACGACCATAGTGTATAATCTAGACGCATTAAAGGATTAGTATCTCTTTCCACATTTATTGCTCCCGTATTGGTAGCGGTTGTGTTTTGAAGCAAAGTGGCATTGTTTTTTAAAGTAAGTGTACTTCCAGAATCTACCGCTACAATTCCGTTTAGAGTTATGGTATCTCCACTTTGAAGAATTACTATTGCACTGTTTGTTACGGTTAAATTACAAGCAGTTAAACTTCCTGAGCTTGTATAATTTCCTGTAAAAAAAGCAGATGTATTGCTATTTGGCAAACCGGCACTCCATGAAGTTCCATCCCATGTTGTAGAGAGAATACTTACACTTACAGTGGCAGAAGGTATTGAGGTACAAACTCCGCTGGAAATAATGGCTCTATAATAAGTAGTTACGGTTAAATTCCCTGTAGAAATTCCGGTTAATGGGGAAGAAGTCGCTCCAGAAATATCTGTAAAAGAGATTCCATCCAAAGACGATTGCCATTGAATAGTTCCAACGCTACCTGTAATACTAATATCTGACGGACTAGTACCTGCACAGATTATTTGATTTGAAGAAACACTGCCCGCAATAGGAAGTGGCGAAACGATGTAAGAACTGGATGTTGCTGAACCATCACTAGTTGTAACCGAAATAGTTCCGGCTGTTAACCCAGCTGGTGTAGTAACTATAATTGTTGTAGGGGATAAAGATGTTATGGTTCCAAGGACACCATTAAAACTAACAGAAACCGAACCATTATTTAAATTAAAACCCGATATAGTAACTGCTGTTCCACCAGAAAAACATAAAGTCGAAGGCGTAAATCCAGTTATAACTGGCACTAAATTAAACTCATCTGCACCAATATCTGGCGTAGTTACATTACGAACATCACCATCATAATCAGTGGTAAATCCGGCAAATCGTTGTAGCGCCAGCATTATAAGATTTGCTATTGAACTATTTACATGAAGGAATACTGAAGAAGAACCCGAAGTACTTATGAAAGTAGTGTTTTCTGAAACTGACAAAACCATCTCTAGTTGCCATTCTGATTTTAAAATTAGCCAGAGTAGCATCAGTATTTGTACCATCAGTATAAATTGTAGTTCCGAAGAACGAATTGTTATTTGATGCAGCTGCATAGGAAGTTAAAGTAGTCGAAGATCTTCTGTAGGCTGCTGATAATCCGCCACCATTTGCGACTGAATTATTGATAAAAATATTATTTCTTAAAGTTGTTGTTACTGCAGTATTTACAAAAATAGCACTCGAACCAAAAACGGCACCACTACTTGTGGCATTTAATAAAATGGTATTGTAGTATACATTTGCGGTAGTTCCAAGTGAAATGTTTATTCCAACTATTGGGTTAGAAGCATTGGCCAAAGTAGCTTTTAAATCTCCGATAAGATTGTTATAAATAGTAGTTGTACTAGCCGCACCTGAACTTAAAACACCAGTTACAGTAGGACTTGTTGCAGTACTTGAAATATTGTACAATTTATTTTTAAAGATAGAGGTAGTTCCAATTGCTCCTTTATTAATTCCGATAACAATAGGATTGGTTCCTCCGGTACTAGTGATATCATTTACAGTATTACCAGAAATAGTTACAGTTGTTCCAGTTCCGATACTGATTCCATAAATGGAAGAGCCACCTGAGCCAGTTAATGTTGCCACCGAGTTGTTGGTAATTGTTTTTGTTCCTGTGGAAGTATTTTGGAAAATACCATAAACAGTACTTGTTCCACTTGTATTTGCATTTAAATTAGAAATGGTATTATTAGATAAAGATTCAGTTACTGAAGCACCAGCGCTATAAATACCATAAAGGACTCCGGTTGTATCTCTATTAAAGCCAGTAACAGTATTTCCACTCGCACTTAAAGCAGTAGCTGCTCCCCAATTTATCCCAATTAATGTACCGTTGGAATTAAATAACGAAATGTTTCGAACAATATTTGTATTGATATTAATAGTATTAGAAGAAGCTGTTGAAGCATTTAAAATCCCAATTAAATTTCCTGTTGAAGCTGTCAACGAAACGTTAGAAATAGTATTGTTATTTAAATTACTGGCGGAAGCAGCAGTTGGTAAACCTTGGAAATAGATTCCGGTGAAATTCCCTATGAATGTACTACCAGAATAAGTTGTGGTACCAGTTCCTAGTGCATTTTCATAACCAATTGTATTTCCGGTAATTTGAATGTTGTTTCCAAAAGTAGCATTGGCAAAATAAATTCCAAAAGCGGTTCCATTTGCAGTAAATGTTTGCGTAGCCGATTGATAGATTTTGTTATTGGTAATATTCCAATCTGTATTACCCGTTACTGCATAAATGGCTGCTGTTCCAGATGTTAAAAAATAATCATATAAGTTGCAATTTGTAATAGTTATGCCGCTATTAGCTATAGCTGAGGAAGCTGTTGATCCGTTTCCGTATATCAAGCGAGAAGGTAAATTGGAACCTGCTGGACCAATGTTACAATTTGAAATAATGTTATTGTCATTTCCTGTGGTTACACCAGTTGCAAAATAAACAACACCACCAGTTGTTGCCAAAGGAGCTGAAATAGAACCTAATAAGGTGCAATTTGTGATTGTATTATTTGTAGCATCACCAGTAAAAAGTAGGGTAGCAGTTCCTGCAGTAGCTGAAACCGTTGTATTAGATACGGTTAATGATATTCCGGGAATATTTAATCCATCAATAGTTACATTATCGGCACCATTTAAACGAATTAATGAATTGCCAGCAATTGTATTACCAGTGATTGTTCGGGTACCATTTGGTATAATGGTTAAACTAGTCCACAAACCGGCATTTAAAGTAGCTTGAAAATTTCCTTCATTAGTATCACCATTAACGGTGATGTTGATAGTAGCACCAGTTTGTGCTCCGGCATTAAGCGCGACAAAAGCACTTCCTAATGAAGTATAAAAACCGTTTCCTACTAGAGCGCCACTAACAATAATAGGGCTAGTGATTAATGAACCTTCTATTTCATAAGCACCTAAGTCTGGGTTTGTTCCCGTTCCTAAATAACCAGGATTCCCTTGTCTTACAGTTCCTAAATAATCATCTGCTATGCCTACTATTGCAAATCCTTTGCTTTCTATATAGGTTGGTGAACTATTGTCGGGTTTAAGAAAATCAGCACTTATTCCAGCTGTACTTAAAAAAATCACATTTTCTGTTACAGAATTAATTTCTCTTGTATTCACTCTTGTTTGAAAAGCGGCTAAAGTTTGACTGCTATTTGTATTGTCAAAATATATTAAATTTGAAACACCAGGTGTTCCTGCATAAAATAAATTAGCATTAGAAGTGATGTCATAGTTTGTCAAAACGGTATTGTTTCTATAATAGGCAGCCGTTCTACCAGTTCCTCTAGCGGTCGAAATATTGGTGAAAACATTATTTTTCAAAATCAGCTTGCCGGTAGTTGCTGTTGCATTTGTTGTATGATAAAGTGCTTCAGTTCCAAAATTAGTACCTGTTGAAGCTGCGTTTAAGTAAACGGTATTATAAGAAACTGTATAGGTTGAATTTGCTACACCTGAGTTAACCGAAATTCCTCTGATAGCATGAGTATTTGATACAGATGGTGCTTTTAAATCGCCAATAATGTTATTAAAAGCACTAACAGCAGTTGCTCCTGTAAATACAATTCCGTTTACTGCACCACCAGTACTTGCGCCATTTTGAGCTAGGTTATAAATTTTATTTTTGGATACATTTACAGTTGTACCACCACTAATTAGTATTCCGTTCTGCGTTGGACTTGTAGTTCCAGTTGTTGTGAAACCATTAATATTATTTCCTCTAACATTTTGGGTTCCTGTACCACCAGAAATCTGAATTCGGTTAAAGTAGCAGAAACCGCAGTTGACGATAAAGTATTTATAGTATTATTATTTATGGTAACGGTTACACTTGGATTTGCACTTATTAAAGCTATTACATTTCCACCAGTTCCTGTTGAAGATAAACTAGTAATAGTATTTGAAGTTATAGAAAATGAACTAGCGTTTCCGGTAGTTCCAACGTTCATTCCGGTAATTGCTGCTTGACCAGCTAAATTTGAAATAGTATTATTAGTAACAGATGAAGTAAGTCCAAAACCATTTAATACCATTCCTGTTATAGCACCAGTTCCTGCTGACCAATTATTAAAAGTATTCCCATTTATTGTTTTTGCTGTTAACCCTAAATCACGCTGATTCCAACCTGATATAATAGTTGTTCCTAAAACTGTAATATTGGAGAAATTATTTGAAGTATTGGTAATTGTAGCTGATGCATTAGATGTTGCAGCACTTACAAAGACAGTAACAGTTCCGCCTATGCTACTTTTACTATAAGTTCCAACAATAGCATTTGAGGAAATGGTTTGTGTTCCCAAAGCTGGCAAAGCAACATTATTAGAAATAAAAGTGACATTCCCAGTAGTAGCAACATTTAAATTAGTAAAAGTGTTAGTATTGATGTTTTGGGAACGTGTTGCAAAACTATTGAAAATGTAATTGTGAGATGAACTTCCGGCAACCGAATGCGTAATTCCTCGAATATCATTTCCTTGAATTGTTAAAGCAGTTGCATTGGTTCCGCTAGAATTTAAAATTCCATAAAAAGCCCAGTTGATGCGACAGTATAGGATAATAATCCAGCAGTTGCATCTCCTAATTTATTATTATTAATTGTAATTGTTGTGCTAACAGCACCTGCATTTAAAATACCCGAAACGGAGGAAGCTGTTGATGTTACTTTTAAATTTCTTAACGTATTATTTGATATAGACAAAGTACCAGCAGCTATTCCATTATAAATCCCACGCAATACATTTGTACCACTTAAGCTAGTATCATTTATAGTATTGTTATCTATTGTAACTGCAGAACCAATTCCACCACCATTATAAATACTATAAAAAAATGAAGCAGCTGTACCAAAAACAGCACATTTTAAAATGGCATTGTTGGTTATAGAAATTGATCCAGTAGCATTATTAAAAATTCCATAAAAATTACAAACTCCGGTAGTAGTTGTACCAGAAGTTCCCATAGCAATAGAATTTGATATAGAACTACTTCCTATACTATTGTTGCTAGTCGTAAAATTACCCAATGCCCCAGAACTGTATATGGCAACCATTGAAAATCCGTTAGTTGCTCCACCACCAGTAGTTATTCCGCCAATATTATTGTTTTGTATAGCAGAAGTTGTACCTGCAGAAGAAACATAAATTCCATCAATTCTTGAAGAAGTGGTAGCCGATGAAGTAATAACAATAGCATTAGCTACAGAAGTATTTCCAATTGTATTACCCGTTGTAGTTCCCACATTTGCCGCACCACTTGTAACCGCTATACCACTAAAAATACCAGGCGAACCAGCATTTCCGTTACTTGTTGTGAAATTTATCCCTGAAATAGTATTGCCTTGTATAGATGATACAGTAGTATTTGCAGCCAATTCAATTCCTCTAAAAGCAGTTGTGAAACTACCATTATATATAGTGTTTCCTGTTCCGGATGCATTTGCAAAACCAATAATATTATTAGTAATTGTATAATTCCCAGCACTAGCAGTACTAATTCTAATGGCTCTACATACTAAACAATGGCAGCAGTCGTTCTTGTGGCAGTTTGAAAAATTTATTATTTGAAATTATCCAGGCAGCACTATTTGAGGCTAGTAAAATTCCTGCTGATGACACGGTACTATTAAAATAATCTTGAACAGAACAGCTCATGATACTATTACCACTATTATCAATAGCAACAGAGGTTCCTGCTGAATAAATAGCGTTAGTTGGCAGGTTTGCTCCGGCTGCTGTTATCGTACAATTAGTTACTGTATTAGAATCATTACTGTAGTTGTTCCTGTGGAAAAAAATACGGTTCCAGAACTTGCCGTGCTTCTGAACCTGTCAGAAGCAACGGCAAGTTCTGGAACCGTATTTTTTTCCACAGGAACAACTACAGGTAATGATTCTAATACAGTAACTAATTGTACGATAACAGCAGCCGGAGCAAACCTGCCAACTAACGCTAATTATTCAGCAGGAACCTCTGTTGCTATTGATAATAGTGGTAATAGTATCATGAGCTGTTCTGTTCAAGATTATTTTAATAGTACCGTGTCATCAGCAGGAATTTTACTAGCCTCAAATAGTGCTGCCTGGATAATTTCAAATAATAAATTTTTTCAAACTGCCACAAGAACGACTGCTGCCAATGGTTTAGTATGTAGAGCCATTAGAATTAGTACTGCTAGTGCTGGGAATTATACAATTACTAATAATATTATTGGTTTTGCAAATGCATCCGGAACAGGAAACACTATATATAATGGTAGTTTCACAACTGCTTTTAGAGGAATTGAATTGGCTGCAAATACTACTGTATCATCTATACAAGGCAATACTATTTCAGGGATAAATTTCACAACAAGTAACGGAAATGCTGGTTCGCCTGGTATTTTTAGTGGTATAGCGGTTACAAGTGGTGCGGCAAATGTGGGAACTACAACGGGTAATACAATTGGAAATACTTCTGTAGCTAATGCTATTGTTATTACTTCATCGGCTACCACTTCTTCAAGAATTGATGGAATTTATGTTTCTTCTGCAGGTACAACTTCTGCTATACAAACAATAATATTGGCGGAATAACTACTGGTGGTGGAGCAACTAACGGATTTTCAATGGTTGCCATATACAGTTCTGGGGCATTGGGTAATTTTACGACTAGCAACAATAGTATAGGAAGTAGTTCTATATCAAATTCTATTGCTATGGAACTTCTGGTACAACTACTACCGGAGTTTGTAATTTTTATGGAATTTTTAATAATGCTACTGGATCAATTTCTATAACCAACAATGCCATTTTAAAATGTGCTGTTTTTGGTACAGCTGCTTCATTTTTTTATAGTATTTATAATGGTGGTGGAATTGGTTCTGCAGTTACAATAGATAACAATACTATAAATGATACTAGCTTAAGTGGTACAAATGTATTGCGTGGGATTTATAATGGAATAGCTGCTGGTACTTTGTCTATATCAAATAATACGTTAAGAAATTTAAAAGTAACATCAACAGCTTCCTCCGTTTCGGGTATTTTAAATGCAGGTGCTGTTAGCACAACAATTACAATTAATAATAATAAATTAGGAGATGCAACTGCTGGATTATTATCCTATACTGTCGCATCAACTGGGGCTTTTTATGGAATTTTAAATTCTAGCGGAACCAATGCAACTGCTTTAACAATTCAAGGAAATGATATTCGAGGAATTACGCATTCGGTTGCCGGAAGTTCATCTCACAATTACATTTTCAATAGTTTTGCAACACGTTCCCAAAACATCAATACTAACACTTTTACTAATTTAAATGTTGCTACTACTGGGAATGTCACTTTTATTTCTAATAATGTTGCTTTGCCAGCTTTGGGAACACAAACCATTTCCTCAAATGCTATTGTTGGAACTTATAGTAAAAGTAGCATAGGCGGAACTGTTACTGTCTTTGTAAGTGCTGCAACATCTAATGCATCAGCTACAATTACCAATACTTCAAATAATTTCTCCAATATTACAGTTTTAGGAACAACTATTATATCAGGTTGGAATCAGCGTGATTTAGGGTTAACAGCAAAAACAATAAATGGGAATACTTTTAATAATTGGTCAGCAGGAACTGGTGCTATAACAGGAATGGTATTAAATGGTTTTGGACTTACTTCATCTGTTACTAATAATACTATTTCAAATTTAGCTGGTCAAGCAGCAATTACCGGAATGAACGTTGGAACTACCGGAAACGCTAGTTCATTTTCTATAACTTCAAATACTATTACTAGTTTATCTTCAACAGGAACTGGTGGAAATGTAATAGCTTTAATAAGTGCAAATCCAAGTGTAACCGTTACCATAAATAATAATACTATAAATACTTTATCGTCAACTGCGGTTTCTGCTACTTTAACCGGAATTCAGATTTCTGGTGGTACAGGAACCCAAAATGTTAGAGGAAATAATATTAATGGTTTCACAACAACTGGAACTACAAGTCCAACGCAGAACGGAATACTAATTAGTGGTGGTACAACTGTAAATGTATCCAAAAATAAAATTTATAACCTAGCTCAAAATGGCGCAAGTACTGGTGGTGCAGTAAACGGAATTGTATTTACAGGAGCAACTGCTGTTAGTGCTTTTAATAACATTATTGGCGATTTAAAAGCACCATCTGTATCAAATACTCATGCTATCAGAGGAATTTCGGTTAACTCAGGTGTAGCAAATTCAACCTATACAGTTTCTTATAATACCGTTTACTTAAACGCAGCTTCAACAGGTACTAATTTTGGAACTGAAGCACTTTATCATACAACAAATGCAACAGCAACTACCGGCAAGCTGATTTTGAAAAATAATGTTTTCACCAATATTTCGACCGCTAGAGGAACTGGTAGAACGGCTGCCTATTATAGAAACAATACCGTTTTGACAAACTATGACATCACTTCTAATGCTAATTTATTTTATGCAGGAACACCTGGTGTTTCAAATTTAATATATTTTGACAATACAAATAGCAGTCAAACTTTAGCCGCTTTTCAAACAAGAGTGAATACAAGAGAAATTAATTCTGTAACAGAAAATGTGATTTTTTTAAGTACAGCTGGAATAAGTGCTGATTTTCTTAAACCCGACAATAGTTCACCAACCTATATAGAAAGCAAAGGATTTGCAATAGTAGGCATAGCAGATGATTATTTAGGAACTGTAAGACAAGGGAATCCTGGTTATTTAGGAACGGGAACAAACCCAGACTTAGGTGCTTATGAAATAGAAGGTTCATTAATCACTAGCCCTATTATTGTTAGTGGCGCTCTAGTAGGAAACGGTTTTTATACTTCATTAGGAAGTGCTTTTGTCGCGCTTAATGCCGGAGCACAAACTGGTGCTACTATCAACATCACCGTTAATGGTGATACTAATGAAGGAAATTTTCAAGCTACTTTAAATGCCGGTTTGTGGACTAGTTTAACCATTATACCAAATGGTACCCGAACAATCACTGGTAATACAATTGCTGGCAATTCATTAATTCGTTTAAATGGTGCCGATAATGTAACTATTGATGGATTAAATATTCCCGGAATATCATTAACCGTATCTAATACAACGGTTTCAGCTACTGCAGGAACTGCTACCCTACTTTTTACTGGTGATGCTACAAATAATACAATCACAAATTGCACCTTATTAGGTTCTATTTCAGCTCCTTTGGCAACAACTGGTGGTGTTGTTTATTTTGCAACTGGTGTAACCACAGGAAATGACAATAACATTATTTCAAATTGTAACATTGGTCCAGCAGGTTCCAATTTACCTTCTCGCTTGATATACGGAAACGGATCAACAGCTTCCTCAGCTATAGCTAATAGCGGCATAACTATTACAAATTGCAACTTATATGATTATTTTTTAACATCTGGAACAGCAGCCATTTATGCAGTAACGGGTAATACAGATTGGAATATTACCAATAACAAAATCTATCAATCGGCTACGCAAACATTTACTGCAAATGGAACCGCTTTTGGAATTTATTTTGCCAATGCTACTTTTGGAAACAACATTCAAATTACCGGAAATACAATTGGTTATGAAAATGCACTAGGAACTGGTACCACAACTTATTCTGGTAGTACATTCATAGGGAATTTCACCGGAATCTATTTCCAAGGTTTACCAACTGCTGCTTCCGCCAGTAATTTAAATAACAATACTATTTCTAACGTTTCGTTGACAGCTTCAACAGGAAATTTAATTGGGATTTTAAATGCTTCAACAGCTTCTTCTAATACTATTAATATCAATACAAATATTGTTCGAAACATTTCGTTATTTAATTCCAACGGTACATTAATTGGGATAAATTGGGGAGCAGCTACTGCTTTAAGTGCGAGTGGAAATACTGTTACTGGCTTTAATAGAGATACAACCGGAGTCCTTTATGGTATTTATAGCGCTGGTGCTTCAGTAACTGAATCTTTATCTAATAATACCATTTCTAATTTAAATGCAAATACAAGTGGAACAAGTACTGTTTATGGTATTTTCCAAAATACTTCCACAGGAACAAAAACAATTACCAACAACTCGGTGGCAACATTAACTGGCTCAGGTGGCTCTTCCATTTATGGAATCAGTATCGGAACTGGAACAACTGTAACTATTTCTGGTAATACTGTAAATGATATCACTAGTACCGGAGGAACCAATCCTATTGTTATCGGAATTAATAAAGGAGCAATTGGAACTACCTCTATCTTTAAAAATAAATTGTACAATATTTCAAGTACTGCAACAAGTCCTACTGTAACTGGTGTTTTAAGTTCAGGTGCGGCTAGTACAACTACTATTTATAACAATCTTATCGGAGATTTAAAAGCTACTTTGGCCAATGCTTCTAACCCAATAGTTGGAATAAACATTTCACTTGGAACTACCGCAAATGTATACTACAATACCATTTTATTAAATGCCACAAGTAGTGGTGCCGTTTTTGGTTCGAGTGCTATTTTTGTAAATACTGCAGTAACAACAACTTTAAGAAATAATATTTTTATCAATAATTCAGTCGCAAATGGTGGCGGATTATCAGCAGCCTACAGAAGATCTTCGACTACTTTAACTTCCTATGCAGCTGCATCAAATAACAATTCGTTCTTCGGAACTACAATTTATACTGATGGTACAAATACTGATGCTACTCTGGCTAATTTTAAAATCAGAATGGCAACTAGAGATGGTTTGTCAGTTTCAGAAAACACTACTTTCATAAGTACTTCGGGTTCTTCTTCAGTATTCCTTCATGTAAATAGTTCAATAGCAAATCTTATAAATGCTGGCGCTACAACGATTGCCGGATTTACCACTGATTATGATGGTGATGTTCGTAATGTAACTACGCCAGATATTGGTGCAGATGAGTTTAATTTAGTGCCAGTTATAACTGGATTTACGCCTTCGACTTTATGTTTTTCTGGTGGAACAGCAGTTACTATATCGGGTTTTAATTTAAATAATGGTTCGGTTTCTGTTAGTTTTAATGGTGTCCTTGGAACCATAACATCTTTATCCCCTACAACAATTATAGTTACTACACCAGCTGGGTTAACAGCCGGAACTATTTCGGTTACAACTAGTGATGGTTCAGCAACATCCAGTTCTTACATCGTTTCGCCACTTCCTATTGCGGGCAGTGTTTCTTCAAATCAAATAATCTGTGCAGGTACTAGTCCGTCAGATATTAGTATTACAGGTAGCGTTGGAACTATTCAATGGCAATCGTCTTTGGATGGAATCTCTTTTACAGATATTTCTGGAGCGACTTCTTCCCCATTAACCGGAATTTCTACAGGGAATTTAACCGTAACTACTTATTATAGAGCCATTATTTCCAGCGGAGTTTGTACCTCAATACCTTCTGCCACTGTAAGTGTAAGTATTCTCTCTACAACATGGGATGGAACTTCATGGAGTGCCGGTTTGCCAAATAGCAATACATCTGCTTTTTTTACAGGAAATTATACAAGCTCAGGAAGTTTAACTGCTTGTAATTTAACCGTAACAAACAGTGCAATAGTAATTCTTCAAAGTGGAGATACCATAACTCTAAACGGAATTGTAGCGGTAGATTCTGGAAGTACACTTACTTTAAAAAACAATGCCACTTTGCTTCAAAACACAACCGCTACCAATACGGGAGCAATAAATGTGGAAAGAGATACTAATCCTTTAATGCGTCTAGATTATACACTATGGTCGTCTCCAGTTGCGGGACAACAATTACAGGCTTTCTCTCCAGCTACACTAGCTACTCGTTTTTATACTTACAGTCCAATAACCGATTTATATACTGTCGTTGCTTCACCGTCCACAACCAATTTTGATACTGCAACAGGTTATTTAATTCGGACTCCAAACACACATCCAGTAACTCCAACCATTTGGACAGGTACATTTACCGGAGTCCCAAATAATGGTGATATTGCTTTAACTGTTGACAATGCAACCTATAATGCAGTAGGAAATCCTTATCCATCTAAAATTAATGCAGACGATTTTATTACAGCAAATGGATTAACAGAAGCATTGTATTTTTGGAGAAAAACAAACAATGCTACCACGGCTTCTTATGCAACTTATACCTTAGCTGGTGGTGCAGGAACAGGTGCTAGTCCAGGTGATCCTCTTGCCTTAGTGCCAAATGGTATTATTCAAATCGGTCAAGGTTTTATTGCCAAAGCAACATCTACAGCTTTAAATTTTACCAATGCTATGAGAGTATCAAATCCTAGCAATCAATTTTTTAAGACTACAGATTCAAATAGAAGCCGAATTTGGTTAGATTTAACTAATTCTTCTGGTATCTTTTCACAAACTTTAATTGCCTATATGACTGGCGCAACTGCTGGTGTTGATGCTACATTAGATGGAAAAGTACTAAGTGATGGGCAAACCATTAACTTCACTAATCAATAATCAATCTTTTCTGTACAAGCAAAAGCATTGCCGTTTGAAAATAC
>NZ_JAUFQN010000017.1 GCF_030409795.1 Flavobacterium paronense | reverse complement strand
TCTTCCTCGTACAATTTTTGATAAAACTGTTCAGATTTTTTATCCAACATCGTTCATTCATACCGATTGGTTGATTTTCCGCCAAACAAAGCTGAATTTACGCGCATCTGCTTCTATTTTTGTACCATCAATAAATATCGCTTCGTTTTCAATAACCTGATTGGTTATCAGCTGGCGACGAAATAAACAAAAGCCTCTGCTAACAGTTGTGCTGTTGTTTTTCTTGGCGACGAAAACGATTGATGGTACGGTAACGATTTGTTCATGATTAGCCAACCACCGCATCCGATAACTGTCTTCCAACAGAAATTCCATTCTTCTTCCTGAAAACAACTTTTTGTGGTATACGCATACACAAAAATGACTTTTTAACATCATTTTGGGATGGTAGGCTGGACGTCCAAGTGGTTGTTCTAGTTGATGAAACAATTTCTGTGGAATGGCTTCAACTAGCGAGTGAACGGCAAAGACAACATCGGTTTCGGAAATAAACTGATCCATATCTAGTGGTAAAGTTGTTTGATTGATGGTATAAATTTTTAAACATAAGAGCACACTCCTTTGATTTAGTTTCGACACTTTAATCATACTAGGTTGTGTGCTTTTTGTGTAGCCCAAAAGTGAAAAAAGCTCGTTTATTTCAGTCTATTTCCTTATGATGAGGAATAGAGAGGGCTCATACTTCCAGAATAAGCAGCCTCAAAAGCAACTGTGGAATTACGAGCTGTTTTATTGCTATTTACAGCTCGTTTGACGCCAGTTAGGAATGAAATCGGCTCGTTTCTTGCCGAGTTGCTTCCGGCTAGCTGCCTCTTCGTTGATAGTTGATCCCTCTTGTTTTTTAAACGGAACATTCTCTTTTTTTAGAAATCAAAAAAGTGAGGCAACAATCAGATGTATTTCTGACTATTTATACGAAAACTAAATTCGTAAAAAAACAAAAAAAGGCTACCTCCTACTTAATACGTAGTTAGCTGGAATTGGTCTAGAACGCTTTAGCAGCTACGCGTTAGAGTGTTCTTTCTATTTTGTAAATAACTTCCTCCAAGTTCATTATAGCGGGACTGATCGGAAAACATCCGATATAAATGATACGTAATAATAAATGAAACGGTCGCAACAACCGATTTTTTGTGACTTGCATTTCTTCTTATCCGAAAGAAAAATGCTTGGATTCGATTGGGTTTCCCTTGGGAAACGGCCAGTGCTCCTTGTGCTAAGACCTTCTTTAGATAAGAATTTCCTTTCCTTACACGTTTACTTCGTGTCTTTCCAGCACTTTGATTATTTCCTGGACTCGCTCCTGCCCATGAAGCTAAATGTCCAGCTGAGGGGAAAACAGACATATCTATCCCACTTCTGCGAGAACAACTGCTGCCGTCCTTCGATTGATTCCTGGGATTTCCTCTAAACGTTCTACGTATTCTTCATAAGAACGAGATAGTCGTTGATTGTTTCTTCGACTTCTACTAATTGTTTTTCTAAGCACTCAATTTGAGTGAGATGAAGAGACAACATTTACGATAATGAGGTGTCATAAATCCTTCCAGGGATTCAAGCAATTGAGGCACTTTCTGCGTAAGGTT
The DNA here is from genome assembly GCF_030409795.1 of Flavobacterium paronense. Taxonomy (GTDB): domain Bacteria; phylum Bacteroidota; class Bacteroidia; order Flavobacteriales; family Flavobacteriaceae; genus Flavobacterium; species Flavobacterium paronense. The sequence goes on along the minus strand of NZ_JAUFQN010000017.1, from coordinate 5,017 downwards.
GTATAGACACACTCGAGAATAAGCGTTTCTGTCGTATTGGTTTGTTTTCAATTAGAACATAAAGTAAGGCTCTGCCAGACTTTCCATAGATATCTTTAATCACTGAGGTTAATTTGATTCCAGCATTCTGCAATACCATGTGTCCTCTATTTTTTTCCCGATTCAACTCTTCCACTAAATGTTTGCGATAGCGGGTTAAATCTCTCAATTCCTGAATAGGTTTCTGGTGGCACAAACTTGTAGGAACGACTCCTAATCGAGTGAGACGAGCAATCCATTCCGCATCTTTCATATCTGTTTTTTTCCTGGAATATTTTTGATGTGACGAGGATTCGCCAACTGTAGTTCAAAATGATTTTGTAAAATTCGCCATACGCATTTCCAATAAGACACCCCGTTGCTTTCCATGCTTATGTGTGTGACTTCGTAAGAAGCCACCAATCAGATAAGTCAAAAAGACCACGAGTTGTCGTGTCAAAACTGCCAAAGAATTTTTCTGGGCATTTATTTCCTTCAGCAGAACGAATAATACAACGCAACAATTACTTTTTGATGGATGTCTAATCCAGCACAACAAGAACGAAAGACATCTTCCATTTTCAACATTCCTCCTTGAAAAAAAGTACAGAAGAGGCTATTCTACTTATAGAAACGATTTATTTTTATACGCAGGTTCTAGGACCTAATGATTGGTGCCAAATAAGTAGAATGATCTAGTTTGTCCCTCAAGGTTACTTGGAGAAGAACCTCAATAAGTCATCGACCTACAAGCCACTTCTGTCATCTCTAGTATGACAGGAAAAAGCCTGCAGGTCGATCACTTTATTTTCATTCTGTTTGGTGAGGGCGTTAGCCCTCATGGGTGTTTGTCCCACTCTCTTCTTTATGGTTGATTGAAAGGTATTTCAGATTAATTGCATAGTTTTTCAATTTCTATTCCAGCTTTATCCCACAAGTCATTCATCATATCATAATATTTATCCTCATAGATACATCGACAAGCATTTTAGTTTGATTCCCTACAGGTTCAAATATATACTGTTCAAACATGTTTGAAAATTCAGGAACTTCAGAATATTTCTCATCCTTCACTTCACCTAAGAAAGAGAATTTAATTTCTTTTTCTGGTTCAAAAACGATTACTTTAGCAACTAGTCCATTCTCAGTAACCATCACCAAATAAAATGGTTTCATTTAATCCCATATCACCAGTATAAGTAGATCCTACTTGGAAAGCAGCAGCCCATAATTTGTACTTATCACGATTAACAATAAGCTGCCAAGCATTTTCTGGCTTGCAATGAAGCATAAACTCTTTTTTTATGTGTTTCATTATAATTCCTCCTCTTGATATAGGTTCAAAAAAAGTTATTTTAATAAAATATTTTCAATTTTATTATAGTATAATATATTAAATTTTACTATGAATAGCTATTGCGATAACTGGATTAGATGAACGAACTTTCCTAGTCGTTTTTTGTGGGAAGACGATATAAAGAGAACCTAACTATAAGTATAAACTTGTAAAGAATTATGACCGTTTTGACCTGAACTTTTGAGGACGACTCTTCCTTATGAAATCGCATTGGATTCTTATAAATGTTACATAATAAGTGAGTGGGGTGTATTTTTCTGAGGGGAGCACTCTCGATATTTCTTGGTATTCATTCATCTGGTTATATAGGATTTTTATGAGCGTGGCACAAACAATTAGACCGGTTTATTTCAAAGAAAAAGTTGGTTGGGTTTCTTTCCACGATAAATAATTATTCTACCTTTTCAGATTTTATTACCATTTACATACTTTTTATAATTTTAATATTTTTTTATTTTAAATTTATATTGAATGAAGGTAGGTAAATAGTATACTATAGATATAAGCTATTTATAAAAAAGCAATTGAGGGAAGGGAGATACTTTTATAAATAGAAGCAGAGAATACATTAAATCAGATTGATTAGAACAGAACAGAAAATTAAGAAGGTAATTAGGAGAGGCTTACTCAATTGTAAGACTTATTTTTTTCCTTTAAAAAAGAAAAAAGCGCTTGTTATATTAGGGAAACAAGCATTTTTTATTGATAAAAGGGGAGTATTTATAATATGAAGAATAAAATGGTTGCGCTAACGATAATTTCTATGATGCTTTTGCAAATATTCAGTCCAGCTATTGTCTATGCACAAGAAGAATTTGAAAAAAATATTGAATCAGTTACCGTGGGAGAAGAGAAGAACGAAAGCTCAGACACTGGAACAAGTAACTCATCAATTGCCAAGTAGAAACTTCCAGAGACTAAGCAAGCTGAAAGTACAGAATTAGCTCCGGCTTCAACTGCTTCAACGCAAGTGGAAAAACAGCCAGCAATTCAATGAATGTAGTTGAACCAAAGGAAGAAGTAGCAGTCAAAAGCGCAACACAAGAGACAGCGCCAACAGTGATTACTGACAATCTGTTTACTTCTGTAAAACTATATAAAATAAACGGAGATGAGATTCAGAGCACAGATACGATTCCAAATATGTCAGGTATCAAGCTTAATTTAGTATTTTCGTTGCTAACAAAAATTACCACGCGGGTGATATATATTTACTACTCAATTACCAGCTCAAATTGCTATTGTTAAAAATTTATCTGGTGACTTTAGTCCAATGACTTCTGCAAAATGGGAGATTGATGCAGCAACTAAGAAATTGAAAATCACTTTTTTAGAAGACAACGTTGTGTCAGAAGAGTATAAGTTAAACTTGATTACCTCGCTAGAAAAGGTTTAATGGAATAGATGAAGAAGAACAAGTGGTTGTTTTTGATACAACGCCTATACCAACTACTTACAGACTTGAAACCACTTCTAGTATAGAAAAAGGTAAAAGTAAAACAAAAGTGACTTTAGGAACGATTAATCCTAAAACTGCAAGTATTGAATCGATCTTTAATCTAGATAGAACAGACCAAGACAACCGTGTTTTAAAGTGGAAACCTATAGTTCTAATAGTAAACTAGTTTTTGATTCATTACATGTGTATAAAAGTGATGTCGATTTTAATGGAGAGCTAGTTGGAACTAAAACGTTGCTTACAGAAGGTGCTGACTATCAGATAACTCAAAAAGGAATAGGTACTTATCAGGCGACAGCAGAAATAAAATTGACCAACAAGCTAGGGAAGAAAGCAATTTTCGTAGAATCTAAAATATCAGGGATAGATGGACCGTATTATATTAAAGAGGATGGCTCCTCCAGTGAAAGCAATTATTTTTATGGTTACTCTTATGTTTATGAAGAAGGAATAAACATTGCTAGTACTTATGATTCGAAATCTTTTGTTGCCGCTCAGCCCTTGAATGTTAGTGGGAAAATAAATAAAGAAACTGGCTATATTGACTGGATAGTTAAGTACAATTTTAATGAGCAACCCTTAACAAGTAGTTCAAAGTTTTAAAAATGGATTTAACTGAACAAGGTGTTGAATATGTGGAGGATTCACTAACTGTTGAAAAAGTCGGTATTCAATATACTAGTGGCTATACTTATAACGGTTGAAAACCAAGGGGATGGGGTTTCAGACTGGAATGTCTCTTTTGCATCGGATAGTTCTGGTTCAATAGAAATGTCTCCCAAAGGAAATTCAAATCAAGCATACGTAGTAAAATATTCAACAAAAATCACAGACCCAACAGAACGAATCATTACCAATAAAATTTCCGATGGCAAAAATTTGCAAGAAGCGAAAGTCAGCTTGATTCCAAATCTACTTCATAAAGAATCAGGAATAATTGATGTTTATAAACAGACGATGGAGTGGAGTTTAACCTCAATTCTGAAAATACTCAATGAATCATGCGATTGTTCATGACTATTTTATAGGACCCGTTGTTGATTATACTAGTTTAGTTGTGAAGAAGAAAATTTCAGATACAGTATTTGAAAATTTAATCGAAGGAACCGACTATAAAATCACCCAATTTGATGAGACAGGTTCGCCAGCTGGCGTTCAACCAAATGTCAACGGAGCACCTAGTAGCTTTAATGGTGGTGTCAGAATCGATTTTTTAGGAAAGTATGCAGAATTAAAAGATACACTGGTTATCACGATTAATACAAAACTAAACACTTCAAAGGAAAAAACAGAAGTCAAAAATAAAGCGACCTTAAATTACGGTGACGTACCAGGAGTTATTGAATACGAGGCAAAAGGAGAATTTTGTTAATCCTTATTATACAGGGGGAACAAAAATAGGGGGAACAACGTATTCAGACAGTCAATATTTGTATCAAAAACTGGCTAATTCTTGTTAATTCTAAAGGTAGTGAATTCATTATGACTAGTTTAAAAGATACTTTGCCAGCAAACAGTGAGCTAGTTCCTGGATCTTTAAGGTTTGAAGAAGTGACTAACCAGTAATGCTAGATAAGATGACCTCTTATTTGAGCTATGATTACAATCTTTTAGACCCTAGTTCAAATGCATACCCAACGAAAGTTGATACTGAAAATAACACTCTAAACTTGGAATTTGGTAAACTTGGATCAAAAGAGTTTATGTGAAGTACAAAACTCGTGTGAAAAAGGACTGGTATTTATATAAAGAGTTTGAACAACACGGTAGCTGTTCAATATGATGATAAGACAGTAAACTACAATGCTGTTGTCTATGCATCAAATTATGAGAATGCTTTAACTAAGCAGGTGAATAAGGATCCTAAAAAAGAGAATGTAGCCAATTGGACAGTGACAACTCGTAGTATTTCGAAAACAATGCCTGTAGAAAATCCAGTGATTAGTGATACCTTAGATAATAGTGGAACGAATGCCGCTTATGATCCAATCTCCTTTGTTGTGAAAAATGTCACGACCGGAGAGCGAATCAGCAGTGACTACTACCAGCTTAAAATTACCGGTAACACTTTTACTGTTACGTTTAATGATTATGTAGCAGAAGATATATTCAAATAACGTATAGTACTGTTAGCGAATTCCCTGGGTTAATTAAGAATACTTCTACAGTTTCTTCTCCTAGCT
>NZ_JAUFQN010000016.1 GCF_030409795.1 Flavobacterium paronense | reverse complement strand
CCGAAGAAGGGCCGTTATCGAAGATGATGAAGCCGGGCATGGGCAGCTATGACCGCTTTAAAGAGCTGTTCGATACTTACTCAAAACAGGCAGGTAAAGAGCAGTATCTGATCCCCTATTTCATCTCCGCGCACCCCCGGTATACGCGTGATGAAGATAGGTGAATCTGGCGCTGTGGCTGAAAAAGCACCGCTTCCGCCTCGACCAGGTGCAGAACTTCTATCCGTCGCCGCTGGCGAACTCAACCACCATGTATTACACCGGGAAAAACCCGCTGCGAAGATTGGTTATAAGAGCGAAGACGTCTTCGTACCGAAGGGCGACAAACAGCGTCGTTTGCATAAAGCGTTGTTGCGTTACCACGATCCGGCAAACTGGCCGTTAATCCGCCAGGCGCTGGAAGCGATGGGCAAAAAGCATCTGATTGGCAGCCGTCGCGATTGCTTAGTGCCTGCGCCAACCATTGAAGAGATGCGTGAAGCTCGTCGCCAGAACCGCAATACCCGTCCGGCGTTGACGAAACATACGCCGATGGCGACCCAGCGTCAGACGCCTGCTACGGCAAAAAAAGCGTCGTCTACGCAATCTCGTCCGGTGAATGCTGGTGCGAAGAAACGGCCTAAAGCGGCGGTTGGACGTTAAAAAATATCCCCGGCAACTGACACGCTACCGGGATTTTTTTTATCATTCTGCGTACATACGCAAGCAGCGCAGGCAATCAAAATAGTCCTGAGCATCAAGACGCGTATTGGCTCTGTTAGCTTCGGATTTGCAGCATAGATTTGTGGGCGTAGTGCTTTCATATCCTGCTCAAGCCGGGCGATTTTGGCATTTAATGTTTGCACATTGCTCGCCAGCTGATTGACCTTTTGCTCATTGACGCAGCCACTGAGCAAGCAGGTTGCCAGAACAACAGCTCCCACGGTGAAAATCGTTTTCATATAGTGTTCCCTTTTATTTATTGTTCCGGCTAATTGTTATTTAATTCAGCTCATTGCTTTAATCTGGCGCAGTTTTTGCCTCAATCTGCTTAAGTAGGCTGCCGCGTTCGGGCGGATAAAATCAGCGATTTCCCACTTGCCTTCGCGCCGCTGTAAAACCAGTTCTTGCTCTTCGTTGTTGCCATTGGTCAGCGTAAAAACGAACATGAATGCGGGCGGAATCGGCGGTTTTCTCCAGGACTCGAATTTCATCAACGCGTGAAAATAGCGACTCTTCGCCAAACAGATCGGATTGTCGTAAATAAATTGCCGTTCTATTTGCATATCTTCATCGGATTATTGGCCGTCTTGAAGGTGGTTTTATAGAAGGCATTAACCGCCTGGCGGTAAGAGTCGGAAACCACCCACGTCCACGGCCAGCTATAATCAGCAATATGTTCAAAGAGTTCGGCAACAAAGGCTTCCGGCTGTTCTTTTTGCAACGAAGCTAAAGCGGCCAGCGTTTTTTCATTCTCGCTATTAACTGCTTGTAAGACGCTGCCATGATTGCTGACAATATCGTCAATGACCCAACGACCATTTTCCGCCACCATTTTCAGTGTCTGCGTGGTCTTTTCTTTATCATCTTTAAAGATACGAAAGCGCAACAACGCATCGGCATGATCGGCGTCAGTTTGGGTTATCGCAACGCTTTCTAGCACCAGATCGCCAAAATCCTGACAATCACAAACCGGATCATAATCCAGCCAGCCAATATTGCCCGGCAGCGTAAGATTGTCGTTCAGGGTAAGCGCCTGTTGAATACGCGCAGAAGTTATCGCCCGCTCTCCGGTTTCACAAAATAAGGGGCAGTGGCATCTGATTTATAGTTCTGATAAATATGCCGGACTGTTTGTTCTACGGTCTGTGAGGGGGGCTGTGCGTGTACGGTAAAACTTGCCAGGGCTGCTAAAAACAGAAGTATTATTTTCATCTGTTTTTCACCTCTCCGTTGCGTTTATCCCGGATATAGATGAGTTGTTCTTTTAAGAGCTTCCGGCTCTGCATGATGATGTCCTTATATTTGGCATTCCTGAACAAGGAAGAGTAACAACGGGCGGGACGCGAGGGGAATAAATGATTTCTGAAAAGTCCGGTAGCGGAACATTACCGCCACCGGGAGAATTTGCATGTTAGCCGCCGAACTGGTCAGGATCGGGACCGAGACGCTTGCCCTGATCGAGTTTTTGCAATTTCGCCGAGTTCGTCTTTGTCGAGACGGAAATCCCAGACATCAAAGTTTTCGGCAATAACGTGAAGTGTGACCGATTCGGGATCACCACCAGGCCGCTATCCAGATGCCAGCGGATAACAATCTGCGCCGGGGTTTTGCCGTATTTATCTGCCAGATCGCGAATGACTTTCTGATCGAAAACGCCTTTCCCTCCTTGCGCTAATGGGCTCCAGGATTCGGTCTGGATTTTGTGTGTCGCGTTCCAGGCGTGTAGCTGGCGTTGTTGCATCAGCGGATGAAGTTCGATCTGGTTTATCACAGGCGTCACGCCAGTTTCATCAATCAGGCGTTGCAGGTGATGGATCTGGAAGTTGCCACGCCGATGCTTTTGATTAATCCCTCTTTTTGCAATTCGATCATGCCTTTCCATGCTTCGACATAATGGTCGATAGCGGGAACGGGCCAGTGCATTAAGTAGAGGTCGATATAATCAAGCTGGAGTTTTTTCAGGCTGTCGAGCAGGGCTTCGCGGGGCGCTTGTGGTCGTCGTTCCACAGCTTAGTGGTGATGAACAGTTCTTCTCTGTTGACTGAGGCATTTTTCAGGCTTTGCCGACACCTTCTTCGTTCTTGTAGGCCGCGGCGGTATCAATCGAGCGATAACCCACTTCTAACGCTTTTTGAATGGCGGTGATTACTTCCTCATTACTTGCTTGCCAGACGCCCAGTCCCAGCTGGGCATGACATTGCCATCCTGTAGCTTAATAACGGTTGGATTAGCCATACGTTCCTCCTTTATATGAACTCACCGGAGCAGGCTCCGGTGAGGTGTTGTGAACTTAAGTCTGGACGAAATGCCCGAAAACGAAAGTTTTGAGGCGTAAAAAGCTTAGCGGCGGCTTCGTATATACGGCGGCTGACATCCAACGTAATGTCATGATTTTCGCCCAGTTGGTCATGGCCGTGCTCTTCCAGTTTTTTCAGCAAAGCCGGATGGAGCTGCCGTCCAGACCGTAGTCGGAGAGGTGGGTCGGCACGCCTAATTGCTCAAAGAAATTGCGGGTTGCGGCAATCGCGGCGTCAATACGCTCATCATCGGAACCTTCAGTGATGTTCCAGACGCGTCAGCATATTGCAGCAGCTTAGCGC
>NZ_JAUFQN010000015.1 GCF_030409795.1 Flavobacterium paronense | reverse complement strand
TGTATTAATATTCACTTATATCGTCCATTCCCAACAGAAAACTTTTTAGCAAAACTACCTAAAACAGTAGAGAAAGTAGCTGTCTTAGATCGTACAAAAGAAGCTGGATCAGACGGAGAACCATTGCTTTTAGACGTTCAAAGTGCATTGTATCAATTGAAAGTAGACCAGTTGTGATTGGTGGACGTTATGGATTAGGTTCTAAAGATGTTACACCAAGTCAAATTAAAGCCGTGTACGATCATTTACTATTGCCTTTTGAAGAAATGAAACAGCGTTTTACTATTGGAATTGTAGATGATGTTACGTATCTTTCCTTACCACAAGGAGAAGTATTAGATTTAACACCAAGCACTACTTTCCAAGCAAAATTCTGGGGATTTGGTTCAGATGGAACAGTCGGAGCCAATAAACAAGCAATTAAGATTATAGGTGACAATACTGACTTGTACGCACAAGCATATTTCAGTTACGACTCTAAAAAATCTGGTGGGTTAACTCTGTCTCATTTGCGTTTGGAGAAGAACCGATTAATTCAACGTATTTAGTAGAACAAGCAGATTTCATCGCCTGTCACAACGCATCTTATATTCATAACTATGATTATTAAAAGGCTTGAAAGATGGTGGTATCTTCCTATTAAATACAATCTGGGATGAAGAGAAAACAAAACGTTTGTTGCCAGCTAAATTAAAAAAATATATTGCTGAACATAATATTCAATTTTATATTATCAATGCGGTAGAATTAGCTCGTGAAGTTGGCTTGGGTCGCAGAATCAATACCGTGATGTCAACAGCTTTCTTCGAAGTGACAGATATCATGACGCGTGATGAATATATGCCATTACTAAAAGGAGAGTCCAAAATACGTATGGTAAAAAGTCAAAAGAAATTGTAGAGAAAAACTTTGAAGCAAATGATCGTACCTTTGATTCTCTTCAAAAAGTTGATGTGCCAGCTGAATGGGCAGAGCTAGTAATAGAGCCAACAAAAAAGAATGAAAACGTTCCAAGCTATATCACAAATATTGTTGAACCAATTAATCGTCAAGAAGGAGACTCTCTTCAGTTTCTGATTTAATTGAAAATGGAATGAAGACAGGTGAAATGCCATTAGGAACAGCTGCCTATGAAAAAAGAGGGATTGCATTAGAAGTACCAGAATGGCAAATGGATAAATGTACAATGTGTAATGAATGTGCCTTTATCTGTCTCATGCAGCAATTCGACCATTTTTAGCTGATGAAGAAGAATTGAAGGAAGCACCCGAAGGCTTTACTATGAGAGAAATGCGTGGGGCCGATGTCTAATGTATCGCATTCAAGTATCATTAGAAGACTGTAACCGGTTGCGGACTTTGTGTGGAAGCCTGTCCTGTTAAGGAAAAGCGATTCTTATGAAACCATATGAAGAACAAAAAGAACAGGCAATGAATTGGGCATTTGCAATGACATTAAAACAAAAAGCGAACCCTGTGAAAAAATTATCTGTTAAAGGATCACAATTTAATCAACCGTTGCTAGAATTTTCTGGTGCCTGTGAAGGGTGTGGTGAAACGCCTTACGTTAAATTACTAACTCAGTTATATGGTGACCGTATGATGATTGCTAATGCAACAGGCTGTTCTTCTATTTGGGGCGGATCTTCACCAGTATCACCGTATACAACAAATGAATGCGGACAAGGACCTGCTTGGAGTAATTCACTGTTTGAAGATAATGCAGAATATGGTTACGGGATGTATATTGCGAACCAGACGAAGCGTCAATATTTAGCAGACCAAATAAAAGAAGCGTTAGATAAAAAGTTAGGCTCTGAAGATCTACAAGCCTTATTGCAAGACTGGCTAGACCATCATTTAGAAGGCGATGGTACGCAGCAAGAGCAACGAAGCTTGCGGCAGCATTAAGTGAGGAAGCACAAACAGACCACTTTTAGCAACGATTTATAAACAAAAAGATTTATTTGTTAAAACAAGTCATGGATTGTTGGCGGAGATGGTTGGGCGTATGACATTGGATTCAGCGGAATCGACCATGTTTTAGCAAGTGGAGCAGATGTGAATATCTTTGTTATGGACAATGAAGTTTATGCAAATACAGGTGGACAAACCTCTAAAGCAACGCCTTCAGCAGCCATTGCAAAATTCTCTGCTGGTGGTAAGCGAACTTCTAAGAAGACTTAGGAATGATGGCAATGACCTACGGGAATGTTTACGTTGCTCAAATTGCTTTAGGAGCTAACTCAATGCAAACCATCAAAGCCATTGATGAAGCAGAAAGATACCTGGGCCATCGATAATTATTGCCTATACACCGTGTATCGCTCATGGTATTAAAGGCGGAATGACAGAAACCTTGACATTAACTAAAGAAGCTGTTGAGTCTGGTTATTGGCAATTGTATCGTTACAATCCTATGTTACTTGAAAAGGAAAAGATCCAATGGTGATTGACTACAAAAAAGCTGATTTCCACCAAAATGCGAGATTTCTTGGAGAAACAAACTCGTTTTTCTGCATTGCATAACATTAAAGAGGACAAAGAAGTCGTTGATGATATGTTAAACGAAACTAAAGTAGATGCACAGGATCGTTCTGAAAGCTATGGAAAATTAATTACTCCAAAAAAATAAGGATTTAAGCAACGTCTAATCACTTATTTTTAATAGTTGAAAGAGGTTGAGCCAAAAGTCGTTTAGGTTTGAGCAATTGAAGGGATAACGTACAATACGCTTTTGGTATTACTCGTTTTTGTAAAATTGCCGAAAAATCTGACTTTTGGTTACCGTTTTATAAAGAGATAGAGTCCGTGATAAAACTGGTCTTTCGTTTTATCACGAACTCTTTTTTATTATTAAAAATTTAACCGATAATAATCTTTCAGAAGGATACTCATAGCCAATGTCGCGGGTTTCTTTAGGAACAAACAACATTAAGGTATAAAGCATTCCAATGCGCCCAATAAACATTAGCAAAGCAATCATTAATTTTCCAACAGTGGTCAAACTAGCTGTAATTCCCAATGAAAGACCAGTCGTTCCAAAAGCAGAGGCAACTTCAACAATAATTGCGATTAAGGGATGTTCTTCTGTAGCAGTTAGAAACAGAACGGCAAAAAAAAGCACATTAGGAGAGATAACATGAACACAACAATTGATTTTTTACGTCATCATCGTCAATTCTTCTACAAAGATATTGATATTGTCTTCTCCTTTTAAAAATGCGTAAAGGTATAATCCGAGAATAGCAATCGTTGTGGTTCGTACACCACCGCCAACAGAACTAGGGCTACAGCCGATAAACATAATAGAGAAAAACAATCAAGGTAGTTACTTGGAAATCCGCAGATTGTTGATTTGTAGTCCTGCGTTTCTGGTTGTCATTGAATAAAACATTGAGGTAATCCAGCGATTAAATTCATCCACACCCGTAAAGAGATGATCTTTTTCTAATAGGTAAATAAGGATGGTTCCGCCAACAAACAGAATGACAAATGCCAGCAATGCTAATTTACTGAAAAGTGAGAAGCGAAACGGTAAACCACGTTTCTTTTTCTTAAAAAAATAACCATTCTCTGAACTCCATTAATACTGGAAAGCCAATACCACCAATAAAAATTAAAAACATAATCACAATTAAAAACAAATAGTCATGGGCAAAAGGCATGATAGAATCCCAGTAACAATCAAATCCAGAATTTGTTACGGCAGAAATAGATTGATAGAAGCCAAAGAAGATAGCTTCACTCCAACGGCTATAATAGCCACTTAAATAGAAGTAAATAGAGAAAAAAGTACCAAAAATCAGTTGAAACCATAAAATAATGGTAAATGTTATCCGAATCAAACGAACGATTCCACTAAGACGTGGTTGATTCATATCAGTCATAATCAATTGTCGTTGCTTCAATGTAATTTTCTTTTTTGAAAAAATAAAGAACGCTGTGGAAATCATCATAATACCGAGTCCGCCAACCTGAAAGAGAAATTCTAAAAGAATAACCCCCCGATCATTGAAAACTGAATTGATATCAAATGTTGTGAGACCAGTTACACTTACAGTGCTAACTGCCATGAAAAGTAAATCAATAAAACCAACTTGAGAGTTGGGTTCTCTAAAAAAAGGTAAAGTAAAAAGTATGTAAGAAACAATTGTCATGATAATATAGTATGAGACAATGATTTGAATAGATGTAAAATGCCGTGAAACAAACTGTCTTCCTTTTCTTTGGTTTGTCCATAGAAAGCGTGTTGGGTTCATAAATACCTCCAGAAATCATTAATGTAAGTATAGCAGAAAAAGAAAATGTTTCGAAATAAAGTTTTAGCTATATCGCTTTTTAAGTCTATTTCTTAGACGATTTCCACTCATATGTTACTTTCTTATGAAAATTGCCGCCTTTTCGTCAAAAATACTGATTTTTTCTCGAAAATATAGTAAAATACGAGAGGAACCAAATTGAAAGGTGAAGACTGACAAATGGCACAGTTATTTTTCAAATATGGCGCTATGAATAGCGAAAAACAATTGAGATACTAAAAGTAGCTCATAACTATGAAGAACAAAATAAACCAGTTGTCATTATGACAAGTGGATTGGATACAAGAGATGGTGTAGGAAATGTCTCTAGCCGTATCGGCCTTCGCCGTGAAGCAATTCCAATTTTTGAAAGTACCAACGTATATGATTTAATGAAAGAACTGATTACCACCCGTATTGCATTTTGGTAGATGAATCCCAATTTTTAAGTAAACACCATGTCATTGAATTTGCTCGAATAGTTGATGATTTAAATATTCCCGTGATGGCATTTGGACTAAAGAATGATTTCGAAATGAATTGTTTGAAGGGTCAAAATACTTACTCCTGTATGCAGATAAATTGAAGAATTAAAGACAATTTGTTGGTTTTGTCATAAGAAAGCGACGATGAATCTACACTATGTAGATGGAAAACCAGTTTATGAGGGCGACCAAGTTCAGATAGGTGGAAACGAAGCCTATTACCCTGTCTGCCGCAAACATTATTTTAATCCTCCGATTAGTGAGGAAGAACACTAGATAATTTGCTGGGATACTATTAACAAAAGATGTAAGACCTCTAAGCAAGAAACGAAAAGAAGAGTTTCCATGAAATAAATAGAGCGTTTAATGATGGAATAAAAGACTATTAAACGTAATGTATAAATGAAAGGAGCACGCAATTATGTACGATCAGTTACAATCGATTGAAGATCGCTACGAGGAGCTAGGGGAACTACTTAGTGATCCGGAAGTCATTAGTGATACGAAGCGATTTATGCAATTATCAAAAGAAGAAGCCAACACGCGCGAAACCGTTGACGTTTATCGTCGCTATAAACAAGTGGTAGAAGGCATCAGTGATACAGAGGGAATTACTAGGTGAAAGCTTAGATTCTGATATGGCTGAGATGGCGAAAGAAGAATTATCTGATTTAAGAAAGAAAAAGAAGTTTTGGAAGAAAGAATTAAGATTTTACTATTGCCAAAAGACCCTAATGATGACAAAAAAATATATCATGGAAATCCGGGGAGCCGCTGGTGGAGACGAAGCAGCACTCTTTGCTGGAGACTTGTTTAACATGTATCAGAAGTATGCTGAAGCGCAAGGGTGGAAAGCAGAAGTTTTAGAAGCAAATGTGACAGGTATCGGCGGTTACAAGAAGTTATCATGATGATCTCTGGAGATAATGTCTTTTCTAAATTGAAATATGAAAATGGCGCTCACCGTGTTCAACGTGTACCTTCTACAGAATCTCAAGGACGTATTCACACTTCAACTGCAACGGTTGTTGTTATGCCAGAAGCAGAAGAAGTTGAAATCGATATTGCTGACAAAGATATCCGAACAGATATTTATCATGCTAGTGGAGCGGGTGGTCAGCACGTCAATAAAACGGCATCTGCTGTTCGTTTAACCCATTTACCAACAGGAATTGCTGTTGCAATGCAAGATGAACGATCTCAAATTAAAAATAGAGAAAAAGCAATGAAAATTTTACGTGCTCGTGTTTATGATATGATTCAACAAGAAGCGCAAAGTGAATACGATGCTAACCGTAAATCAGCGGTAGGAACTGGGGATCGATCTGAAAGAATTCGTACCTATAATTTCCCGCAAAACAGAGTAACGGATCATAGAATCGGATTGACGATTCAAAAACTAGATCAAATTTTAGCTGGAAAGCTAGATGAAAATTATCGATGCGTTGGTTTTATATGATCAAACATCGAAGCTTGAAGAGTTACAAAATGGCTAAAACATATTTTGAAGTCCTACAACGGGCTTCTTCTTTTTTTAGAGTCATTAGGAAAAGAGGGCACGGCATTTTATTGTATTTTTACAAAGAAAGAATGGACGAAAACAGATTGGCTAGTTCATATGCATGAAGCTATACCTTTAAACGAGCAAAAGCAAGTAGAAGCAGATTTAAATGCCCTAGCTAAAAACTTTCCACCACAATATCTTTTAGGTATGCTGAATTTTATGGACATCAATTTTTAGTAAATGAGCAGACCTTGATTCAAGGCGGAAACGGAAGAGCTAGTGGAACTTTGCTTAAAAGAAAATAGTGAGGAGCCTAAAACTGTAGTTGATGTTGGTACTGGAACCGGAGCTATTGCATTGAGCTTAAAAAAAGATCGACCTAACTGGCAAATAACAGCGATAGATATCTCCGAAGAGGCGTTGAAGATAGCTGAAAAAAATGCAGAGGGTTTAAATGCAAAGGTAACTTTTATTTAGGAGATGGCTTAAAACCAGTTGGAAATAAAAAAATAGACATTTTAGTTTCAAATCCACCATACATCAGTGAGGATGAATGGGACTTGATGGATGAAAGTGTGCGAACCTTTGAACCGAAGACTGCGCTTTTTGCGAATGATAATGGCCTTGCTATTTATCGTCAACTTGCAAATGAAGCCAAGCAATGTCTTAAAGAAGATGGTAAAATCTACTTAGAAATCGGATTTTCTCAAGGGACAGCAGTGAAAAAAAATATTTACAGAAGCTTTTCCTAACAAGGACATCAGCATAATCAAAGATTTATCTGGAAATAATCGTATAGTTAAAGTGGTACCTACTGGAAAATAATGAATAGACGACAAAAAAACGTACTTATACAAGGGAGGGAAAGAAAAGTGGAAACTAAAATATTTCAAGCTGATATACTAGACGCAGCAAGACTTATTCAGCAGGGTAAATTAGTCGCTTTTCCTACCGAAAACAGTTTATGGTTTAGGTGCCAATGCCCTAAATGAAGAAGCGGTAAAGCAAGTTTATCAAGTAAAAGGAAGACCTAGCGATAACCCACTAATTGTTCATGTTAGTAGTTTTGAAATGGTAGAGCAGTATGCAGAGGACATTCCAATCTTAATGAAACCCTTAGTAGAAGCTTTTTGGCCAGGACCTTTGACACTAATCGTCAAAGGAAAAAAATGTGTTTTTCCTGATTGTGTCACAGGTGGTCTAGCGACTGTTGCGTTTCGAATGCCTGATAATCAAAAAACATTGCAGTTGATCTCTCAAGCAGGCGTTCCGTTAGTTGGCCCTAGTGCAATACTTCTGGAAAGCCAAAGCCCAACAAACAGCTGCTCATGTCTACCATGGATTTAAAAGGAAAAAAATTGCTGGTATTTTAGATGATGGCGCCACACAAATTGGTGTCGAGTCAACCGTATTAGATTTAACATCAGAAGATAACATACCTATGATTCTTAGACCAGGAGCGGTTACTAGAAACGATTTAGAGAAGGTTGTCGGAACAGTTGCAATAGACCAACATCTAATCAAAGAGAATGAAGCACCTAAGGCTCTGGGATGAAGTATAAACATTATGCTCCAGATACGCCAGTACTGATTGTTGAAGGCTCTAAGGAGCAGTGAAAGAAGCAATCAGTTGGGCAACCAATAATAAGAAAAAAGTAGGAATTTATGTTAGCCAAGAGATAGTAGATTTTCTGGGAACTAATGATTTTATAGCAGTTTCATTTGGTAAAAATACTGTAGAAAATGCGACTAGGTTTTTTATTTGCTGGGTTACGAGAACTGGATGGAAAAAAATGTTGATATTATTTTTGCGCAAGCTTTTCCAGAAGAATTATTAGGCGCTGCTTACATGAATCGTCTAAAAAAAGCTGCAAATCAAATTTTTTAAAAGTTAGTCTCTTTCTAAGTAGAGTTAATTAAATGTGATACAATCGTAAAAAGAAATCAAATTGGAGGTTGTTTAATGAACTACAAAGCATTTGATCCAGATTTATGGGAAGCGATAGAGAATGAGCATCAACGTCAGGAAAATAACTTAGAGTTAATTGCCTCTGAAACGTTGTGTCAGAAGGAGTAATGGCAGCTCAAGGCCAGTATCTTAACAAACAAATATGCAGAAGGTTATCCAGGAAAAACGCTACTATGGTGGTTGCGAATTTGTTGATGTTGTTGAAAATTTAGCAATCGAGCGAGCAAAACTATTATTTGGGCGAAATTCGCGAATGTCCAACCTCATTCAGGTTCACAAGCGAATACAGCAGCGTATCTTTCTTTAATCGAACATGGAGATACCGTTTTAGGAATGGATTTATCTGCGGGTGGGCATTTGACTCATGGTTCTCCAGTCAACTTTAGTGGAAGAACCTACAAATTTTGTTAGTTATGGTGTAGACCCAACCACTGAAGTGATTGATTACAATGTTGTTCGTATTTTAGCAAGAGAGCATCAACCTAAATTGATTGTTGCAGGGGCAAGTGCTTATTCTAGAACGATTGATTTCGCCAAGTTCAAAGAAATTGCGGACGAAGTAGGGGGCAAAATTGATGGTCGATATGGCACATATTGCTGGTTTAGTTGCAGCAGGCTTGCATCCTAGTCCAGTTCCATATGCTGATATTACAACAACGACAACTCATAAGACATTGAGAGGTCCTAGAGGCGGTCTGATTTTAACAAATGATGAAGCTTTAGCCAAAAAATAAACAGCAATATTTTCCAGGGATTCAAGGGGGACCTTTAGAACATGTTATAGCAGGAAAAGCAGTTGCTTTTAAAGAAGCCTTAGATCCTGAATTAAAGAATATAGTGAACAAGTGATTGAGAATGCCAAAGCGATGACAAAAGTCTTTAATCAAGCGCCAGAAGCTCGTTTAATTAGTGGTTCAACGGATAATCACTTATTATTAGTTGATGTGACTGGTTTTGGCTTAAACGGAAAAGAAGCGGAAGCTATTTTAGATCGTGTGAACATCACTGTTAATAAAAATTCCATTCCATTTGAACAATTGAGTCCATTTAAAACGAGTGGGATTCGTGTAGGAACACCAGCAATCACTACTCGAGGCTTCAAAGAGCAAGATTCAGTTGAAGTTGCAAAATTGATTGTAAAAGCACTACGTGAACATAAAAATGAAGAAATGTTAGCAGAAGTTCGAGAAGAAGTAAAAGTATTTAACTGAAAAGCATCCATTGTATAAATAAATTCTTTGATTTTATGAAAAAAATATGAAAAGATTAGAGTGATTGACTAGTCAATCACTCGTTTTTGTTTTACAATAGGTAAGAATAAATTATTGAAGGAGAATGAACATGGGAAAATTCCAAGTAATTGATCATCCACTGATTCAACACAAATTAACAATCATTAGAGAAAAAGGCTGCGGAACAAAAGTTTTTCGTGAAGTGGTTAATGAGATTGCTATGTTAATGGCATACGAAGTATCACGTGATATGCCTTTAGAGGATGTTGTGATTGAAACACCAATGTGTACAACTACTCAAAAAATGTTATCTGGTAAGAAAGTAGCAATTATTCCAATTCTTAGAGCAGGAATCCGGTATGGTTGATGGTATTTTAGAATTAATCCAGCAGCAAAAGTGGGCATATTGGATTATATCGTGATCATGACACTTTAGAGCCAGTTGAATATTTTGTTAAAATGCCAGAAGATATTGATGCACGTCAACTATTTGTAGTGGATCCAATGTTAGCAACTGGTGGTTCTGCAATTATGGCGATTGATGCATTGAAAGAACGTGGCGGAAGCAATATCAAGTTTGTTTGTTTAGTTGCTGCACCAGAAGGCGTAAAAGCATTGCAGGATGCACATCCAGATATTGATATCTATACAGCTGCATTAGATGAAAAATTAAATGAAGATGGTTACATCGTACCTGGTTTAGGTGATGCTGGTGACCGTTTGTTTGGAACTAAATAAAGATAAATGAATTTTATAGAGTGATTTTGTTGAAAGAAGGTAATGACTTTTTCAACAAAATCACTCTATTTTTTTTGAAAAAAAACCCATCCAATTAGTTGGATGGAGAACTGTATAACTTTTGAAGTTTTTTATAGTTGATGACAATGACCCATTGTTTTCTACAAGCATGCGGGCATTCGTTTGGTTTTCATCAATTTCTACAACAGCTGAGTTAGTCAATTGCTTCGTTATAACACCAGTGTGTTGTTGGCCATGAATCAAGAAAGTGACAGGAGTATCGACAGTGAACAATTCACCTTCAGAAGAAGGGACAGTGGGACGATTATAGTAACCGAAATTTGACATTCACAAAAAACTTCCTTTCCTATTATATCCATTATACCATAGTTGAAGAAAAGTTTCAGAAGTGTTTTTTTGTCTGCATTCCTTTACAAAAAAGAAGCAACGTTATAATTTTTTTAACAAAGCCAGCTTAGCTCAGTAGGTAGAGCAATGCACTCGTAACGCATAGGTCACAGGTTCGATCCCTGCAGCTGGCATAGAGAAGGAAAGCTGATCTAACAATGGTTTTAGGACATTGTTAGATCGGCTTTTTGTTTTCTGAATATTTTATTGGTTTGATTTTGAACTTTCATGATGTGATTACTTCATCGATTGATATTCCGTAGGCAAATAAAAAGAACCTAAGTTCAAGTACTTAAGTTCTTTCGTAAATAATGTTAAGCCCAAACAGTGCCAGGTAACATTAAATTTATCTGTTACCCATGCCACTTTGCGAAGGTTTCATAATCGGTTCTGGCCCATCATTACAGTTCCCTCTTTAGCAAGGTTAGCAAAAATCGTATCAAGTTCATTCTCAGTAGCACACTCTGTATAGATTGATATAGCCCAACTTAATTGAGGTGCTGTTCAGGCATCATGTCCATAAAGTATATAGTTTGACCTTGGATTTCAAGTTCTCCATTAAAACTTTTCCAATCATTTCTTTTGAAGCATTTGGGACGTTCTCAGTATATCGAGTAATCCGTTTGATTTGTGCTTTAGGAAAACTAGTTTCGTAAAATTTCATAGCTTTTTCGGATGTAGCAGGCAATGTTAAAAATGTTGTCATTTTCATAAAATAAACTTCCTTTCTTATGAACCAGGATACAGTACTAATTAAAAAAATTGTATCACATCAAATGAAATAGAAGAAATATATCTATCTAAAAAGAACCTTTATTTCATCTTTAATCAAAAAGTAGCGATAATTCCCCTAAAGATAGCAATGAGTTCGATAACATATAGGACAATAAGAGGGGATTCAATAGCGTTGATATATGTTATGGTTTTACAAGAAATTAGTGATTAATAGCTAGTTCTTTATTATTAACATTTTGTTTGATTGCAACTGTGCGATAATCTGCTTAACTAATATTTTTCCTGTAAAATAAAAGCAACTGTGGTGTTACGGTTTATTCTAATTGACTTATTATGATTGCAAAAATCAGTGATGTCAATTGTTCTTTAGTCAAAGAGAGTAGTAAAAATGGTTTACTCGGTTACTGAAATTCTCAAATATTGAGAGGATTTTGGTAACTATTTTTATTTACAATAATTCTTCCCAAATAATGTGGTTTCAAGCCATAGTTCTGTTATAATTGGTAAAATACAACCTATTTTTATATTTATTAGAAATCGTAACATTGATAGATTGACTTATTTAAACAAGAGGGGTTCTAACGTGAAGAAAAAACATCGGAGAAGAAAAAAAACTCACTACATAAAATGGATGCGCCTTTTGTTCTTTTAATAATTGGAGGGGTTGTTTGGGTTATTGGGGGTATAGCACTCTAGATTATCAGAACAAAGAGTCTACTAGCCAAGATCAGCGTATCAACTTTCAACCCTGAATTTATAAAAAACATCAGCTTCTATGTTTTCTGAACAAGAGAAGCACACCATGATAAATAATATTTGGAGCAACCCTAATTTTTCGGAAGATCCAATAAATAAAATTCATGAAAGGTTCAGGTCAAATAAGTTCAAGAATTATTTTTCTGTTCATCCAGTTTTTTCATTTGATTGATATAGATGGCAAGCAAACCAATTTTCGCTTAATTGCTGATCTTTCAACGATAAAAAAAGTAAAGAGTGTCACATTTCCTACTTGGGTGAAAAAGAAGGGCCTGGCGATCTAAAAATGTATGAAGGAATCTTTGATCCTGATACAAATACTTGGCAAGTGACAGTTCAAGTTAAGGATCATGGAGAAGCAGGATTGTACAAATCTCAAATTTTAGTGAGGAAGAGAATGGTAAAGTTGAAGAAACCGAATTTGGTCAGTTCTAATTTCTGAACCAAGCCTTGAAGCAACAGTAGATACTAGTAGAGTAAGTAAAGGACAATTTTCAGTAAATATAACGGTAAATAGTGTCGCCGATGTTGAAAAGTTATCTATCCCTATCTGGTCAAAAAATGATCAAAGTGACGTGGCTTGGTACGAGGGAGAGCGCCAAGAAGACGGTACGTATAAAGCAAATATGGACTATGAAAAGCATCAATTCAATAATGGAACCTATACTGCAAATGTCTATTTGACAACAGCTAATGGTTTGAAAGTTGAAAAAAAATGCGGGAAGCGCTGAGATTCATATGAGTCATCCGGTTCGCATACGCTTGTTACAGAACACGACTATTTTTCAAGATAGAGCTTTGACGAAAATAAAGAAAGAAGCAGCTATTAATAGTATGGCTTATGTTAAGGGGATTGTTTTAATGGAGAGGAAAAAATTTTATAAAACAACAGAAGGCTATATTTTTAGCCAAGGATAATCAGTCAATGAAATGGCAGAGGATATTCGCTATGTGGCGCATCGGGGAAATAAAAAATCGGCGCCTGAAAACTCACTTCCAGCCTTTCAACAAGCCAATACTTGGGGCGTTGAAACCGATATCTGGTTAACAAAGATAAGCATTGGGTCGTGATGCACGATGAAAGTGTAGATCGTATGACAAACGGGAGGGAAAGGTCAGTGATTTGACCTTAGAGCAAATAAGAGCGTTACGTATTCGTTCTGGTTCAAACGTCACTAGTTATGATGAAAGTCAATTGATTGTCCCAACGTTAGAGGATTATCTTGGTTATAATGAGAGACTATCAGAAAACACCTTTATTGAAATAAAAACCAAAAGCTTTAGCACCAGTGATTATGACAGCCTAATCCAGCTCATCGGTGGGTATGGTTTTTCAGCAAGTGCGCGCGTTATTTCTTTTGACTTTAACAATTTAGTTGAGATGAAAAAAAGAATGCCTGGGCTACAAGTTCAGTTTTTGACCAACACGTTGAATGAGCAAACAATTTCTCAAGTGAGCAGTTTGGGAAGCAATGCTGGGTTAGACATCGAATATAAAGATGTTTTATCAAAAATTGAAATGGTTACGAAAGCACAGAGTCAAGGACTATTAGTTAATTTGTGGGTAGTTCCTAAAAGCAATCTAGATAACGCGAAAGCTTTAGGAGTGGATAATTTAACGGTAAATTTTAAACGAAGTTATTGACAGGAGGAATCATTCTGTTTTTCCTCTTGACTAATCGTAGGAAGAGGATGAGGCAAAACCAAACATCAGTTTTGCTTCATCCTCTAAATCGGAATAAACGGTGGTCAAAATTCTGGGCTTTCGGAATTTCCCGAAAATCAAACAATCCATAAAGCGTATTGTGCGCTTTGCGGTCCAATTTCTCGTCCCAAAACGACTTCTCCCTTAACCTCTTTTTAGTCTACAGAAACTTTATCTTACAATTTGGACACTACATTCGGCATGTATTGCGACATGATACGTTAATGAGCCCATCAAAGCGCCAGAAATAAAATGTTTTCCAGTGGCTCCTAAAACGATTAAATCATATTTTCTCTTTTCGGAATCGATGTGTGCAATAACTTCTTTTGGTGAACCGACTTCGATAACAGAATGTACATCTTCAAAATCTAAATTTTTGGCTTGGTCTTTTAATTCTTGGAATAAATTTTTACAATCTTCAACAAGAATATCAATCGATTCTTTGGTAAATAATTCAATTTGTTATTAATGACTTGAGCAACATACAATTTAGCATTATTTCTTTTAGCGATATAAATCGCTTCTTTAAAAGCTATATTAGAAGCAGTTGAACCATCCACCGCAACCAAGATATTTTTGTAACTTCCTTTATTAGGCATAATTAGCTCTCCATTCCAAAATGATTTATTTCAGATTTAATTCTATCAATAAGGAGCCGATAAGGAAAGGAATATATAAACGATTACTTTTTGGCTTTAAAAATTTTTACAAGGTTCTAAAACCGTGCAGGATATTTTTCGAGGGAATTTGTTGAAATAGTTGTAATTTTGAGCGAACTATGTGACAAGACACCTAAACAAGTGTACACTTAATCTATAATAAAAGAAGGAGATGATTCTCATGTTTGCGACCTATTTATTCGTTCAAGTATTATTGATTTTAGCTTTCTATTTAATGGTATACCTTGTTGAAGCGTTCATTGGGCAAAAGTTCGGGTAAGAGTTCGTAGCCAAAACATGGATGATTCATTCTCATAGAAAAAAATAATCAGATGAAATGAAGCTAATGTTGTACCTATGAAGTATTAAAAAATAGTTTTCGATAGCAACCTCAAAAGGCTGAGAGAAAAAGCTTTTTTGAGGTTTTTTATGTTTTTATGCAAAGAAGAAAGCTCTTCAATCTTGTCTTTTTTTGAAAAATAATTTGATTCTCTAAAGTTTTCTGAAATAATTCAGTCAGTACTTTCTTTTCTTCACTGAGAAAGATATAATTAAAGGCGTATGATTTAAGGAAAAGGATGACGAATGGAAAAAACTAAAAGAGTAACCATAGATAATAGAATTGATTATGGTGTGATATTACCGGTTTTTCTTTGTCTTTAATTGGAATATTGTCATTATATGTTGCGTTAAGTCAAGACC
>NZ_JAUFQN010000014.1 GCF_030409795.1 Flavobacterium paronense | reverse complement strand
TAACCCGACCTTACTGGGGTACGCGCGTGTTCGTGAGATCCTCGATGTCTGCGGTTTCGGTTACATAGGCTTAAAAGAAGAGTCATTTGATCACGACCTCAAGCTGACGCAAGCACTGGAAATGCTGGAACGCCTGATGGCACTGGCAAAAGAAAAATCACTCGGCTTTGGCGTAAAACTGACTAACACTCTCGGCACCATCAACAATAAAGGCGCACTGCCTGGTGAAGAGATGTATATGTCAGGCCGTGCGCTGTTCCCGCCTCTCCATCAATGTTGCAGCAGTTCTCTCTCGCGCCTTTGACGGCAAACTGCCCATTTCTTATTCCGGTGGTGCCAGTCAGCTGACTATCCGCGATATTTTTGATACAGGTATTCGCCTATTACTATGGCAACCGACCTGCTGAAACCTGGCGGCTATCTGCGCTTAAGTGCCTGCATGCGCGAGCTGGAAGGCTCCGACGCCTGGGGACTTGACATGTTGACGTCGAACGACTGAACAGACTGGCAGCAGATGCGTTAACCATGGAATACACCCAGAAACACTGGAAGCCAGAAGAGCGTATTGAAGTGGCAGAAGACCTGCCGCTGAACCGACTGCTACGTTGCCCCCTGTGTTACTGCCTGCGCTATCAAGCAAGATATTCCGGAATACATCCGTCTGCTTGGCGAACACGCTATGCCGACGCGCTGGAACTCATCTACCAACGCAACGCTCTGCCCGCCATTACCGGTCATATTTGCGATCACCAGTGCCAATACAACTGTACCCGCCTGGATTACGACAGTGCGCTGAATATCCGCGAACTGAAAAAAGTCGCGCTGGAAAAAGGTTGGGATGAATATAAGCAACGCTGGCACAAACCAGCCGGTTTCTGGTTCACGCCATCCGGTGCCGTGATGGTGCAGGTCCGGCGGGTCTGGCAGCAGGTTACTTCCTTGCCAGAGCGGGCCATCCGTTACGCTGTTTGAACGCGAAGCCAATGCGGGCGGCGTGGTGAAAAATATCATTCCTCAGTTCCGTATTCCTGCGAGTTAATTCAGCACGATATCGATTTTGTTGCCGCTCACGCGTGAAATTTGAGTATGGCTGCTCACCCGATTTAACCATTGAGCAGTTAAAAAATCAGGGCTTCCACTATGTTCTGATTGCCACCGGCACTGATAAAAATAGCGGTGTGAAACTGGCGGGCGACAACCAAAATGTCTGGAATCACTCCCCTTCCTGCGTGAATACAACAAGGGTACAGCGCTCAAGCTGGGCAAACATGTGTCGTTGTCGGGGCGGGTAACACCGCAATGGACTGCGCTCGTGCGGCGTTACGCGTTCCAGGCGTAGAAAAAGCAACGATCGTTTACCGTCGTTCACTACTAAGAGATGCCCGCATGGCGCGAAGAGTATGAAGAAGCGTTGCACGACGGCGTTAGAGTTCCGTTTCCTGAATAATCCGGAACGTTTCGATGCTGATGGCACCTTAACCTTGCGCGTTAGTCGCTTGGCGAACCGGATGAGAAAGGTCGTTCGTCGTCCGGTTGAAACCAATGAAACAGTAACACTGCTTGTAGACAGCCTGATCACCGCCATTGGTGAACAGCAGGATACTGGAAGCCCTGAATGCGATGGGCGTGCCGCTGGACAAAAACGGCTGGCCAGACCGTCGACCATAATGGCGAAACTCGTCTGACTGACGTCTTTATGATCGGCGACGTACAGCGCGGACCATCCTCCATTGTCGCTGCTGTCGGAACCGCGCGTCGGGCGACCGATGCCATCCTTAGTCGGGAAAATATCCGTTCCCACCAGAACGATAAATACTGGAACAACGTCAATCCAGCGGAAATCTATCACGTAAAGGCGATATCTCTATCACGCTGGTGAACAGTGACGATCGTGACGCGTTTGTCGCCCAGGAAGCCGCTCGCTGCCCTCGAATGTAACTACGTTTGCAGCAAGTGTGTGGATGTCTGCCCGAACCGCGCCAACGTCTCCATTGCGGTCCCAGGCTTCCAGAACCGTTTCCAGTACGCTGCACCTCGACGCTTACTGTAACGAATGCGGCAACTGCGCTCAGTTCTGTCCGTGGAACGGTAAACCGTACAAAGACAAAATCACCGTCTTCAGCCTGGCGCAAGACTTTGATAACAGCAGCAACCCAGGCTTCCTTGTGGAGATTGCCGGGTACGAGTACGTCTGAATAACCAAAGCTGGGTGTTAAACATCGACAGCAAAGGTCAGTTTAACAACGTACCACCGGAGCTGAACGATATGTGCCGCATCATATCAGCCATGTCCACCAGCATCATCATTATCTGCTGGGCCGCGTGGAGGTGTAATCATGTTGATTCTGAAGAATGTCACTGCGGTACAGCTACACCGGCAAAAGTGCAGGAAGGCGTTGATATCGCCATCGAAAACGATGTGATTGTCGCTATCGGCGATGCCCTGACGCAACGCTACCCCGACGCCAGCTTCAAAGAGATGCATGGCCGGATTTGTGATGCCAGGGATTGTCTGCTCGCACAACCATTTTTACTCGGGGCTTTCCCGCGGAATTATGGCAAACATCGCCCCTTGCCCGGATTTCATCTCAACGCTGAAAAATCTCTGGTGGCGGCTCGATCGCGCCCTTGATGAAGAGTCGCTCTATTACAGCGGACTGATTTGTTCCCTGGAAGCGATTAAGAGCGGATGTACATCGGTTATCGATCACCATGCCTCTCCGGCGTATATCGGCGGGTCGCTCTCCACATTGCGCGACGCATTTTTAAAAGTTGGCCTGCGCGCGATGACCTGTTTTGAAACTACTGACCGTAAACAACGGCATCAAAGAGTTGCCAGGAAGGTGTAGAAGAAAACATCCGTTTCGCCCGTTTGATTGATGAGGCGAAGAAAGCGACAAGCGAGCCGTATCTGGTGGAAGCACATATCGGTGCTCACGCGCCGTTTTACCGTGCCGGATGCCGGTCTGGAGATGCTGCGTGAAGCCGTGAAAGCCACAGGCCGTGGTTTGCATATTCACGCTGCGGAAGACCTTTACGACGTTTCCTACAGTCACCACTGGTACGGCAAAAGACCTGCTGGCACGACTGGCGCAATTCGATCTCATCGACAGCAAAACGCTGGTCGCTCATGGGCTGTACTTGTCGAAAGATGACATCACCCTACTCAATCAGCGCGATGGCGTTCCTGGTGCATAACGCCCGTTCAAACATGAACAACCATGTCGGCTACACAACCATCACCTTAGCGACATCCGCAATCTGGCGTTGGGAACGGACGGCATTGGTTCGGACATGTTTTGAGAGATGAAATTTGCCTTCTTTAAACATCGCGATGCGGGTGGTCCGCTGTGGCCTGACAGTTTTGCCAAAGCCCTGACTAACGGTAACGAACTGATGAGCCGCAACTTTGGCGCGAAATTTGGGCTTCTGGAAGCCGGTTACAAAGCTGATTTAACCATTTGCGATTACAACTCGCCGACGCCGCTGCTGGCAGACATATCGCCGGGCATATCGCTTCGGTATGGGCTCAGGCAGCGTTCACAGCGTGATGGTCAATGGTGTGATGGTCTATGAAGACCGTCAGTTTAACTTCGATTGCGATTCCATTTATGCACAAGCCAGAAAAGCCGCTGCCAGTATGTGGCGTCGGATGGATGCGCTGGCATAAATGACAGATGCCCTCTTCCCGCAGGGAAGAGGGTTAAATAAGGAAAGAAGATGATTGAACAATTTTTTCAGGCCCGACTCTGTCGAACAGGCGCTGGAACTGAAGCGCCGCTACCAGGATGAAGCCGTCCTGGTTCGCCGGGGCAGCAAACTCAATGCTACACCAACCGTACCGATAAAAAGATTGCCATTTCCTTACAGGATCTGGAACTGGACTGGGTTGACTGGGATAACGGTGCACTGCGGATTGGCGCAATGTCTCGCTTGCAGCCACTGCGTGATGCGCGATTTATTCCTGCAGCGCTGCGTTGAAGCCCTCGGTTTTGTTTACTCACGCCATGTTCGTAATCAGTCGACCATTGGTGGTGAAATCGCCGCCCGCCAGGAAGAGTCGGTGCTGCTTCCCGTCCTGTTGGCACTGGATGCTGAACTGGTTTTTGGCAACGGCGAAACGCTGTCAATCGAGGACTACCTGGCCTGCCCATGCGATCGCCTGCTAACCGAAATTATCATTAAAGAATCCGTATCGCACCTGTGCGACCCGCAAAATTAGCCGTTTCTCAGGCAGGTTTAACCGTCGTGACGGCAGCCGTTGCAATGACAGACCACGACGGTATGCGAATTGCGCTGGTATGGCGTCGCCAGTAAAGCACTGCGTCTGCATGATGTCGAAAAACAACATCTGGAAGGCAATGCACTTGAAACAGGCTGTCGCCAACGCCATTTTCCCGCAGGAAGATTTGCGGGGCAGCGTGGCCTATAAACGCTATATCACGGGAGTTCTGGTAGCCGACCTGTATGCGACTGCCAACAGGCTGGGGAGGAAGCCGTATGATCATCCACTTTACTTTAAATGGCGCGCCTCAGGAGCTAACCGTTAATCCAGGCGAAAACGTGCAAAAGCTGTTGTTTAACATGGGAATGCACTCTGTACGCAACAGTGATGATGGTTTCGGGTTTGCCGGTTCTGACGCAATAATCTTTAACGGTAATATCGTTAACGCGTCCTTGCTTATTGCCGCACAGTTAGAGAAGGCAGATATTCGTACCGCAGAATCTCTGGGCAAATGGAACGAGTTAAGTCTGGTTCAACAGGCAATGGTTGATGTTGGCGTGGTGGCAGTCTGGTTATAACGATCCAGCTGCAGCTCTGATTATCACCGATCTTCTCGATTCGCATCGCCGCACCTACCCGCGAAGAGATCGACGACGCGCTTTCTGGTTTGTTCAGCCGCGCGATGCTGGCTGGCAGCAATACTATCAGGTCATTGAACTGGCGGTTGCACGTAAAAATAATCCGCAGGCCACCATTGATACGCTCCGACTTTCCGTGACGACCTAGAAGTCATTGGTAAGCATTATCCTAAAACTGATGCCGCGAAAATGGTGCAGGCGAAACCCTGCTATGTTGAAGACCGCGTAACGGCTGACGCCTGCGTCATTAAAATGTTACGTAGCCCACACGCTCACGCACTGATTACTCATCTGGATGTCAGCAAAGCTGAAGCCTTACCGGGCGTCGTTCACGTTATTACTCACCTGAATTGCCCGGATATCTACTACTACCCCGGGTGGTCAGAGCGCACCGGAACCGTCACCGCTTGACCGCCGTATGTTCGGCAAGAAAATGCGTCACGTCGGCGATCGTGTTGCTGCGGTCGTCGCAGAAAGTGAAGAAATTGCGCTCGAAGCACTGAAGTCATCGACGTTGAATATGAAGTGCTTAAGCCGGTAATGTCGATCGACGAAGCAATGGCGGAAGATGCGCCTGTCGTGCACGATGAACCGGTGGTGTATTGTTGCTGGTGCGCCAGATACTCTGGAAGACGATAACAGCCATGCAGCCCAGCGCGGCGAGCATATGATCATCAACTTCCCGATCGGTTCTCGCCCTCGCAAAAATATCGCCGCCAGT
Source organism: Flavobacterium paronense (assembly GCF_030409795.1). GTDB lineage: Bacteria > Bacteroidota > Bacteroidia > Flavobacteriales > Flavobacteriaceae > Flavobacterium > Flavobacterium paronense. The sequence continues at coordinate 2,092 of NZ_JAUFQN010000014.1, read as the reverse complement.
ATTCATGGTCATATTGGCGATATGGACAAAGGCTTTGCCGATGCCGATGTGATCATTGAGCGAAACCTATAACTCAACGCAAGCGCAGCAGTGCCCGACTGAAACACATATCTGCTTTACTCGTATGGACGGCGATCGTCTGGTTATCCACGCCTCCACCCAGGTACCATGGCACTATTACGCCGCCAGGTCGCGCGCCTCGTGGGCATGAAACAGCATAAAGTTCATGTCATTAAAGAGCGAGTTGGCGGCGGTTTTTGGTTCCAAACAGGACATCCTGCTGGAAGAAGTGTGCGCTGGGCAACCTGCGTGACCGGCGTCCGGTACTGTTCCGCTACACCCGTGAAGAAGAGTTTATTGCTAACACCTCTCGTCACGTCGCGAAAGTCACCGTCAAACTGGGAGCGAAAAAAGATGGTCGCCTGACGGCAGTGAGATGGATTTCCGCGCCAACACTGGCCCTTACGGCAACCACTCACTCACCGTACCGTGTAACGGACCGGCGCTGTCGCTGCCGTTATATCCGTGCGATAACGTCGATTTCAGGTCACCACCTACTACAGCAACATTTGCCCAAATGGTGCTTATCAGGGTTATGGCGCACCGAAAGGTAACTTCGCTATCACCATGGCATTAGCGGAACTGGCTGAACAGTTACAGATCGACCAACTGGAAATTATCGAACGTAACCGGTACACGAAGGGCAAGAGCTGAAAATTCTCGGTGCAATCGGTGAAGGTAAAGCGCCGACCTCCGTTCCTTCCGCCGCCAGCTGTGCACTGAAGAGATCCTGCGTCAGGGTCGCGATATGATCCAATGGTCGTCACCGAACCGCCAAAATGGTGACTGCACATCGGTCGCGGCGTCGCCATTATCATGCAGAAATCGGGTATCCCGGATATCGATCAGGCTAACTGCATGATCAAACTGGAATCGGACGGCACCTTTATCGTTCATTCTGGCGGTGCGGATATTGGTACTGGTCTGGATACTGTAGTGACGAAACTGGCAGCAGAAGTGCTGCACTGCCCACCGCAGGACGTGCATGTTATCTCCGGTGATACCGATCATGCGTTGTTTGATAAAGGCGCATATGCCTCGTCCGGTACTTGCTTCTCGGGTAACGCGGCGCGTTTGGCAGCGGAAAATCTACGGGAGAAAATTCTGTTCCCGGCGCGCAAATGTTGGGTGAGCCAGTGGCAGATGTTCAACTGGCAACGCCGGGCGTCGTGCGCGGCAAGAAAGGCGAAGTTAGTTTCGGGGGATATTGCCCATAAAAGGCGAAACCGGCACCGGCTTTGGTTCACTGGTGGGAACTGGCAGTTATATCACGCCTGATTTCGCCTTCCCGTATGGCGCAAACTTCGCTGAAGTTGCCGTCAACACGCGTACGGGTGAAATCCGCCTGGATAAATTCTACGCCTTGCTGGACTGCGGTACACGGTCAATCCAGAGTTAGCGTTGGGACAAATCTACGGTGCCACCCTGCGTGCTATCGGCCACAGTATGAGCGAAGAGATCATTTATGACGCCGAAGGTCACCCGTTAACGCGTGATTTACGCAGTTACGGCGCACCGAAAAATTGGTGACATTCCGCGTGATTTCCGCGCTGTGCTGGTGCCGAGCGACGATAAAGTCGGCCCGTTCGGGGCGAAATCGATCTCGGAAATCGGTGTAAATGGCGCAGCTCCGGCGATTGCTACCGCAATTCACGATGCATGCGGCATCTGGTTACGCGAATGGCATTTCACACCGGAGAAATACTCACTGCGCTGAAAAAATATAAATAATAAATGGCCGCTTCGGCGGCCTGTTTCTCTGTTTGAACGATGACTAAATAGTGACTGCGAAAATGAGATAAGCCCGTTCTCAAGGCGTCCTGCGCCCCAAATTCGTGGGAATTTATTTTACTAATTCAGATGATCAAATTTACTTTAAAAGGAGTGAAGGGATGTCTGATATAAACCATGCAGGTTCTGACCTTATATTTTGAACTGGAGGATCGCCCTCCCTTTCATCAGGCTCTCGTTGGTGCCATTACCCATCTGTTGGCAATTTTCGTTCCGATGGTAACCCCCGCGTTAATCGTGG
>NZ_JAUFQN010000013.1 GCF_030409795.1 Flavobacterium paronense | reverse complement strand
ATGACACGTGTGTCTGGTAATAAAGACAAAGTTGATGTTTTTCGAGGGCGCGTTGCAATTTACGTTGGGAGATAAATAGTTTTTGTCGAATACGTAGCCAGAGTAATAGCAGAACAAGACTCCCCAAAAATACCGGCGGGCAACGCAAAAATAAGATGATTATAAAAATGGGTTATAAGACGTTGATATGAAGTCGCAACAATGGCTGCAATTGGGCGTTTTGTCGAATAAACTGTCGCATATAAATAGCCATTTCTTGTACGGTTAAATCCTTCAAATGAATCAGCGGAGAAAACGTTGCTGCCGAGGCCTCTTTGCTTAACGAGAAAAGGTTTTCGTCACCGTATCATACACACCCCATTGCAATGTCGGGTCATCAGACATCACTTCACTCCAGAAGAGAGGGTTGATAACCGCCACATAATTTCCCCGCTGCATATAGGTCATTTTATAGCCAGAGAAAAAAGGCGTATCGCGGTAATAATAGATAGAAACGTTAGGTTCACGCTTATAATCGGCCGGTGCAATCGTATAGCCGTTTACAGGCGCTATCAGCGATGAGCATAAAAAATGGTTATCACGGGCATAGATCAATTCATTAATATAAAGATAGCCACGAATAATATTCAACATTCGCTTTTGATGGGCTGGAGTGCAAACTTGCCCCTGATAGCGTTCAGCTGCATCGCTCACTAAATCTGCCTGGCGAATGACCAGCTCGGATTTATCCAGTGCCAGTTGAGCAAAGGTTCGGAGCTGATTATTCACTTCTGATTTTGCCCAAAGGAAGGCAATCCATAGCGAAAGAATGATGGGAAAGAGAACTAAAAAGATAATGCCCGGCAACGCCAGTAATTGGTGTCGTGCACGATGACTCATTGCTATCAATTTCCTGCCTGTTTATACCCGGCCATTGCAAGGTGAAAACCCTGGGTACCGACGTCTTTAGATAAATCTTACGGTATAAATAGCACTTTTGCCTGATTTGAAATTGATACCTTTCTAATCGTCACCTGGATGAAAATAATTCATTGATATTCAAAATTAATTTCCTACAGGATGCAGAGGCGGCGGGAAGATATGCCCTTAATGCCACTGAAAAACCACATAATCTGTACAGCAATAAAAGTCACGGCCTAATATGGCTAACAAACAATCAATTGTGATATAGTTCACAAAATTAATGAAACAAACAGAGTGTTTCATTTTTGTGTTCTGCAAGCCCCGCGATAGCCAGAGTGTACCACGCCTCCCGTGAACAACGCCGCGCTGTCCAGGGCATCGGCTCTTTTCAGAGGAATTGTTTGATGGCTACCCTCACCACTGGCGTGGTTCTTCTTCGCTGGCAACTTCTTAGTGCCGTAATGATGTTTCTGGCCAGCACACTCAACATCCGTTTTCGTCGGTCTGATTATGTCGGGCTTGCGGTGATCAGCAGCGGTCTGGGCGTTGTTTCCGCCTGTTGGTTCGCAATGGGGTTGCTTGGCATCACAATGGCGGACATCACCGCTATCTGGCACAACATCGAGTCGGTGATGATAGAAGAGATGAATCAGACACCGCCACAATGGCCAATGATTTTGACCTGATACGTAGAAGCCTCCATAACGGAGGCTTCTTTTTTATGGCTGGCAGATGCTTTAATCATCCACCTTAAAACAATATAACCTATTGTTTTAATGACAAATCAGAACGGAATGTCATCATCAAAGTCCATCGGCGGCTCGTTAGACGGCGCTGCCGGAGCGGACTGCTGCGGGCGAGACTGCGCGCCGCCGCTGAACTGATTGCCACCCTGCGGCTGCTGAGGCTGACCCCAACCGCCCTGCGGCTGACCACCACCGATATTGCCACCTGCCGGAGCGCCACCACCCTGACGACCACCCAGCATCTGCATGGTGCCGCCAACGTTCACCACGACTTCTGTGGTGTAGCGATCTGACCGGATTGATCGGTCCATTTACGGGTACGCAGCTGACCTTCGATATAAACCTGAGAACCTTTACGCAGATATTCGCTCGCCACTTCTGCCAGTTTGCCGAACAGCACAACGCGGTGCCATTCAGTCTGTTCTTTCATCTCGCCGGTCGCTTTATCACGCCAGGATTCGGAAGTAGCCAGCGTAATGTTGGCAACTGCGCCACCATTTGGCATGTAGCGTACTTCCGGGTCCTGACCCAGATTACCAACGAGAATAACCTTGTTTACGCCTCTGCTGGCCATGTTCGTGTCTCCTGAAAAAAATCGTTCTGAATAAGTGTAAACGCGCGATTGTACCATTACCAATAGCGCTTTTACTATGTTGTGACCTCGGTTCCGGGAAACAAACCTGGCCAGACATTGTTACACAACACTCCGGGTAATGCATTCCAATACTGTATATTCATTCAGGTCAATTTGTGTCATAATTAACCGTTTGTGATCGCCGGTAGCACCATGCCACCGGGCAAAAAAGCGTTTAATCCGGGAAAGGTGAATGGATAAGATCGAAGTTCGGGGCGCCCGCACCCATAATCTCAAAAACATCAACCTCGTTATCCCCCGCGACAAGCTCATTGTCGTGACCGGGCTTTCGGGTTCTGGCAAATCCTCGCTCGCTTTCGACACCTTATATGCCGAAGGGCAGCGCCGTTACGTTGAATCCCTTTCCGCCTACGCGCGGCAGTTTCTGTCACTGATGGAAAAGCCGGACGTCGATCATATTGAGGGGCTTTCTCCTGCCATCTCAATTGAGCAGAAATCGACGTCTCATAACCCGCGTTCTACGGTGGGGACAATCACCGAAATCCACGACTATTTGCGTTTGTTATTCGCCCGCGTTGGCGAGCCGCGCTGTCCGGACCACGACGTCCCGCTGGCGGCGCAAACCGTCAGCCAGATGGTGGATAACGTGCTGTCGCAGCCGGAAGGCAAGCGTCTGATGCTACTCGCGCCAATCATTAAAGAGCGCAAAGGCGAACACACCAAAACGCTGGAGAACCTGGCAAGCCAGGGCTACATCCGTGCTCGTATTGATGGCGAAGTCTGCGATCTTTCCGATCCGCCAAAACTGGAACTGCAAAAGAAACATACCATTGAAGTGGTGGTTGATCGCTTCAAGGTGCGTGACGATCTTACCCAACGTCTTGCCGAGTCATTTGAAACCGCGCTGGAGCTTTCCGGTGGTACCGCGGTAGTGGCGGATATGGACGACCCGAAAGCGGAAGAGCTGCTGTTCTCCGCCAACTTCGCCTGCCCAATTTGCGGCTACAGTATGCGTGAACTGGAGCCGCGACTGTTTTCGTTTAACAACCCGGCGGGGCCTGCCCGACCTGCGACGGCCTTGGCGTACAGCAATATTTCGATCCTGATCGAGTGATCCAGAATCCGGAACTGTCGCTGGCTGGTGGTGCGATCCGTGGCTGGGATCGCCGCAACTTCTATTATTTCCAGATGCTGAAATCGCTGGCAGATCACTATAAGTTCGACGTCGAAGCGCCGTGGGGCAGCCTGAGCGCGAACGTGCATAAAGTGGTGTTGTTACGGTTCTGGCAAAGAAAACATTGAATTCAAATACATGAACGATCGTGGCGATACCTCCATTCGTCGTCATCCGTTCGAAGGCGTGCTGCATAATATGGAGCGCCGCTATAAAGAGACGGAATCCAGCGCGGTACGCGAAGAATTAGCCAAGTTTATCAGTAATCGTCCGTGCGCCAGCTGCGAAGGGACGCGTCTGCGTCGGGAAGCGCGCCACGTGTATGTCGAGAATACGCCGCTGCCTGCTATCTCCGACATGAGCATTGGTCATGCGATGGAATTCTTCAACAATCTCAAACTCGCAGGTCAGCGGGCGAAGATTGCAGAAAAAATCCTTAAAGAGATCGGCGATCGTCTGAAATTCCTCGTTAACGTCGGCTGAATTACCTGACGCTTTCCGCTCGGCAGAAACGCTTTCTGGCGGTGAAGCACAGCGTATCCGTCTGGCGAGCCAGATTGGTGCGGGCCTGGTTGGCGTTATGTACGTGCTGGACGAGCCGTCTATCGGCCTGCACCAGCGTGATAACGAGCGCCTGTTGGGTACGCTTATCCATCTGCGCGATCTCGGTAATACCGTGATTGTGGTGGAGCACGACGAAGACGCAATTCGCGCCGCTGACCATGTGATCGACATTGGCCCGGGCGCAGGTGTTCACGGCGGTGAAGTGGTCGCAGAAGGTCCGCTGGAAGCGATTATGGCGGTGCCGGAGTCGTTGACCGGGCAGTACATGAGCGGCAAACGCAAGATTGAAGTGCCGAAGAAACGCGTTCCGGCGAATCCGGAAAAAGTGCTGAAGCTGACAGGCGCACGCGGCAACAACCTGAAGGACGTGACGCTGACGCTGCCGGTGGGTCTGTTTACCTGCATCACCGGGGTTTCAGGTTCCGGTAAATCGACGCTGATTAACGACACACTGTTCCCGATTGCCCAACGCCAGTTGAATGGGGCGACCATCGCCGAACAGCACCGTATCGCGATATTCAGGGGCTGGAGCATTTCGATAAAGTGATCGATATCGACCAAAGCCCAATTGGTCGTACTCCACGTTCTAACCCGGCGACCTATACCGGCGTGTTTACGCCTGTGCGCGAACTGTTTGCGGGCGTACCGGAATCCCGTGCGCGCGGCTATACGCCGGGGACGTTTCAGCTTTAACGTTCGTGGCGGACGCTGCGAGGCCTGTCAGGGCGATGGCGTGATCAAAGTGGAGATGCACTTCCTGCCGGATATCTACGTGCCGTGCGACCAGTGCAAAGGTAAACGCTATAACCGTGAAACGCTGGAGATTAAGTACAAAGGCAAAACCATCCACGAAGTGCTGGATATGACCATCGAAGAGGCGCGTGAGTTCTTTGATGCCGTACCTGCACTGGCGCGTAAGCTGCAAACGTTGATGGACGTTGGCCTGACGTACATTCGACTGGGGCAGTCCGCAACCACCCTTTCAGGCGGTGAAGCCCAGCGCGTGAAGCTGGCGCGTGAACTGTCAAAACGCGGCACCGGGCAGACGCTGTATATTCTCGACGAGCCGACCACCGGTCTGCACTTCGCCGATATTCAGCAACTGCTCGACGTACTGCATAAACTGCGCGATCAGGGCAACACCATTGTGGTGATTGAGCACAATCTCGACGTGATCAAAACCGCTGACTGGATTGTCGACCTGGGACCAGAAGGCGGCAGTGGTGGCGGCGAGATCCTCGTCTCCGGTACGCCAGAAACCGTCGCGGAGTGCGGAAGCATCACACACGGCACGCTTCCTTAAGCCGATGCTGTAATCGTTAAGGCCGCTTTCTGAGCGGCCTTTTCCTTTCAGAGTTGCACCAGCAATTTACGTTTTTCTTCCGGCAGTAAATTCACCGCCTGCTGATAAGACGCATCCACCAGATAATAGATTTGCGAATCTGGCAGCGAACCGTCGAGATACACGGTGCTCCAGTGCGCTTTATTCAGATGGCGGCTTGGACGCACATCGCTGTGCTGCTGACGTAGCAGCTCCGCCAGCTCCGGGCTGGTTTTCAGCGAAACAGCTGGGCGATTTTCTACTTCTTTCACCATCGCAAACAGTACATCTTCCACTTTGATCTGCGTCGCTTTCCAGTCATTATGCACGCTCTGTTCTGCGCCTGGTTTTGCCATGCAATATTGTAGCAACTCCGAAATGGTCATTTTTTACTCCCCTTGTAGTGTCGCGATGATGCGACGCGATCCGCCGTGGATGCGATGTTCCCCCAGCCAAATGCCTTGCCAGGTGCCGGTCTGAATACGCCTTTATGCACCGGCAATACAAGCGATGTTCCCAGCATTGAGGATTTGATATGAGAAGGCATATCGTCTGCTCCCTCATAGTCATGCTCATAATTTCCGTTGTCGGGAACGGTGCGGAGGAAAAAACGCTCCATGTCGTGGCGTACGGTGGGATCGCAGTTCTCATTAAGTGTCAGAGAGGCGGAGGTATGTTGCAGCAACAGATGCAGTAAGCGATGTTAACGCGCGGCATATCAGCCAGCTGATTCAGAATTTCATCCGTTACCAGATGAAACCCACGAGATTTGGCGCTAAGCGTGAGCGTCTTTGATACCACATGTGCTGCTCCTTGATAAAACTCTCTTAATCAGTTTGCAGCAAGACAGCGAAAGGATAAAGGTGTGATTAAAAAAAACAGCATTCGGGAGAGCATCACGCTCTCCCGCTCTGTCAGTATTCTGAATTGACGATCACCTCTTCACCAAACGCACCCGCTTGTGGCAAGGGTTTGTAGGTAGAGTTGGAGGCGCGCAGAATGCGGATACACGAGCGCCGACATCGCGTGCGGCGGTAATATCATTATCAGAATCGCCATAAAAAATTCGGATATTTTTATCCTGCAGCCATTGCGATTTTGTATTTTGCCCTGGTTTATCGCCCGCAAAGATCACCGGATTCATGTTGGTGGCAGGAATATGAAAATTATCCGCCAGCGTTTTTGAAACCGTTTCTGTTTTCGTCGGGCTACGACCAGTCACAAAGAAGATCGCGTCACCGCGGCGTACATGCATATCAATCAGCTGGCGAGCGACCTCTTTTGGAATGCTGAATTCATCCCAGCCATTGTTCATTTTTTCCCAGAACACAGGATTTTTCAGATAATCTTCGCTTTCTGGCGAGAAGGTTTTTTTGCCGCGCCAGAAGCCCGGACTGGAAAAAGTACCGTGTCATCGATATCAAACCCCACCGCCATTGGCGGACGCCCTGCGAGGCTATTTTCAATTTGTGCGACCGAAACCCAATGAATGGGTGCCTGTTCAGCAAGCCTGGCAACGTTAGTCCCAGGGTTAAGCGGTGAAGGAGATGAGGCCAGGGCAACAGCGGAACTGTTTAGAGCGAACAATAAGCAAACGGCACTGATTGCCTGTGTGATCTTGCGCATATTTTTCCCTAAATAGTCAGTATGTTGAAACTTTTTATTGTGAGATTGTTGCAAAACCATCTGACCATACGCCAGCTGCCGGGGAAAGGAAGGATTATCTGCGGTTTTTGTGATGAAAAGCAGGATGATTATATTTAACCCAGTAAATACGTTCCTGTCTTTTTTTGTATAAAAAATGTTTATTACTCGATGTAAGGATACATTAATTTTACGTTTATTATGATGAATCCTCGGCAAATGAGCGAAATTTGATAGAACATTTATCTGCTGTACGATTTAATGAACTTAATGATACAGCATTACAAAAACAATCGAGTTTATAAAGATGATTTCTGATTGACCAGCCCCCCTACCCTACAATGGTGATTAATTTTATTACTCGCGATGGAGATGATGATATGAATATATCATATGTGAATAGCAACAAAACGACATCTTTACCTGTTGAGCTAGATGCACTAAATAATAAAGATATCTCTTATGCCAAAGATTTCTTTTTATACATAGAAACACAGTTAAAAATTGCAAAAGATTTTTTAGACCTGGAGAAGAAGTATCAAGTTCTATTGCAAGTAAAGTTTTTCACGCATTTATTGATTTAGTTAACAAAATCAGGGGTAAGAAAGACTTTATGTATATTTGCACGCTTTGCTGTTTTGCCGAGGAGGTTAAAGGTGATTATTCTCATTACAGGACCTTTTATTTGATATTGTAATCAATATAAGGTTAAACTTACACAAAGCGGAAAAAAGAGTTTCTCTTTAACATTAGAATTTAACGATACTATAATTGAATCTCAGAAAGTCACAGGCAATAAGGCAAAGCATATTCTTGAGGATATAGAAATATTCTATCGTAACAAACCCGATACTTATTATTAATTTAATAATGGTTAGATGTGCAGAAATTATTACTCCACCCAAAAAAACAGGATAAGGAATTCCAGATAATTGGGATAAGCTTAACAATAAAAGAACTAACAACGTTTATTATCTCTCACGTAGAACGATGGCATCAAAAAATCATCTATAAAGAAAGAGTGAAAGCGACGACAGTTTAATTTCACTGCAGGCTGGGTAGCTCCAGCCTGCTTTCCTGCATTACATCACCGCAGCAAACGCCTTTGCCACACGTTGTACATTTGCCGTATTTAACCCGGCGACACACATGCGACCGCTGGCGATGAGATAGACACCAAATTCTTCACGTAGTCGGTCAACCTGAGCGGCACTTAAACCGGTATAACTGAACATGCCGCGCTGATTAAGCAGATAATCGAAATTGCGTTCTGGCATCTCTGTGCTTAATACCTTCACCAATTCCTGACGCATTGCCAGAATGCGAGTACGCATCTCTTCTACTTCCGCCAGCCAGCTGGCTTTCAATGCCTCGTCATTCAGCACTGCAGCCACCACCTGCGCACCAAAATTCGGCGGGCTGGAGTAGTTGCGGCGAACTGTTGCTTTCAATTGCCCCAGTACGCGGCCAGCGGCTTCGGCTCTTCACACATAACAGAAAGTCCGCCGACGCGCTCGCCGTAAAGGGAGAAAATTTTCGAGAACGAATTGCTCACCAGAGCGGGTAATCCAGCGCTGGCAATGGCGCGAATAGCGTAGGCATCCTCTTCCATACCGGCACCAAATCCTTGATAGGCAATATCGAGGAATGGAATAAGCTCGCGGGCTTTGAGAATTTCAATCACCGCATCCCACTGATCATTAGTGAGATCGGCACCCGTTGGGTTGTGGCAACATGGATGCAGCAACACAATACTGCGGGCAGGTAATGTTTTCAGCGTCGCCAACAGGTCATTAAAGCGCACGCCGTTAGTCGCTTCGTCATACCAGGGTAAGTACTCACTTCGAATCCAGCCCCGGCGAATATTGCTACGTGGTTTTCCCAGGTAGGATCGCTGACCCAGACGCCTGATTCCGGGAAGTAGCGTTTCAGGAAATCCGCGCCCACTTCAATGCCCCGGAGCCGCCAAGGGTTTGAAATGGTTGCTACGCGCTGTTGTTTCAGTACCGGATGGTCCGCACCAAACAGCAGCGGCGCAATGGCATGGCGATAGCAGTTAAGCCCTTCCATCGGTAAATAAAGCGAAGCGCCATGAGGCTGCGCATTCAGGCGCGCTTCCGCCTCCGCCACGGCTTGCAGTTGTGGAATAATTCCGTCTTCGTTGTAGTACAGACCGATACTTAAATTCACTTTGTCGCTGCGAGGGTCTTCTTTAAAACGCTCCATAAGCGTAAGAATCGGGTCGCCAGCGTAGGCGTCAACTTTTTGAAACACGCGATGGTTCTCCAGGTTTACGGGCAGGTGGTTAAAACACAATAAACCGGAAGAAGGCGAAGATCGAGTGGATGTTCAGGAGCGAACGGCAATTAGCAACAGAGTGAGACTCATGACAAACGTACATCCGCCAGAGGCACGACCTTTATAAGAGCATGAAAGAACATCAACTTATTGAATTTTTAGGATTTTATTGGCCGGATAAGGCATTCACGCCGCATCCGGCACAGACAATCAAATATTACA
>NZ_JAUFQN010000012.1 GCF_030409795.1 Flavobacterium paronense | reverse complement strand
CTCACGGGTACGTAAGACCTGCAGGGTGAGACCGGATGAGAAGCCAACCTGTGACCATTCTTCGCTGACATCATCCTGACGGCTGACCACATCGCTGAAGCGCGGGGCGTGAGGTCCTTAAATTTACTGATAGCTTTGAGGTCATCACTCCTGTCATCGCAGGCGCTCAGAAACAGAGAGGTGGCAACCAGCGCCAGCAGAGGTAGTGTTTTACGTTTCATTATTTTTTCCCTGAAATCAGACGAACCACTTTGGCAAGACATAAATTCCCACAAAAATACCCACCGGCACGCCGACGAACGGCGTCAGCGCGACACTGGCAGCACCGGCTGCACCACCTCCCGTCAGTAGTGCGGCAACGGTTGCAAGTGTCAGGGCCGTGAGGCTGTCGGACACTCCGGTTTTGTTCAGAATGATGACGATGATAACAATGGCGATAATGGCAATAACGGGCACTGGGCTCCTCCATGTTGCCGGGTTGATAACAACGCCTGCGCTATTCCGGTGGGCTGTCGGCCGGAACAAACGTAAGCAGTGAATGCTGGATAAAGCGAAAATGGGGTAAGGCCTGAATGAAGACCGGGTCTTCAACCAGGCGACACAGACTGTCATTGCGGCGAAAAGTCTCCTGCAAAGGCTGAATCAGATGGATTTCATCAAGTGTGAATACGGCGATATGCCCTTCGTGTTCAGCCACCAGATACCAGGTCTGCTGGTGGATGAGTAACCGGCAGGGAGCTAGGCGCTCACAGCGTCGCCCCTCTGCAATCAGCGTCACCCGCCTGCGCCCGGTAATGGCCTGAATCAGTCTCCAGAAAGACAATGCTCCTGAAGGCGAAGGAACCGGATTGGCTGGTGCTATCACGCAGGGAGACTCATCGCACATCAGCAGTGCATTCACCAGACGGCGGTCAAGGCCGGGAAAAAGCCCGGCCAGCCCGCTGCGGTGGGCAAAGATAAGCACGTCGGGCACCATCTGCATCTCACTGCCAGCAGTGCGTAAGCGGCAGTATCCGGACTGATACTCCAGGTCCAGATACATCAGTCGTTCACGAAAATCACGCCGCAGCGTGCGCACTGACACGCCAAACTCAGCCGCCAGTTTGCGCACGCTCAACGTTTCACCCGCAACCAGACGGCTGATTATCAGTGACAGCCTGACAGCCAGCCGGTCATGGCGGCGTTCTGCCTGTGTCATGAGAGATTCTCCAGAAAGTTAACTGACTGAAAATGATGTGATTACTTTAAAGAGGGGGGCGGACAGGGTATGGACAACGCAGAAACTATTTTTATTTCTGCAAAAGCCAGATGTAACGGGGGTTAAAAGCTATAACCGGGGGATTGAGGCACACGAGCACATAGCGATGCGGACAGGTGGTGTCCGATATTAACAACGTGGCAACATGAAACGTCTACTGCAGTTGCGTGAGCAGTGTTTCTGCCATCACCCACAGCGCACGGTTAAGCTTCACATCCCCGTCAATGCCACGCACGGCACGAGTATGAGTTCGTCCGCCTTTAGCATTACGCCCACTGAGTCCGCCCTTAATCAGGTTTCTTGAATCCGCTGATAGGTGGTCCAAAGGTCATTGCTCTCATTCCTGCCAGCGGCGTGGGGAGAGTATCTGCGATTCAGTAACGGCTGGTGGTCCTCACCAAAGCGATACGTAAGCGCTGCTTTTGCCAGTGCCTGCTGCACAGGTGGCGGTAAAAGCAACGACTGCATGGCATCCCTCTTTCTTCCACACGCTCAAAAATCCCCAGCACTTCATACGCCCCCTCAATAACCTGACTCACCACATCCACCCTTGTGTGGCACCCGCACCTCGCCAAACGACTCGCCGCAGACCAGACCGTTCTGGCACACCGCCCTGAACATGCCCGGCAGCATCTGGTACGAACTGGTGCCATCGTGAGAGTTAAGCAGGATAATTTCCGGAACCTGTTTACCGGTAATTTGCCCCTCCCGACGTAGGCGCAGCATATGCTTAGTATGCTCACGACGACGGGGGTCACGTACCCGTGTCTGACAGGCAAAGAATGGCTGGAAGCCTTCCCGCTGCAGGCTGTCCAGCAGGGAAATTGTGGGTATATACGTGTAGCGTTCACTGCGGGATCGTGTTTATCCTCACTGAATACGCTGGGCACCACGCGAAATAACTCTTCACGGGTTAACGGACGGTCACGGCGAATAAGATTTGCAGCGCCAAAGCGCGAAGCCAGACGGGTCATAAGCAGACTCCTCAGTATGGGTAAAACAAATAAAGAAAGCCCTGCCGCCACTTGCGACAGGGCTCGGAGAATAATAGGGCAGAATTAAACACTCAGAAGAAGAAATCCCAGACAGCGCGGGCCACTGACACCACCGAGGAACGCACGGCCTGAATAATGGTCCGCACCGGGGCGGGAATAAGGGGAAAGGTGCTTACCGTATCGAGTATGGCACCTACGGTTTCACCGAAATCGTCACGTGCCTGCTCCGGGCTACCGTTGTTCGAAGGGATGTTGCAGTAGCGCTACTACCGGGCTGCTGGCCTCACGCGGCAGACACTTAATCATCCGCTCTGCCATCACCCTTAGTCCCCACTGCAGGCGAACCGACACGGCACACACCGGATGCACGGGCTGGAATAGCTCATGCAGCAGGCAGATTTTGCGGCTGATATTTTGTTTCTGCTCTGTGGAAAGGATATGTCAGAGCAACAGCGGTGAAATACTCATCGCCAGTAAGACTTCAAGCAGTGTCATCCCTGATTGTTTGTTCATGGCGGGTATCTCTGGCGAGCGTTTGATCCAGGGCCATGAGCCTGAACAGACTAACGTCAGGAGCGGCTCACCGGTCCCGGCGTTAGCCATCAACAAAGAGAAGGGCGTGATTTGTCCGTCGGCCAGAATCACAACCTGTGGCTGGTTGCTGTCATCAGGTTTAAATGGCTGAAGATGGATTGAGAGTTCTTCATCCCAGTCATTTTGGCTCTCGTCTGCGGCATCTTCTTGTAATGGAACCCAGCGCCAGGCTGATGGTGTTTTGCCCGGTACCATAATGCGCCATGCTGAATCAGAGAAATGGATACCGACAGGCTGACCACTGAGCGTGGCGCGGTCGATGGCTAATTCAAGTGCAGCGGTAAAACCGCGCCGCTGTTTCGCGCGCACGAGTGCTGGCGACATCCTCCCGGCCATATGTGAAGAGCACCACGCTTGCCGTGATAGCGACCAGCGCCAGCACCAGCATCATCTCCAGCAGGTAAACCCGCGTTGCTGATTCATCGCTGACTTACTTTTTCTTCTTGCTCAAACCCCAGTTGGTGATGTCGTCCTCGGTTCCCATTTCACCATCGGGCCCTGCTGAAAGCAGATCGTATGCACCATGTTCACCAGGATTAACGAGGACATAATCATTGCCCCAGGGATCGGCAGGCAGACGCTTGATATAACCTTCCTTGTTATAGTTTGCGGCCAGCGGTGGCAGTGTCGGCGCTTCTACTAAGGATTCCAAGCCCTGATTTGTGGTTGGATAGTGATGATTGTCGAGTTTTGTACATATCAAGGGCGTTTTCCAGCGCCACAATATCGCTGACGGCTTTTTGCTTATCCGCCTTTCTTTATTGCCCATTAGGTTAGGAACCACCAGGCTGGCAAGTACGCCGATAATGACGATCACCACCATAATTTCCAGTAATGTAAAACCGCGTTGCTTATCCGTTGCGCGCATATGCTTCCTTAATTAACATTGAGTTAAGTTGAAGAAGAGGTTGGAGTACCGACACGACAATAACAGGACGATCAGTGCCATCGTAATAATGAGTGCTGGCTCGAAGATGGAGAGCGTTAAGGCGATCCGATTTTGTTGGAGTGTCTCCTGGTTATCTGCGGCTCTGACCATTAATGTGCCGAGCTGCCCGCTTTTTTCGCAGAGGCCACCATGTAGAGCATCATCGGCGGGAAAATTGCGGTTTGTTCCAGCGAAAGATGAATGCTGTTACCCTGGCGAACGTTCTCTGCCGCATTTGCCAGACGCTGGCGAATTTCGAGGTTGTTGAGGCTTTCGGTGGACAAATTCATCCCATCCAGCAGAGGGACGCCGCTGGATTGCAAAATACTTAAAGTGCGGAGATAGCGTGCGCTGTTAATGGCGCAAATCAGCGGGCCGATGAGCGCAACGCGCAGCAACATGGCATGAAAACGGTGGCGGTTATTGCCGCGTTTTAACCAGAGCCAGAAACCTACAGCGACAATAAACACTGTCGCTAATAATGTCGGGCCGGTACGTTGCAACGTGTCGCTCAGACCTAAAAGAATGCGTGTACTCAGCGGCAGTTGCTGCTTCATATGCACGAACTGTTCGGTAATTTTGGGCACGACAGCAGTGAGGAGAATAATCACGACCCCAATCGCCACCGTAGTGAGCATACAGGGGTAGATCAGTGACTGAATGAGCTTGCTGCGGATTTTCTGCCGGTTTTCATTGTAATCAGCCAGCTTTTCCAACACCGGGCCAGCAGCCCGCTCTTTTCGCCCGCTTTTACCAGGGTACGATAGAGCGAATCGAAAAGCGTGGGAAAATGCTGTAAGCATCGGAAAGGGGATGCCCTTCAAGGATGGCGCTGCGTACATGATTTAACACGTCACCCAGTCGTTTATTACTGCTTTGTTGACCGATTACGGCAAGGCTCTCTTCCAGGGGTAATGCCGCTGCGCTTAAGGTTGCCAACTGCGGGTGAAAAGCGTCAGTTCACTATGGCTGATCCTCGGGCGACGTGTTTTTACTCCCGAACTTTTTTGGGGGCGAATATCCAGCAGGAAAAGCCCTTCTTCACGCAGCCGCAGTCGTGCCTGACGTTCATCGTTAGCATCAATGATCCCTTGCAATTTTTGACATCCTGGGTCATGGCGCGATAGCGATAATTCATGCTTCGCTCTCCAGCGTGGCACTGGCGACGCGCATAAACCTCATCCCAGGAGGTCCACCGCTTATCACTTTTTGCAGCCATTTTTGATTAAGGCCTTGTGTTGTTGCCGGACTAGTCGCTCCAGTGCTTGTTCATCCACATTTTCATGAATAGCGGCCCGTAATTCCGGCGTCACCACCATCATTTCGTGGATCGCCATGCGCCCCTGATAGCCGGATTGATGGCAATGAGGGCAGCCTACGGGAGTGCCAATTGTTGTCACCGCGAGCTGATGATATTTAAACATCTGCGCTTGTTGGGGTGATACGGGCGGAATGTCGGCATTGCGGACACAGGCGACGAACCAGACGTTGCGCGATAATCCCTGCCAGGGAAGACGAAAGCAGGAATGATTCGACGCCCATGTCGCGGAGCCGGGTCACTGCGCCTGATGCACTGTTAGTGTGGAGTGTTGAGAGTACCAGATGGCCGGTGAGCGAGGCCTGAACCGCAATCTGCGCGTTTCTGTATCACGAATTTCCCCCCACCATGACGACACCGGGTCCTGGCGAAGTATGGCGCGCAGGCCGCGAGCGAAAGACATATCCACACGGGTATTCACCTGCGTTTGCCCAATGCCTTCCAGCTCATATTCCACGGGATCTTCTACCGTCAGAATATTGCGGCCGGGAGTATTCAGCGCCGAAAGGATGGCGTAGAGCGTGGTGCTTTTACCGGAGCCTGTCGGCCCTGTCACCAGGATAATACCGTGCGGAAGCTGAATGAGATTTTCTAAATCCTGCTTATCCGCTGCCGTCATCCCAGGTTGTTCAATGAAAGCTGGAGGCTGTTTTTATCCAGCAGGCGGAGTACGGGCGCGTTCACCATAGATGGACGGCAGTGTGGATACGCGGACATCTATGTTACGTCGCCCGATACGCAAAACTAATTCTTCCATCCTGTGGAAACGTTTTTCGGCGATATCAAGACGAGCCATGACCTTAATTCGGGAGATAAGCAGTGCCGCCAGTTTTTTGTTGGCTGTAAAATTGTCCGCAAAACGCCGTCGATGCGAAAACGGATCGACATTGTTTTTTCATAGGTTTCAATGTGGATATCAGAGGCGGTTTCTTGATGGCCTCACTCAAAATCGCATTGATCAAGCGGATAACCGGTGCCGCTGAATCTCATTCAGGAGATCTTCATTTGCGGGCAATCTCTTCCGAAGCGAGAGAAGATCGACGGATTGATCGATATCCTGCGCAATCTGTGCGATCACCGGTATTCTGATGGAATACGCTTCCAGCCGAGCTTCAAAATCAGCCTGTGACAAGCTGGTCATGGTCTGGCACTGGCCAACCTGACGTTGAATATCGAGTAACCGCTCGAATGGCGTATCGGCGAGATAAATAATCTCGCCCTCTGAATAGAGATAACCAATTCGTTGTGCCAGCGCCCAACTGGCGGGGTACGGTGAGTGAATTCTCATAGAATGCCTCACCGTGACGATGGCGCAGGGGCGTGACTGTTGAACGTGTTTCATCCAGCACCGGCAAATCTTCCGAGCCAACCAGCGCTTTTGATTCCCGTCGATCCGCTGTTGTTGCTCCTGACGTAACGGGTGTATTTCTCTTTTGACAGTGAGCGATAAACATCATCGTCACGGATAATCGTCGGACGATAAATACCATCAGGTTGCGTTTAGCGCGCTCGGTGGAGGTATAGCGGAAGAGGTTGCCCACTAAAGGAATATCGCCAAGCAGAGGAACCTTTGACACTTGCTCTTTAGAAAAATCATCCAGCAATCCGCCCAGGACCACCGTTTCACCTGGTTTTGACCAGCACGGCGTTTTGAATAGTACGGGTATTAAACGTCGGGCCGAGCGTCGAGTTAGAGGAAGAGTCAACGCTGGAGACTTCCTGCTCTATTTCGAGCAACACCGCGTCGCCTCATTGACCTGCGGAGTAACTTTGAGTTTTGTCCCCACCGTTTTTGCGTTCGACGGTATTAAAGACGTTATCCCCTGAAGTGGTCCTGTGACCCGGATAGCACCGGCACATCCTGCCCCACGTTGAAGGACGCGAGTTTATTACCAGCGTTACGATGCTTGGGGTGGCGAGGATGTCATTTTTATTGTTACTGCCAGCGCGGTAAGCAGTACTCCCAGTCGCCATTGAAGAAGCCTGCGGCCATGCCATTGTAGGCGCTAAACATATCCCAGGCAGGATTCGCGCTGGTGATCCCACCATTCTTTTTATAATCAGCCACACCTTGCGCAGCGTTAAAAATCGGTAATCCGGTATTGGTAAATTGCTGTGCGCCAACGTTTTTATTCGCCCATTGCACGCCGAGGTTTAGTCCATTTCCATCCTGAACTTCAACGATGATTGCTCAACCAGCACCTGTGCACGGCGAATGTCCAGACGCGCAATTACCGTGGCGAGTTTTCCTGGACGGACTGGTCAGCGGTAATGACCAGAGAGTTAGTCTGTTCATCGGCGGTAATGGCGACGTTATCCATCGCGCCAGAAGAGGAGGGCTTACGCGCATTCCCTTTTTCATCTTTCAGCTTTTCGGAAAACACCGGTTAGCACTTCCACCAGATTCGTGGCTTTAGCATATTTCAGGTAATAAACCCGGTATTTCCTTCCTCGCTCTCTTCGACATCAAGGCTTTTCAGTAATGAAGTGATGCGCTGGCGTGCTTTTTCCGTCCACTGATGATAAGAGAGTTGGTTCGCTTATCCGCCACAATCTTCGCGGAGAGGAGGGCTGGCATCTGGCTTTACCGTGGCTTTCGCTGATTAATGATTAAGAATCTCGGCGAGATCTTCCGCTGACGCATATTCCAGATGAATAATTTGCTGCTTCTCTGTGCCGATGACATCAACGCGCTTTATGACTTCAATCAGTTTATTAATGGTGGAGGCACGACGGTCAGAATAAGAACGTTGGAGGGTTCATAATGCACAACATTACCGACGCTACCCGCATCCATCATCTGGCGGAGCAGGGGGCCAGGTCACGAGCAGGAACGTTCTCAAGCGGTACAATTCGGGTGACCAACTCATCACCTACGCCTGGACGAGAACTGTCAGCAATCATCCCTGGCGATGTTTTTACATTAGCTGAGCGAACCACTTTCAGAAAACCATTGTCCAGCGTGATCACGGAATAACCGTAAAGATCAAGAATACTTAAAAAGAACTGGTAGTACTCCTGTTGGCTAAACGTATCATTACTGCGTACGGAAATGGTTCCCTGTACCGAAGGGTCGATCAGGATCGTTTTGCCAAGATGCTGACCCACTATTTCCACGAACTGGCGGATATCGGCGTTATTGAAGTTCGCGCCGTATTGTTCGTTCTCAGCGTGTCCTGCACAAGGCATGAGTAGTGCTGCCAGCAAGCAGCAGGTGATTTATTGAGTCCTTTCATGACGCAGTCCATTCATTCCTGTAAGTTCCCCGACGGAAACATTATCAAGCGGGGTACGCCGTTGCGACGAATTGTAAACTGAGCACTTTGTTGAGTTAGCAGTAAACTTAATGCCTGTGAAACCTCATCAGGGTGGGTCAGCGAAAGATTATTGATCCTGAGGGCGATATCCCTGGTTGTAGCAAGCTGGTGGTAAATGCATTGAGGCCCTTACGAGGGTTCATCGAAGCCCGTATATCTGTTCTCCATCACGTATAGGCGTGGCGATAATATAATCAGCGAGTACATTTTGACTTTCTGAATCAGGCTGCTTGATGATGTCAGGTAGCCCTGGATGGAGAGTTACTTTTCGTAATGCCCGTGAGTTTCAAACACAACGCTGGTTTTATTTATTTTTCTAATAAACGTTCCGGCGCTGACTCAAGGGCTTCGTTGAGGAGTATCGCTTTTGTTCGCTCCCCTCATTAATTAAGACAAAAGAAGTCTCATCATTCGATGTGAGTACAATGCCATTAAGCGCTATAGAGAGCTTAGGTGTTTCCTGATTAACTGCCACGGATTTGCATCTTTACCCCAGCATGATTTTCGTTACGCCATAAAGCGGCAAGGCTGAAATCAGACTGAAATGCGTTTGTTGGTTGATAATGATCTGTCCATTTTAACTATAGTGTATGGAAATAATTCACATTAAAAAATAATCGACCCTATGCTATTAAATATAACAATATATTGATGGCAGCATCTTTTATGATTCGCCAGATGGAAGGGGAACGTAGTGTGGCACGATGTATGTTCTAATAAAATAGATTGGGTGGTTGTATATTGACGTTAGTATAAATAGTATTAATGCCGCTTGCATGATCAAGCAAAATTTATTTATATTAGTAATATGTATTTAATTAATAAATACATACATTATTTTTATGATTAAGGATAATCAATAATTAAAACAGGAAGTTCTATGTCTACGAGAAGAGAAGTTATTCTTTCCTGGTTGTGTGAGAAACGTCAAACCTGGCGTCTATGCTATTTGTTGGGTGAGGCTGGAAGTGGAAAACCTGGCTGGCGCAGCAACTGCAAAAAAGATAAACATCGCCGTGTGATTACTTTAAGCCTCGTTGTTTCCTGGCAAGGTAAGGCCGCATGGATCGTTACCGACGATAACGCGGCTGAACAGGGCTGCCGTGACAGCGCCTGGACGCGAGATGAGATGGCGGGGCAATTACTGCATGCGCTTCATCGAACTGATAGTCGCTGCCCTCTTATTATTATTGAAAATGCTCACCTGAATCACCGCCGCATACTTGATGATCTCCAACGCGCAATATCTCTTATTCCTGACGGTCATTTTTGCTGATCGGCAGACCCGATCGAAAAGTCGAACGTGATTTTAAAAACAGGCATTGAACTTGTCTCGATAGGACGTCTGACGGAGCACGAACTTAAGGCAAGCATCCTTGAAGGTCAGAATATTGACCAACCCGATCTCCTTTAACCGCCAGAGTTCTGAAACGGATAGCTTTATTATGTCGGGGCGATCGCCAGAAAGCTGGCGCTTGCCGGCGAAACAATTCGCTTATTACAGCAAGCCGAGCAGACCAGCGTTTTCACAGCAAAACAATGGCGAATGATTTACCGCATATTGGGTGATAACCGCCCCCGGAAAATGCAGCTTGCCGTGGTGATGAGTGGAACCATTATCGCTCTTACCTGTGGTTGGCTACTGCTGTCCTCTTTTACAGCTACGTTACCCGTTCCTGCGTGGCTGATACCCGTAACGCCAGTAGTTAAACAAGATATGACTAAGGATATTGCTCATGTGGTGATGCGCGATAGTGAGGCGCTAAGCGTGTTATACGGCGTATGGGGGTACGAGGTCCCAGCTGATTCGGCCTGGTGCGATCAGGCAGTAAGAGCGGGGCTGGCATGTAAAGTGGAATGCTTCTTTACAAACATTGGTAGATCAGAATTTGCCCTGGATCGCATCGCTTAAAGTCGGGGACAAAAAATTGCCTGTTGTGGTCGTTCGCGTCGGTGAGGCTAGCGTTGATGTCCTCGTAGGTCAGCAAACGTGGACGCTGACACATAAATGGTTTGAGTCGGTATGGACGGGTGATTATCTTCTGTTGTGGAAAATGTCGCCGGAAAGGGAGAGTACCATACGCGTGATAGCAGCGAGAAGAGATTCTCTGGCTGAAACGATGTTAAACCGCGCATTGCATATTTCGACAGAACCTTCGGCGGAGTGGCGTCCCTTGTTGGTAGAAAAATAAAGCAATTTCAAAAAAGCCACCACTTGAAAACTGACGTGTTGTTGGCTTTTCAACGTTAGTACATCTCTGGCAGGTGGCAGGGGAGAGTGCCTACTTATATCGGGATGAAGCAAATATTTCCCCGGAAACAACAGTGAAGGGGAAAATGACATGTTTGAATTCTATATCGCCGCGCGTGAGCAGAAAGAAACAGGTCACCCTGGTATCTTCTCCCGACAAAAACACAGCACCATAATATATGTAATTTGTTTATTACTGATTTGCCTGTGGTTTGCAGGAATGGTGCTGGTTGGTGGGTATGCCAGGCAGCTATGGGTGCTTTGGATAGTAAAAGCCGAAGTCACTGTAGAGGCTGAAACGCCCGCTTTTAAACAATCAACACAACACTATTTCTTCAAAAAACAGCCACTCCCCGTCGTCGAATCCGTCGAGGAGGAAGATGACCCAGGCGTCGCGGTTGAGAATGCCCCTCTTCTTCTGAAGACGAAGAAAATACTGTGGAAGAAAGCGAAGAGAAAGCCGGTTTAAGAGAGCGTGTCAAAATGCACTGAACGAACTTGAGAGATAACCGAAGGCTGTTTACTTTACTAGCAATACGCTTGCGTTCGGTGGTTAAGTATGTATAATGCGCGGGCTTGTCGTAGTTGACAGCAGGTTCAATCTGAACCTCAGTTAGCCGAATTTGGCTACCTAACAATGCTCCCAATCGGGGAGCTACGTAAGAACGGTTACACTCTCCCATCAATCGTAATGGGTCTGAGGAGTAATCATTTCGTTTATAAAATAATTGGAGCTCTGTCTCATGCAGAACCAAAGAATCCGTATCCGCCTGAAAGCGTTTGATCATCGTCTGATCGATCAAGCAACCGCGGAAATCGTCGAGACTGCCAAGCGCACTGGTGCGCAGGTCCGTGGTCCGATCCCGCTGCCGACACGCAAAGAGCGCTTCACTGTTCTGATCTCCCCGCACGTCAACAAAGACGCGCGCGATCAGTACGAAATCCGTACTCACTTGCGTCTGGTTGACATCGTTGAGCCAACCGAGAAAACCGTTGATGCTCTGATGCGTCTGGATCTGGCTGCCGGTGTAGACGTGCAGATCAGCCTGGGTTAATCAGGTCATTGAGCGATTGAGAGGTTGAAACAATGATTGGTTTAGTCGGTAAAAAAGTGGGTATGACCCGTATCTTCACAGAAGACGGCGTTTCTATCCCAGTAACCGTAATCGAAGTTGAAGCAAACCGCGTTACTCAGGTTAAAGACCTGGCTAACGATGGCTACCGTGCTATTCAGGTGACCACCGGTGCTAAAAAAGCTAACCGTGTGACCAAGCCTGAAGCTGGCCACTTCGCTAAAGCTGGCGTAGAAGCTGGCCGGTGGTCTGTGGGAATTCCGCCTGGCTGAAGGCGAAGAGTTCACTGTAGGTCAGAGCATTAGCGTTGAACTGTTTGGACGTTAAAAAAGTTGACGTAACTGGCACCTCTAAAGGTAAAGGTTTCGCAGGTACCGTTAAGCGCTGGAACTTCCGTACCCAGGACGCTACTCACGGTAACTCCTTGTCTCACCGCGTTCCGGGTTCTATCGGTCAGAACCAGACTCCGGGCAAAGTGTTCAAAGGCAAGAAAATGGCAGGTCAGATGGGTAACGAACGTGTAACCGTTCAGAGCCTTGACGTAGTACGCGTTGACGCTGAGCGCAACCTGCTGCTGGTTAAAGGTGCTGTCCCGGGTGCAACCGGTAGCGACCTGATCGTTAAAC
>NZ_JAUFQN010000011.1 GCF_030409795.1 Flavobacterium paronense | reverse complement strand
TATATTTGCCGGGTAACGAACTACGAACTAATGAGTAAAATGATGGCAAAAATTGGCATCTCTGATTTTAGAAAAGTTGCAGAGCCTAACTGGTATGCAACACACAATTTCCACGGACAGTGGTATCTTGATTCAGATAAATTAGACGATTTTTTACATTACAGAAGCCAATCTGTCGATGATTTTGTTGAATTTTATGGACAAGTAATGCAACAAGCAGCCAGTGAACAAGCAGATTCCATGCCTACTATAACTCCAGAACAAATTGTTCAAGGAATTCGTGAGAATAATGAAAGAACCGCTTTAACGGATACTGGAACTCTCCACTGGGTGATTAATAATGAAGACGAACAATTAGATGCCTTCTTTATTTCACGAAAAAAATGGGCAGAGATTCCTGGCTGGGATAAGTTTGTCCTTCATAGACCAGTAGGAACACCGGTTGTATTAGATCACGGATACGATGAAACAAAACCTGAATCCGAATTAACGATTGAGGATGTAAAAAAAGCTGCCCTTTTCCGTGGTGGCAAATGCTTATCTGATTCCATGACCGTTGGTAATTGGTCAGACAAATTAAATTTCCAATGTCATTGTGGCCATCACTTCTCCGCTAGCCCTCGACTTATTTTAGAAGCTGGACATTGGTGCGATGAATGCGAAAGAGAGAGTTGGAATTTTAACGAACAAGCAAAACACAGCCCCTTCTTCGCACAAGTATGGAATCCATTACATGATGAAGATGAATTAGCTAGATGTTATGTAAAAGAAGTGAAAGATACTGACATCATTTAATTACTAAAAACTTTCTACGAACAAACAGGATAAAATCAAACATACTAATGATATTTTTTTAATCTAAAATCCCCTAAACTAAGCCTTTTATAAGTACTTTAGTCTAGGGGATTTTTTCTGGTTTAGCTTGTTTTTTAATTTCTCTTCCTACTCAAATAATATAAATAGAAAACAAAGCTTAGCAAGCTAATAACCATCATAACAAGTGCTAATTTTAGCCCCTCCGGAAAGAAGGTGAACACTATGTTATTTTCTCCTTTATTCAATTGAAGGGATAAAAAAGCATTCTCAAATGGTAAGATTTCGACTTTTTTTCCATTAACGTAAGCTTGCCAGCCTTTATCGTAGGGAATTGTTGTAAACAGGACTTGTTTTTCTCTAAGTAAAACTTCTGCCGTTGCTTTTCTACCCTCGGTTTTAAATTGACCCCTTTTGATTTTATTTTTCCACGGCAGTTGTAAATTGTCCTACGTCTAGTAAAGCAATATCAGGTTCAACCAATCGAACTAATCGTTTGCCACTTTTTTGAGTAAATGAAGCTTTGATAGTGACTACCGTGTCTTTAGGATAGTAGCCTACTGTATAATATTGTCCTGTTTCTACCACTGAATGTTTATACGTGTTACCATCGACTGTTATTTCAACATTGGAATACCTTAAGTCTTTATAATCTACAGGGTACAAGCTAAGATATGCTTGCTTATTTGCGGGAATCTTGACTTGCCAAGTAATTTCCATTGGCTTCTTTTTTTCATACGGTTTATAGGAAACAATCGTTGTATGATTGATTACTTCAGTTGTCTCTTGGAGATTTTCCTTCTGGATACTCTTCAAAGGGATAACCGTGAAAAAATCGTCATTCATTTCGGCTAGATGATTAAATAATGTCACTTGTGTTCCCGATGTTTTCTTAGAATAAACCTCTTTATCTGTCAAATATCCTAAAGGAAGAGCATAGTCATTTTTGTATAAAGTAAAATCCCCACTTTTTTCTATTGGTTCATAACCGTATTTCATAATTGGTTGGCGAGATAGATTATATTTTATTCCTAGTAGGCTATCCATTAATAACGTATTGTTAGCGTAACGTATATTTAGGTTCGTCCCTGCAGATCGAAACCCTAATTGATTTAGATAAGCAGCCGAACGACGATTACGGATTGAAGAAAACTGACTCACCCCACTATATCCATAGTTAAACGCATCATTAGCAGAAACGGGGGTCAAATTCTCCAATCTATAAAAGTTTTTGTTGCTTTGTTTAGTTTGATCCACTAGTTTTCTAATCGCTGGGTAATCTTTAGCATAATAACTTCTTGCTGGATAATTCCACTCAAGCAAGATTCCTCGAACCAACCCATACCCATTCAGACCCATTTCAATACCTATTAAACACACAAACAGACAAATTAACCAACTAAAATTCCATTTTTTCTTGAATAATAAAAAAGCGAATAAGAGATATATCAAAAGAAAAAGAACACTCCACACAAAACTCATTGTATAGAGATAATCATACTTCCCTTGATCCGTTATAAACTTCGTCCAGACGAAAATTCCTAAAAGAAAAAAAACAATTGAAACTATTTTACTATAATCTGTGGACTCTAGCTTTACCCACCCATAGCCTGCTAAGAGAATAAGCACGAAAGAGAATAGAAAACTAAACCGAAAAAGAAACATCGCTGGCGAATGCATCCCATGCCAAAATAGATTGAGGGGTTCTACATAAAAACTAACAATCAACAGAAAGAGTAGACTGCCATAGCCTATTTTTTCCTTAAGAGCTACTTTTTTTGTCATAAAGAAAAATAGGCAAAGGATTAGTGTCCAGAGTCCTACAAATATATAGGGAGTAGAGCCGAATTTGGTTGTATCATAAACGCCAATCATATTTTTAATCGCCAAATCCCAAGGTCCCGTGTCCGCTGTCTTGAACGTTGAAATAGCTGACCAAGCTTCCCCATTATTTTTAATATCTAAAAATGTCGGAAGTAACACCACCGATGAAACACCTAATGAACAAATCAGTGTTATTAGGTACTGAGCACTTTTCTTTAAGTAGTTTTCGGGTTTTAAAATCAGCTGAAGCAACAGATAAAAAACCGAAAATAAACCAATCATAAAAGCAATATAGAAATTAGATACAAACAATAGTGAGTAGCTAACAAATAAAAGTAATGGCTTTTTTCGATCAAAAATGCGATGAATTCCTAAGATGACCAATGGCAAGTAAATTAATGCATCTAGCCACATAATAATTTCAGAATAGGCTAGTACAAATGACATCAAACTATAGGATAGACTTAATACCAGATACTTCCAACGCGCTAACTTAAACATCTGACTTGAAAAAAAATAGAAGGAGCAGCCTAACAAGCCAATTTTTAATAAGGTCAGACCATAAATGAAATCAGTAATTTGAATTCCTTCAAAAAAGACTACTAAAGGAGTAAAAATCCCCCCTAAGTAGTAAGCCATAAAGGACAGTAATTTAACCCTAATGAGCTATTCCATGTATAAAAAATAGATTGCTCTCCTGACAATACATGCTTAAACCCGGAAAAAAAGTTAGAAAACTGAGAAAATGAATCACTTGCCAAAATCGTTCTCTCTTGGCTACCTGGATAGATTCCAATCGAAAAATAAATTATTGACAAAATACCTAAAGGAATTAGAAAGCTTAGAATTAAGTATTTCCAATTTATTTTTAAATACTGTTTTACCATTTATTTATTGCTCCTTTATTCGTCTCAAACTACTTGGCCCATCATTTTACTAACTTTTCTAAATCCTTTTGACTGACTCTAAATGATCCAAGACTTTTTTTTGGTTTGTTTTCGTTTTTGAATATCTTTTTGGTAATCTTCATAAATTTCTGGGTCTTTTAATGATCGATTGATTGCGCTCCAATGTTCAACCCTAGCTCCTTCATATTACTATAGAGACGATTTAATAACTGTTGCTCTTCTGAACCTAACCTTCCATCGGCTCTTCGCGCTCCGTAACTCGCTAAGCGAGCCGCCAAATCATATATTACAGTCTGGACTTTCTCAGGTTTTTCTGTCTCTGGAACTTTAGCTACTTCCTTGCTTAATTCACTCAAAAGAACATACCCTTGAATAACTGCTTCTGAATCTTTCTCTTTAAGGTGGTAGATTGGTAATACAATCCGTAGGTAGAACCTGCTCCACAAGCTAAACTAATTAGAAAACAACTAATAACTGTTACTCCTATCCTATTTTGTTTTTGGCTTAGTTTTTTCTTCTTTCGATTCCAACGTTGCCTCGCTTTTTTCTTCTTTTTAGGTGGTCTTTTCCCCTCCAAAAGACGAATTTTTTTTCTATTTGATAGGAAGTAACACAAAAAATGAAGAAAAAGATAAAACCTAAAAAAGTGAGAGATAGGAGCGCTAATAAAATACCATCTAAAATCTCCATTCTCTATTTCCTTTCGTTTTTGTTCTTCCTTTTTTATTTTGTTGTTTTTGACTCGTTCTTTTTTTCTTGTTCTTCATCCGAATCAGTAAAAATATCAATAAAGCGAGTAACAGAACAGTAGCAATAATCAAGCCCACTAACAACCAATTTACACCAGAATCTTGAGTCAAAGTTAAATCTTGTTCATTAAATTTTTCTGCTTCATCATTCGAAATGGTGAAGGTCTTTTCCCATTCCCACCGTCCACCAGAGAGTGTTGTGACTAGAATTTTTGCTTTATAATCCCCTGACATCATCTTTTCACCGTTCATAGGTACTGGAAAATTGATGGTTGTGTTAGGAGCCATCCGCATCTTTGTTTTTTTCGTTTCATAGATAACTGACTCTGAATTTTTCTTCATGATGTTACTTCAGTTGTCATATCGTTAACATAAATTGGGGTGACATTAGAAAAATTTACAAATATCGCATTTCTGTAATTGCTTAATTCCGGATAGATTTATTAAATTCCAGCTTAGGTTCAATATTTTTGGAGTCAGAATTACTCAACAACATACCTGTCAGATAGGCAAACTTATTTATAATCATCCCTTTATTCTCTTTTTTAATATCTTGGTCTTTCTCTTGTAATTGAATCCCACCTGAAATATAGCCTTCAAAAGCTTCCTCCGGCATTTTATATTCAAATCTAGCATCGTTTCACTTTTAGGAGCCAATGTAACTTCTTTGGGTGCTTCTACAATAGTTGAAAAATCATACTTTAAAGAACTATCATTAGGAATATTATTGGGGCCATATTCAATCACTCCATTACTATTTGTTTTCGCACTATTCAATGCCACACCTAAAACAATTTGTTCTTCAGAAGTATTTTTTAATTTCATTTGTACCATTTGCTTTTGTCCAGGATTCAAATGTAAATCAAAATATCCTACTTCTTTGTTCTGTTGGTTTTCTGGTTGAATGACTTCAAAGGCAAATCCCTCCACTCCCAGTTTTTTTTCTGATTCAGCTTTTGCCTTAACAGAAAAAAATAGGCAAAACCCAACTAT
The DNA here is from genome assembly GCF_030409795.1 of Flavobacterium paronense. GTDB lineage: Bacteria > Bacteroidota > Bacteroidia > Flavobacteriales > Flavobacteriaceae > Flavobacterium > Flavobacterium paronense. Next base: position 2,923 of record NZ_JAUFQN010000011.1, on the reverse strand, counting down.
GTATACGATCATCATAAAATAAGCTATTCTTTTTTATTCACTAGAATCCTTCTTTCTTTTAAAGAATAGGTCGAGATAAAAGCATTTAGCCTTGAAAGCTAAGTCCTTAAGTTCTTACTATTTTAGCATTTAGAGCTTGATAGGATTGGAACAAAGTATAGGGGATGCTTTCTTCTCGCCGATTATTCAGATTTAAAGAGCGAACAAAACTGATTTTTAGTTTTGTTCCACTCTCTGATACAACGAATCCTGAGAGAACTATTTTGCGTCAGCAATTGACCATGTAATCTCAGCCTGATATTCACCTGTTCTTAAAATCGTGCTTCCAGGAACTTCTAAAGAGACTCCTTTATACTTGCCTGCCGCTGCACTTGCATTTTCATTGGTATCAAACATTAATTCGAAAACACCAAAACCTTTTCCTACTTCTTTGTTCTCTACAAATGTTTGTTCCACATCAAACACTAACGGAGTTACAGCTTTTACTGTAGCTGCAGATGGTAAAGTTGACTTGTTTGTTCCTGTTACTAAAGAAATATTTTTGTAATCCAATGTAGCACCACTTAAAGTTGTGCCTTTGTTGCATTTGAAAATTGTTTTGTCATTTTTGCAGAAATAGTAAAATAGTTGTTTGTCGTATCGGCGCGAACGTCTTGGAAACGAACAAAATGGGCAGTTTTCACGGGTTCTTTTTTATCGTCTTTGCCGGTAGTAGTTGCAAATGGTAAAGCTTCATATGATTTATTAGAATCATTTGAAATAATATTATGAGAATCAAAATCCATATCTGTGACAGATACAATTTTCAATGCTAAGGGATCTGTATTTTGTGATGGCTCATTTAATTCTGGCCCCGTTGATTCTCCTGGTTTGTTATTCGACGGATTTGTTGTTAAGTCTTGAGTAAATGTCACTTTTCCTTTTCCTGTTACGCTTGGTGCTGCTTTTGAAATACTCGGTAAGGCTAGACCTACTGCTGCTGTAGCTAATAAGGCAACTCCTACTAATTTTTGTGAATTTTTCATGTTTAATTCCTCCAATTTTTTTCATTCATTTATTTATGGTAGCTCGGATAATATCCAAGTTATCACCGTTTGATAGGTTACTAAATCTTTTTTTGTTGCTCCTGGAATCGATAAACTCAATGCTGTATTTTCATAGATTGGTTTATTTTCAAAATTACTATCGACGACGGGATTGCCTTTGCTATCCAATTTAGGGACTAGAGTATTTTTCATTTTTTGAGAGTTATCATTTGTAGCACCGAAAATAATTGCCCAAGTCCCCTCGCCTGTTCCTTTTTTAGCTTCAGCCAAATTATAAGTTTCTCCGATTCGGTTCATTTGAATCACTTCTTTTGAAACTAAAGGTGCTGTTGAAGAACTCGTAGAATTAGCCCACGACTTGTCTAACGATATAACCGCTCCTTTTAGTTCTTTGTTTATTGTGCCTTCATTTCTAAATTGTGTTTCTTGACGAACCTGTAAGGTCCAACCGCCTCCAGTCGCACGATAATCCGATAATTGAATATAATTCCCTCGCACTCCAGTATTTCCATGAAACAATTGAGCATTACCATAGTAAACTTGATCTGTTTTCACTCTCTTCACTTTCCAAAATTCGAATTTAGGAACATAATCTATTCTTAAATCGCCTGTCGTATAAGGACTTCCTCCTGGATCTGCACTTTCTCCTGGGTGTTCTGGATCGATTACCTGCCTAGGATAAGTACCTTGAAATTCAATTAATCCTTCCCCCGGTACTGAGGATGTCGCCTGTACAGAATCAGAAAATAGTATAGAAAATAATATGCAAACTCCAAAACTAACAGAAAGCAGTTGGACTTTTTACTCATTTTTTTGATTCCTCCGTTTTCTATAAAGAGAATAACAACAGTAAAAGAATTAACACTCCAATTCCACCTAAACTGTTTCGAACAACTTCACTGTTGCCGGTAATTTTCCTTTTGGCTTTTGGATAGTTGGTTCATTAGAAGTCTGTGTGGTTTTTTCCTCAAAAAAAGCAATCTCGCCATTTGTTTGAACCGCTCCACCATTTTCTTCCGCAAATGCGTAACATGATAAGGAGAAGGCACTATAAAGAAAACATAAAATAAGAACAATCCGTCTTTTTCTGTTTATTCTTTCATAATCAACGCTCCTTTCATTAGGGGGTGAATCCTAGTTTCCATAAAATAGTCGCTTGATATTCACCAAGTTTTCGAATACTTCCCGCTGGAATATTTAATTGCAATCCCGATTTCCCGTTGTCCCAACTATCGCTTATGTTGTATGAGCCTGGGCTTTGATGCTGATGAACAACAATCGGCACTGCTTCCCTTCCTCTAAAAGGAGCGTCTCCCCTCCATCTACTTTATACTGAAGCGCTTTTGGTAAAATTTTACTTGGATCTACTTGATTTTTAAAAGGATCTTCAACCGTTGCCGTCATCGTCCATTGACTAAGAGTTCCTCGGTTATCCCAAACTTTTAAAGGATTGTCATAGGTTGGCTTCTCTATTTTTTGGTCAAACAAACCAATTTTTTTAATTCCAAAATCGATTGAAGTTGGCGCTGACTCTAAAAACAGTGTCCCTTCAAATTTATATTGAACTGTCGTCCCTGCCGCTTCAACTAGAACAGCCTCTTCATCTGTTGGACGATGGTTAACCAGATACTTCTTATTAATTATTTCTGTGATAACATCCGTAATCGTTTTTCTTTTGTTAAATCAACAGTTTTACCAATCATTCCTTCAATTAGAACGGGTTCATGTAAAGCTGTTCCTTTTTCATTTATGAATTGTACAGTTATATTAGCAAAACGGTTAATCACAGTGACTGAGATAGTTTTCACTAGGTCGTCTGCTAAACTAGAATCAGCTTTTTTCACTGTAAAAGTTACTTGATAATATAGCGCGCGTGT
>NZ_JAUFQN010000010.1 GCF_030409795.1 Flavobacterium paronense | reverse complement strand
TGCGTTCGGGCGTACCCCGGTGACCTGATTCGGTGCTTGCGCTGCCAGTGATAACAGCTCGTTTCGTGCCTGGGTTAGTTTTTCGTGCCCCAGGTTACCGTTGTCTAGCAGTTCCATATCAAAACCTGACGCGTACCCAGTTCAGCCACCGCGGGTAAGTTGAACGGGAAGACGACGGCTTTATTGATACTGCTTAGCGCAATCATTGCCCGCTGAATGATCGCGGTAACCGAGTTTTCCTCACCGACACGTTCAGACCACGGCTTGAGACTGATAAACGCCAGACCGTTGTTTTGCCCCTGGCCGCTGAAGCCAAAGCCGCCAACGGTAAACACCGACTGAACATTATCTTTCTCTTTTGTAAGATAATAATCCGTCACCTGTTGCAGCACTTTCGTGGTGTTAACCATGGTGGCACCGGAAGGTAACTGCGCGGTGGTCATAAATACCCCCTGATCCTCTTCTGGTAAGAAAGAGGTCGGCGTGCGCAGGAACAGCACCGCCATCCCGGCGCAAATCAGCAGGTAGATCACCATGTAGCGACCGGTACAACGCAACAGTGAGCGGGTGCTATCGGTATAGTGCTGAGTTGATTTTTCAAACAGCGTGTTGAAGCGTGCGAACAGGGCATTAGGTTTGTGACCGCCTTCCGGCGCGGCTTTCAGAATGGTGGCGCACAGGGCAGGGGTCAGGCTCATTGCCACAAATACTGAAAGCAGCATGGAGGAGATCAGCGTGATGGAGAACTGGCGGTAGATCTCCCCGGTTGCACCGCTCATAAAGGCCATCGGCATAAACACTGCGGAAAGAACAACGGCAATACCGACCAGCGCACGTTGGATCTGCCCCATCGATTTATGCGTCGCTTCCTTCGGCGGTAGCTTATCTTCCGCAATGACACGCTCGACGTTCTCCACCACTACGATGGCGTCATCCACCAGTAACCCTATCGCCAGCACCATCCCGAACATAGTTAACGTGTTGATGGTGAAACCGACCGCCGACAAGATCGCAAACGTCCCGAGAATAACCACCGGTACGGCAATCGTCGGGATGATTGTGGCACGGAAATTCTGCAAAAACAGATACATGACCAGGAAGACGAGGATGATAGCCTCAACCAGTGTTTTGAAAACTTCCTGAATAGAAATTTCGATAAACGGCGTGGTGTCGTAAGGATAAACCGTCTTCAGACTTGCCGGGAAATAGGCTGATAAGCGGTTCAGTTCCTCTTTGACTGCCCGCGAGGTATCCAGGGCGTTTGCTCCGGTAGCCAGTTTGATGGCGATCCCGGCAGCAGGTTTGCCGTTATAGCGCGCCACGGTGGAATAATCTTCCGCCCCAAGTTCGACGCGGGCGACATCACGCAGCAGCACTTGCGAACCATCTTGCTGAACTTTCAACAGGATTTTGCCAAATTCTTCCGGCGTTTGCAGACGCGTCTGCACAATGATCGAGGCGTTTAGTTGCTGGTCTGCCGCCTGTGGCATGCCACCCAGTTGACCACCAGAAATCTGGTTGTTTTGCACCTTAATCTGGGAAATAACATCGGAAGGTACCAGGTTATATTTATTGAGTTTTTGCGGGTCCAGCCAGATCCGCATGGCGTACTCGGAACCAAAGAGCTGTACGCTACCAACGCCCGCGGTACGGCTTAGCGGGTCTTTGATATTAGACGCTACATAGTCCGCGATATCGTACTGGTTGAGGCTGCCGTTATCAGAAATAAACGCCGCAACCATCAGGATATTACTGCTCGATTTATCGACGCTAATCCCCTGCTGCTGCACTGCTTCAGGTAATGAAGGCATAGCGAGTTGCAGTTTATTTTGCACCTGAACCTGTGCGATATCAGGAGATGTCCCAGTCTCGAAGGTCAGAGTGATAGAGGCATTACCCGCCGCATCACTGGTTGAAGACATGTACATCAGGCCATCAAGCCCATTCATATTTGCTCAATCACCTGAGTGACCGAGTCTTCTACCGTTTGCGCATCGGCACCCGGATAGGTAGCGCTGACGGTAATGGTCGGTGGCGCAATCTGCGGATACTGCGCAACCGGTAAGTTCATGATCGCCAGACCACCTGCAAGCATCATAATAATGGCAAGTACCCAGGCAAAAACCGGGCGATCAATAAAATAGTTAGCCATGAAAGTCCCCTTAAGCCTGCAACGTTATTGTTTCGATTCGGTGCTGGCGTTTTCCTGGCTGGAGGAAATTGCTCGTGCTTTGATACCCGGACGAATGCGTTGCAAACCGGAAACGATCACCCGATCGCCAGCCTGCAAGCCAGAGGTGACAACCCACTGGTCGCCGATGGCTTTGCTGGCTTCAATTTCGCGTAGCTGCACGACATCGTCTTTATCCAGAATGAGCGCCGTTGCTTTACCCTGGGCGTTGTGGGTGACGCCTTCCTGCGGCACCAGTAATACATTCTGGCGGCTACCTTCATCCACTAATGCCGTGACATACATGCCAGGCAGCAAGTCACCATTTGGGTTGGGGAAAATCGCCCGTAACGTCACGGAGCCCGTGGTTTCATCAACCGTCGGGTCGGAGAATTTCAGCGTGCCGGTCTGGCTGTAACGTTTACCATTTTCCAGATTGAGCTGTACTGGCGTACTGCCCTGAACCTGTTTGATTTGCCCACTGGCGACCTCTTCTTTCATGCGTAAGAAATCTTGCACCGACTGCGTGAGATCGACATAAATCGGGTCCAGACGTTGTACGGTAACCAGCGAATCTGCCTGATTAGCGGTAACGAGTGCGCCGACGGTCACCGACGATTTCCCGCTGACGCCCGTAATCGGCGAGGTGACATTCGCGTATTGCAGATTGATCGTCGCCTGTTCAACAGCCGCTTTGGCGACGGTGACATTGGCTTCTGCTTCATTCAACTGGGTGCGCGCGGTGTCGTAATCCTGACGGCTAACGTAGTTGGTCTTCAGCAACGATGCCTGGCGGTTAAAGGTGATACGGGCATTGCTGGCGGTAGAGAGCGCTTTCGCCAGCGAGCCTTTGGCGGAGTTTTAGCTCGGCCTGTAAAGGTGCAGGATCAATCTGATACAGCGAATCGCCCTGGTTCACTTTATCGCCTTCGATAAAGTTGCGTTTAATGATAATACCGCCCACCTGGGGACGTATCTCGGCAACTTCATAAGGAACGGTTCTACCGGCAATTCGCTCAACACATTGACCGACCCAGGGGAGAGTGTGACGACACCGACCTCAGGCGTCATGGCGGCGGTGTTTTCCGCCGATTTGTCATCGCAGGCGGTGAGCATCGCGCCGCAGAATAACAACGGTATTAAACAGCTTTCTTCTTCTGTTCATTTTATTCCCTGAAAATTCTTGAGAAATAACGGTTCTTTAAATTGCGCGCGAGGAGAGATATGAGGGATTTACAGACCAGCGGCATAGTGGGGTTGTCAGCCAGTAAGGTGGGATACAGGCATAGTGATCGACATGGTGAGGTCAACGACAAAAAAAAATGTTGCCGTTCTGCCAACAGTTCCTGCCAGCATTCGGGCAACGAAGGGTTCTACTGGTGGATACACATACCAGGGGAATAAAGTCGTTTTAGCCTCTCCTTTAGTAATCACCGGGGGTAATGAAATCAGCATCTGCATCCCTCGTCATGCCAGCCATCAATTTCAGTTGCTTATGTCCTGACTAAAAATAAGATGTGATACCCAGGGTGACGATGTCGCTCATACGTCTTAGTTTCAGCTTGTACATAATGTTGAATTTCTGAATCTTTAATGTTTGTTGCGAAATATTAAGCGCCGACGTGATATGCTTTCATTTTTATTTTTCAGAATCAGTTGCATAATTTTGAACTGATTATGTGAAAAACATAATTGTGAATTCTTATGGGGCAAGTGTTTACCATAAGTAATCTCAAGAAGATTTTTGATACTTTCTTTGCGGCTAACAAAATAAAATAGGCGCTTTAGCTTTTAGTTTACTGATGTGATAAGGTGCCAAAACAATAATTCTCTCGGCATCTAATTTCTCCAGAAATTTAATCGCTTCTTCATCAAGGATATGATTGTGATAGGTATCAATGATAACCTTGAAGGGTTTATTGCCTACTTTTTTGATCTCTGACAGGGAATTGATTTTTATCATTTCGTGATTATCTTTCAACTGCCAAAAGCCCTGTAAAAGAAAAGAATCTTTCGTCATGAGAAAAATCATAACTTGCTCCTTAGCCGTTATCGTTTCGAACATGTCATCCTTTTCATTATTTACATCTTGTCCGAATCGTTGTTCAATATAGTAAACGCCTATAAGAACTTTGCCCTTCGTGAACTAATACGTCTATTAACACTAATCAATACTTCAGATTTATCCATCACGCACTCCATATATTGATCCTAAGTAAGATTCCTGGTTGTTATCAGCTTGTAAATAGCAAACAAAAAGTTAACGTTTGCGGATTACTGCCCAAGAATAAGTTATCAATAACCAGTTTGTGATCTCTGAAGAATATTACTAAAGTTAAAATGTAATCCGATTTAAATATCGAGTCTCCTTGTTTCGACTTAAGCTGGCAATTGGATTGCCAGCTTTCTTTTAACGCATTGAAATTACCTGAGTAAATAACACATTCATGTCTTCAGGTTTTTTATATAGCGTCTGGAGACACGGATATTTATGCAATGTAATCACGCCAGTTGCAAAAAAATGAACCCGGATTACTTATTTAACCGCCCATAGCATCACGCTTACGGAAACTCTTTGTTCACTTTCCCACAGCACTTTTAAAACATTAAACTGACTACGGAAAATATCAGCCATGATAATGTTTGAAATGGCTAATTTGCCATGGAGTGAAAAAAAATTAGATGAAATTCAGTAGGTTTGAAATAATCACTAGCAGGTAATTATTTCAATGATAGTGCGCAATTGATCTACAACACTGCGTAGCGGAGAGAGTATTAATCGGATCATAGTCACATCAAGTGACTATGATCCGGTGACAACCGGGATAATTATTGCTGCTTAACGAACAAACTGGCGAAGCTGAACAGGCTGGCGGCGCTAAATATCAGTTCAATTCCCACCAGTGTGGAAACCAGCGTTACAGACACCATCGGCGTTGCACCAAGGAATATCCAGGCAATGACGATATCCAGCACACCAATAACGAGCTGTAGCCAGCTGCCTTTCATTGAACGCTGACGATACCAACTCATCAGGCGAATAACCCCTGCAACACAGAACAAACCGGCAATAAATGCCGCAATGGCAAAAATGCCAGCTCCGTGTGCGCGGATGAAGAAATAGCCGATCAATAAATAGGCGACTGCGACGAGGAAACCGGATAATACCGGCCAGAAATTATGACTGCGGTTGCTGAATAACCCGACAATAAGCGCAATACCCGAGCAGATTAATAATGCACCCACTACTGTGCTTAAAATATCGCCAGAGACGAACGGGAAACTGATACACAGCAACCCGACGATAAACAGCAGCACGGCAATAAACTGGATTGCTCTGCGATGCTTTTTCAGCATCTCCAGATCAAACTTCAAAATTGTTGCCTTATCTATATATAACATAGAACCACCCTATAAAATTAAGAAGAAAATCCCCTGCTATCAATCTATGCCAAAAACGCGTCTAAGAATGCAGTCGATTTAATAAAAATTTCCTAATTGCAGTATCTGATGCATCTGTAACTCATTGTATTGAAATAAAAATATCTTATTTTGATATTTTCCATCAACATGACATATACAGAAAACCAGGTTATAACCTCAGTGTCGAAATTGATTCGTGACGGCTCTTTCACTTTATAGTTGAGGATATTACGATGAAAAAAGTATAGGCGTTATTCTTGGTGGTCTGCTTCTTCTGCCAGTTGTGAGCAATGCAGCGGATGCGCAAAAAGCAGCTGATAACAAAAAACCGGTCAACTCCTGGACCTGTGAAGATTTCCTGGCTGTGGACGAATCCTTCCAGCCAACTGCAGTTGGTTTGCTGAAGCGCTGAACAACAAAGATAAACCAGAAGATGCGGTTTTAGATGTTCAGGGTATTGCAACCGTAACCCCAGCTATCGTTCAGGCTTGTACTCAGGATAAACAAGCCAACTTTAAAGATAAAGTTAAAGGCGAATGGACAAAATTAAGAAAGATATGTAATTCCGGGAATGCGTTACATCGTACTTCCTTGCATATTGAACAGGCCGGAATATCTTGCTTTAAAAGCAGCTATTCCTCCTGTTCATATATAATCTCTATATTGAATGGGTTACAAAATGAATATTTCATCTCTCCGTAAAGCGTTTATTTTTATGGGCGCTGTAGCGGCTTTGTCACTAGTGAACGCACAATCTGCGCTGGCAGCCAATGAATCCGCTAAAGATATGACCTGCCAGGAATTTATTGATCTGAATCCAAAAGCAATGACCCCGGTTGCATGGTGGATGCTGCATGAAGAAACAGTATATAAAGGTGGCGATACCGTTACTTTAAATGAAACCGATCTCACTCAAATTCCTAAAGTGATCGAATACTGCAAGAAAAACCCGCAGAAAAATTTGTATACCTTCAAAAATCAAAGCATCTAATGACTGCCGAATTAATGAGGTACAAGTAAAAAGGAGTAGCAAGTTGAGCCATCTTGCTGCTCCTTTTTGCATTTTATATGACAGCAGAATTTATTATACGTCTTATACTCGCGGCAATTGCCTGTGGCGCTATTGGCATGGAAAGGCAAATGCGCGGCAAAGGAGCAGGTTACGCACACATGTATTAATTGGCATGGGGGAAGCGCCCTGTTTATGATTGTTTCGAAATATGGTTTTGCTGACGTACTGTCTTTAGATCACGTCGGACTGGACCCCAGCCGTATTGCTGCTCAGGTGGTGACGGGCGTCGGGTTATCGGTGCAGGTAACATTCTCGTTCGTAACCAAAATATTGTAGGTTTGACGACGGCAGCGGATATCTGGGTGACCGCCGCCATAGGTATGGTTATTGGCAGTGGTATGTACGAAACTGGGTATTTATGGTTCAGTGATGACCTTGCTGGTGCTGGAAGTCTTCCATCAATTAACCTTCCGCCTGATGAACAAAAATTACCATTTACAGCTGACATTAGTGAACGGTAATACGGTATCAATGCTCGACTGGTTTAAGCAGCAAAAAATAAAAACTGATTTAGTTTCGTTGCAGGAAAATGAAGATCATGAAGTGGTCGCCATTGATATCCAGCTTCATGCCACAACGTCGATAGAAGATCTGTTGCGATTATTAAAAGGTATGGCAGGGGTGAAAGGCGTTTCAATTAGCTAATCTGTATAGTTATTTATTCGCAGGAGTACCAGTGCGGTACTCCTGTTGCTTTTAATGATCGAGGACGATCAGTGGTGAATGGTTGGCAGGATCTTTAAGTACGGTAATATCCGCGCCGTAGAGCATTGTCAGCGCCTGCTGTGTCAATACGTCCTGCGGTTTACCATTTGCGATAACCTTTCCTTTTTGCATTAATACAATACGGTCTGAATAACGCGCGGCAAGATTTAGATCGTGCAATACGCAGCAAACATTGAACTGCCGTTCGTGAACTAACTGGCGTAATAAACGGAACAAGTGCTGCTGATGGTGAATATCCAGCGCCGAAGTTGGTTCATCAAGAAATAACCATTCGGTGAGGGAGTAGGTTCCCAGAGTTGCACCAGCAGGCGCGCTAATTGCACGCGCTGTTGTTCACCACCGGATAATTGCCGATAGTCGCGGTTTGCTAACGCCTGACAGTCACATAACGCCATTATTGTGCTGTTTCATTATCCTGATTACCAGTACGATGCGGATGCCGACCATCTGGATAACTTCTTGTACGCTGAATGGAAAACGCCATGTGGCTATTTTGACGCATCACGGCCCGGTGTTTCGCCAGTTCAGTAATCGACCATTCATTTAATGGCTTATTAACAACCGACATTCGCCGCTATCAGGTTGAAGGTAGCCGGTTAACTGGCGAAGCAGCGTAGATTTTCCCGCACCATTAGGGCCGAGAATGGCAACAATTTCCCCACCGGGAAAAGTCAGCGAGACATTATCAGTCAGACGCCGCCCCTGAAGGCTATAAACCAGATTCTGGGCGCTGATCATGTGATCCTCCGATTTCGCAGAATCAACCACATAAAATAAGGGCCACCAAGCAGGCTGGTTAATAATCCCACGGGCATTTCTGCTGGCTGTACCAGCGTGCGGGCAAGCGTGTCTGCCATCAGCAATAAACAGGCTCCGGCGAGGGCGGAACAAGGGATTAGCCAGCGGTGATTTGCTCCGGTAGTCATGCGAATCAGATGCGGGATCACCAGGCCAATAAAGCCGATAATGCCGCTTACCGATACGGCAGCACCAACGAGCAGTGAGCTCACTAACAGTAATTGCTGGCGTTTACGCTTAACGTTCACGCCGAGGTAATGGGCTTCTTCATCACCGAGCTGCAGTAAATTCAGCGTTCCGGCGAGACAAGTTGTTGCGATAATGGCCGGTAGGATGAATGAACTGGCAACCAATAATGTCGGCCATTGCGCCTGTCCAAGATTGCCCATCATCCACAATGTGAGTTGTCGTAGCTGCTGCTCATCGCCGATATAGCTCAGGATGCC
>NZ_JAUFQN010000009.1 GCF_030409795.1 Flavobacterium paronense | reverse complement strand
TTGTTGCTAAAATTATACGTTAAAACGGAAGTGCATTACATCACCATCTTTCAAAATATTCTTTACCTTCCACTCTTAGCTTCCTGCCTCTTTTACTTTGGCTTCTGAACCAAAATTAGAGAAATCTTCATAAGCAATAACTTCAGCGCGGATAAATCCTTTTTCAAAATCGGTATGAATAACTCCAGCTGCTTTTGGGGCAGTATCGCCAATGTTGATAGTCCAAGCTCTGACTTCTTTAACACCGGCAGTGAAGTAGGTTTGCTGTTTCAATAATTTATAAGCCGCACGAATTAAAACTGCCGAACCTGGTTCTTTTAAACCTAAATCTTCCAAAAACATTTGACGTTCTTCGTAGGTTTCTAATTCGGTGATATCCGCTTCTGTACCAACAGCCAAAACAATAACTTCGGCATTTTCATCTTTAACCAATTCGCGTACTTGGTCAACATATTTGTTTCCGGTAGCCGCCGAATCTTCATCAACATTACAAACGTATAAAACGGGTTTGGTTATTAATTGGAAATCTTCAAGCAAGGCTTCTTCATCTGCATTTTGAGGCTCAACTGTTCTGGCTGACTTTGCTTGTAAAAGATTTTCACGTATTCTGTCTAATAATGTTTTCTCTGTTTGTGCTTCTTTGTTTCCTGTTTTAGCAGCACGATTTACTTTTTCTAATCGTTTTTCGACGGTTTCTAAGTCTTTTAATTGTAATTCGATGTCGATAGTTTCTTTATCACGAATCGGATTTACATTACCATCAACGTGGATGATATTATCATTATCAAAACAACGCAACACATGAATAATTGCATTACATTCTCTGATGTTTGCTAAGAATTGATTTCCTAAACCTTCACCTTTACTTGCTCCTTTTACCAAACCTGCAATATCAACAATATCAACAGTTGCCATCTGAACGCGTTCGGGTTTTACCAATTCTTCTAAACGGTTTATTCTGGGATCAGGAACGTTTACTACACCAATATGGGCTCGATAGTACAAATGGAAATTGGCACTTTGAGCTTTAGCGTTTGACAAACAATTAAATAAAGTTGATTTTCCAACATTTGGCAATCCTACAATTCCTGCTTTCATTATGAATTTTGTTTTAAAAGTCTGCAAATATAGTTTATTATTTGCTTTTTAAAACCCTTATTCTCTAGTTTCCATTATAGAAATTATTGCTTGCTCATCAGCCGTTGCCGCTAAACCAGAAATATCCCAATAGTTAGTCAATATTGAGTTTTTTTTGTTGTAGAGTTTTTCTCTTTAAAAACTTCACTGTCTTTGTAAGTAAAACTGTGGTTGCTAAAATTGGTAGTTACAAAATAATTTTTAACTTCAATATTTGTTTTTGTTTTTTGTCAATTCTCTGAAAACCAATTTCTTCCTTAGAGCTTACTAAATAATAATTTGAGTTTTCTACTCTGTAAATAGTTTTGAATAACGACTTATAAATATTTTTAGAACCAACGGAAGTTCTATCCTTAGTATTAGCAATAGTTTTGGTGAAATAAAAGAACTAACTTCAATAATCATTTTCTTTTTTCTGTCATAAAGTATCGAAAAATCGTCACGCAATTCTTTTGTATTATCAACCGGAGTTACTAACATTAGATTATAGTCTTCATTTTTAGAATAGGCCTTTACCAAAAATCATATTCTTTTTTAGCACTTAATTCCAAAATAGGATTTAGGTATTTGAAATTATAATAGTTCTGCATTATATCATTTAAATTGTAACCTAAAACATCTGAACTAATTTCTTCATTTACTATTCCGTATGATCGGTTTTGCTCAACCAGAATATCGGTTTTAAAATTTTTGGAATTCCCAAACATTTGAAAGTTCATAAGCCCATCATTGAAATGCGAATTCACTCCGTTGAGTTTAAAGAATTCTCTTGAATAAACTTTTAATCGAGCTGGAATAGTTAATTTATTTATCGAATTTTCAACCAATGATTTTAGAATTTTTTGAGGATGTTCTTTTGTTATGATAATTTCTTCAAGACCCGTAATACTGTTTTTTAAGTAAAATGTATTTACTTTCTCTTTCAAAATAGTTGATCTCAATTTAATGGCATCATAAGAAGAATGGGTTATTTGTATATTGGAAACACCATTTAAAATAAAACTCACGGCTCCGTCAGCATTACTCAATAAAGTTTGTTTGGTTTTTGAAATATAAACAGTTGCATCTTCAATGGGTAGATTAGTATCGACATCCAATAACACAATCGATTTTTCGACGTTTTGAGACAAAACACCGACGCTTGAAACCAAGAATAAAAATGCAACTATCTTTTTCATATAACAATCTGGGCTAAAACAAATTTAACAAAAAAGTTTATATAGAGATGGAATTCTAAAATAGTTCCTTAAATTATTAAAAGCAATTATTACTTTTTGTTAAAATACTATATAAAAAATAGTAAATTGCAGCACTAATTTTAACCAAAATATTTATGAAAAAAATTACACTACTATTGTTAGTTGTGCCGTTTTCGACTGTTTTTGCTCAAAAAAGCACTAACGATACGAAATCAGACTCAACAAAAGTTCAAGAACTACAGGAAGTACAAATTGTAGGTTCAAGGAATGCGAAACGAACGGTGCTCAATTCTGCCGTGCCAATTGACATTATTAATATTAAAGAGGTGACTACCCAAAGTGGTAAAATCGAAATTAATGAATTGCTTCAGTATTTAGCACCATCGTTTAATGCCAACAAACAATCAGGTTCTGATGGAGCTGACCACGTTGATCCTGCTTCACTAAGAGGAATGGGACCTGATCAGACTTTAGTTTTGATTAATGGAAAAAGAAGACACCAATCTTCGTTGGTTAATTTATTTGGAACGCGTGGTCGCGGAAACACAGGGACCGATTTGAATTCTATTCCGGCCAGTGCTATCAAAAGAATTGAAATTCTTCGTGATGGTGCAGCGGCTCAATATGGTTCAGATGCTATTGCGGGTGTTATCAATATTGTATTAAATGACAATGTTGGCGAATTAAACGGTACTGTAACTACAGGAGTTTATAGAAATGATGCTCAAGGCGATTTTCTTCCTGGAACACCAAATACGCCAGGCTTTCAATTAGACCAAAATGGAAATGGTAATTCGTATGGAAAAGATAAAAATTATGACGGATTTTCATTAAAAGCCGGAGCAAACTACGGTATCAAAATCGGTAAAAACGGTGGATTTGCTAATTTTACGGGTGAATACCTTTCAAAAGACAAAACATTACGTCCGGGTTTTGATTTCAGAAAAGGTTTTGGAGAAGCGGAAATCAAGAGTTACAATTTAATGGCTAACATTCAAATTCCACTTTCCAAAGCAATTGACTTTTATGCTTTTGGTGGAAGAAATGACAGAAACACTGATGCTTATGCTTTTACCAGAAATGGTGGTGAAAGAGTTGTGGAATCAATTTATCCTGGTGGTTACACACCAAGAATTACTTCAAAAATAATTGATAATTCGGCTGCTTTTGGTTTCAAAGCCAAAGCCGGTGACTGGAAAATTGATTTAAGTAATGCTTATGGTAAAAATTCTTTTGATTACACAATTAAGGGAACTATAAATGCCAGTTTAGAAGCAGCTTCTCCAACACAGTTTGATGCTGGTGGGTTTAGCTTGAGCCAAAATACAACCAACTTAGACTTTTCCAGAAACTTTAAATCTGTATTAAATGGACTTAACTTTGCTTTTGGTGGTGAATATAGAATAGAACAATATGAAATTACTGCGGGTGAAGAAGGTTCGTACGCAACTTATGATACCAATGGAAATCCAATAACTAATCCATTAACACAATTTGCGCCTATTGATCCTATTTCAGGTAATCCAAGACCTGGAGGTTCTCAAGGTTTTCCTGGGTTTAGCCCACAAAATGAGGTGAATGAACAAAGAACAAGTACAGCAGCTTATGTTGACACGGAATTGGATGTTTCTGATGATTTTTTATTAGGAACAGCATTACGTTATGAAAACTATAGTGACTTCGGAAATACATTAAATCTTAAATTAGCTTACAAGCTTAAACTTAGTGAAAGTGTGAGTTTAAGAGGTTCATTCAGCACAGGGTTTAGAGCACCATCGTTGGCACAAATTTATTTCAACACCAGTTTTACAAACTTTAATGCTGGTGGCGCTACCGAAGTTTTATTAGCTGCCAATGGAAGTGCGGTAACGGAAGGTTTTGGAATTGACAAATTAAAAGAAGAAAAATCAAGAAATGGTTCTGTTGGTTTAACTGGTAAATTTGGTAAATTCTCTGCAACCGTTGATGGCTACTTAATTAATGTAAGCGACAGAATTGTACTTACAGGCTATTTTGACGCTACAGCTTTAAACTTAAATGTTGATTCCGCTCAATTCTTCGTAAATGGTGTTAGCACTGTAACTAAAGGTATTGATGTTGTTATGTCTTGGAAAAACACTTTTGGTAGTTCTAAAATTGGTGCTACTTTGATTGGAAACATTAATGATATGCAAGTTACTCACGTTAATAACGGAGCTTTAGATCAGGAAACCTTCTTTGGAGCACGTGAAATTGCTTTCTTAAAAGCATCAGCGCCAAACAGCAAGTTTGGTTTAAACTTAAATTATGAAAGAAAATGGTTTGATATCGGAGCTGCATTCACTCGTTTCAGTAAAGTAGTTTTGGTAGATTATGCAGGCTTAGATAATGTATATGATCCAAAAATCGTAACTGATTTAACAGTTGGTTTCCAAATCATCAAACAAGTAAAATTAAGTGTTGGAAGCAATAACTTATTTAACATCTATCCTACTAAACAAGATGAATCTGGTAATACAGAAGCTGGTGGATATTGGGATGCTGTTCAAATGGGCTTTAGTGGTGCTTATTATTACACCAGACTTAGTTTCAAGTTCTAAATTCATATTTAGATCATTTAAAAATCAAATCCTGAGCTAGCACTCAGGATTTTTTTATGTGAAATGTATAACTTAAAGGCAAAATCATATAACAGCCGGAATTCAGTTAGATACTACATTTGATGCATATCAATCATTAAATAATTGTTATTATGAAAACTATAATTGTGGGAGCTATTGCTATTTTATTTTCACTAAACATTCAGTCTCAAAACCAAAATAAAAAAACGGAGACGATAACCAAAACAACAACCGTTAAAGACGATAAAGGCGAACATGTAGTTGTTAAAAAAGAAGAAATAAAAGAAATTCAGAATATTAAACTCCAAGAGGTGCCTAGTGGAACATTAAATACAAATATACAGCCTACTCCAACTCAAGCCACAGTTACCACGAGTGTGAATGTAGATGGTCAGGAAAGAGTTGTAGATGTTGACCATTCTGCTTATTATTCTTATAATGGAGAAAAATATCAGGTCCTAGCCGATAACTCAGGTTACAAAGTTACCAATAATATGAGTGGAATCTCATTATTGAGAAGAACATCCAATAATAACTATATCTACAAAAACAAAGATAAAATTTCAGTAGGTCATTTTGATGCTGATGGCAACCTGATTTTGGAAACCTATGATGATAAAATGGATACGATTACCGTCGAAGTCTTTAATTTACAAAAATAACTTTTTGCCCTTTAACGAAAAAATCCTGAGCTACAAACTCAGGATTTTTTTTATTCATTGTGTAGAAATGATTGTCTGTTGAGTAACGTTTCCTCACTTTCAACATGATTATCATCGGGAATACAACAATCAACCGGACAGACAGCTGCGCATTGCGGTTCGTCATGAAAACCTTTACACTCGGTACATTTACCCGGAACGATATAATAAATATCATCAGATATTGGCGTTTGAGCTGCATCCGAATCAACTTCAGTACCATCTGGTAATATTACTTTTCCTTTAAGTTTGGTTCCGTCTTTATACCTCCAATCGTCTGCACCTTCATATATAGCTGTGTTTGGACATTCAGGTTCACAAGCACCGCAGTTTATACATTCATCTGTTATTATGATTGCCATCTTTTTAAATTTAGATTTAAGAACACCGAAAATAGAATACAGACAATTAAAATTCAATCGTCATTTCTCATTATTCTATTTCCTATTATCTTATTTTTGCACAAAATTACAATCAAAACCCCTTATAAGCAAATCTAAATGAATTCAATTAACACAAAATTATCCTTTGTTGAGTTGGGTAAATTTTTAAGCCAATTTACACTAGCTGAACAACGCAAAAAAAATGATGTGCTTCATAACGATTTGTATTTTGATACATTTAAAGATTTACTACAACTTTCACAATCGCACAATGGTTGGTTTACAACGGAGCAAGTTTACTTTGCTGTTCAATCGTGGGCTGAAGCTTTGACCGCTGAAAATTTAAATAAATGGTTATCCGAATATGATTTGACCGAAGTAAAACCAAAAACAGTTGCTTTAATTCTGGCCGGAAACATTCCGTTAGTTGGGTTTCATGACTTTCTTTCAGTTTTAATTGCGGGTCATAAAGTGTTGGTCAAAGCCTCTTCTAACGACCAACATTTGATACAGTTTTTGGCAAATTATCTAATTAGTGTTGAGCCTAAACTTTCTTATTATATTTCATTTACTGATGGAAAATTAGAAAACTTTGATGCTATTATTGCCACCGGAAGTAACAATACGGCTCGTTATTTCGAATTCTATTTTAAAGATAAACCATCAATCATTCGTAAAAATAGAAATTCAGTTGCGGTTTTAAACGGAAATGAATCGCATGATGATTTAGTAAATCTTGGTGAAGATATTTTTAGGTATTTTGGATTGGGATGTCGTAATGTTTCCAAATTATTTGTTCCGAAAGATTATAGTTTCGAGGGTTTCTTTAAAGCAATATACGAATACAAAGATGTTATCTATTACGAGAAATATTCAAACAATTACGATTACAACAAAGCCGTTTTCCTAATGAGTAATTTCAAATTGCTGGATAATGAATTCCTGACTTTAAAAGAAGATACAAGCTACGCCTCGCCTATTTCTTCTGTATTTTATGAATACTATGAAGATATTGCTGATTTGCAAATGCGTCTTAAAAGTGAAGCAGAAAAAATTCAGTGTGTTGTTTCTAACGATTTAATTCCAAATTCGATTTCTTTTGGTCAAACACAACAGCCAAAACTTTGGGATTATGCTGATAATGTAGATACTTTGCGGTTTTTAGCTTCATTGTAGTATTCGCAACAAATGTTATAAACTAAAACGTTTTCGTTGATAACATCGTTATAATAGGGCGAAATTCTGATCGCTTTTTAAACATGTGTTTCCGAAATTTGCAGTTCAATTTAATAGAATCTGTCACCATGAAAAAACATAACTACAGTGCTGGACCATGTATTCTGCCTCAAGAAGTATTTGAAAAATCAGCACAAGCCGTTTTAAATTTCAATAACTCTGATTTATCGCTACTTGAAATTTCACACCGTAGCAAAGACTTTGTTGCCGTAATGGATGAAGCAAGAGCTTTGGCATTAGAACTTTTAGGATTAGAAGGAAAAGGATATCAAGCTTTGTTTCTTCAAGGTGGAGCAAGTTTAGAGTTTTTGATGGTTCCTTATAACTTAATGAAAGTTGACGGAAAAGCAGCGTATTTAGACACAGGAACTTGGGCAAACAACGCAATTAAAGAAGCAAAATTATTTGGCGAAACGGTTGTTGTGGCTTCCTCTAAAGAACAAAACTACAATCATATCCCAACTGATTATACAATTCCTGCCGATGCAAATTATTTTCACTGCACTAGCAACAATACTATTTTCGGGACCCAAATAAAATCGTTTCCAAAAACGGATATTCCTGTGGTTTGCGATATGAGTTCGGATATCTTCTCAAGAAGCTTAGATTTCTCAAAGTTTGATTTGATTTATGCTGGAGCTCAAAAAAATATGGGTGCTGCGGGAACAACTTTAGTAGTTGTAAAAGAAGAAATTCTAGGGAAATCAGGAAGAACTATTCCAAGTATTTTGGATTATGAGAAACATATCAAAGCGGAAAGTATGTACAATACACCAGCTGTTTTTGCAGTGTATACTTGCTTACTGACGCTAAAATGGTTGAAAGCTCAAGGTGGCATTGTGGCTATTGAAAAAGTAAACGAAGCGAAAGCCAACCTGCTTTACAACGAAATTGATAGAAATCCTTTGTTTATAGGAACTGCTGACAAAAAAGACAGAAGTAACATGAACGCTACGTTTTTATTAGTAGACGAGAAAAACCAAGAGACTTTTGATAAAATGTGGAAAGAAGCTGGAATCTCAGGTATTCCTGGACATCGTTCTGTTGGTGGTTACCGAGCTTCTATGTACAATGCGTTGCCTTTAGAAAGTGTTCAGGTTTTAGTTGATGTGATGAAGAGACTGGAAGAAGTTGTAAAACAAAACGAAGTCACAGTTTAATAGATTGCCCTAGCCCAGATTCCTGCTGCAGTCGCTTCGCTCGTGTGGAGCAAGCTACCATGTAGCGCGGAAAGCTGGAAATAGCTCCTAAAAATTTATAATTTATAATTCAGAATTTAAAATAATAAGATGAAAGTATTAGCCAACGACGGAATTTCTAAAAGCGGAATTAAAGCCTTAGAAAAAGGTGGTTTTGAAGTAATAACAACCAAGGTTGCACAAGAACAAGTAGCCAATTATATCAACGAACATAAGGTTTCTGTTATCCTAGTAAGAAGCGCTACTAAAGTGCGTAAGGATATCATTGACAATTGTCCGAGTCTAAAAATCATCGGTCGCGGTGGTGTCGGAATGGATAATATTGATGTGGAATACGCTCGCAGTAAAGGTTTGCACGTTATCAATACGCCGGCTTCTTCTTCGGAAAGTGTCGCCGAATTAGTGTTTGCTCATTTATTTACTGGTGTTCGTTTCCTTCAAGATTCGAATAGAAATATGCCCTTGGAAGGTGATTCTAACTTTGACGGTTTGAAAAAAGCGTATGCCAACGGAATTGAATTACGTGGTAAAACGTTAGGAATTATCGGTTTTGGACGTATTGGTCAAGCCGTTGCTAAAATGGCGCTTGGTCTTGGAATGAAAGTTATTGCTGCTGATAAATTTGTTGACAATGCTGAAGTAAAAGTTGATTTTTATAACGGACAATTTATAAACGTTGCCTTTGAAACAGAGCCAATGGAAGATGTTTTCAAACATGCTGATTTTATTACACTTCACGTTCCGGCGCAAGAAGGATATGTGATTGGAAAAGAAGAGTTTCTGCAAATGAAAGATGGTGTTGGAATCGTAAACTGCGCT
The DNA here is from genome assembly GCF_030409795.1 of Flavobacterium paronense. GTDB lineage: Bacteria > Bacteroidota > Bacteroidia > Flavobacteriales > Flavobacteriaceae > Flavobacterium > Flavobacterium paronense. Next base: position 18,199 of record NZ_JAUFQN010000009.1, on the reverse strand, counting down.
CGCGGTGGTGTAATTGATGAAGTAGCCTTGATAGAAGCTTTAGATTCAGAAAAAGTATTATTTGCCGGTTTGGATGTTTTTGAAAATGAACCAACTCCGGAAATTCAAATACTAATGCACCCAAAAATTTCGTTGACGCCACATATTGGTGCGGCTACTTTAGAAGCGCAAGACAGAATTGGAACTGAATTAGCAGAACAGGTAATCAGTTTGTTGAAATCAGAAAAAGTCTAATAGCATTTTTTTGTTGTAGAATATTTACCTAAATTTATTCTCAATTTAAAAACTAAAACAAATGTTTGAACAATTAACAGACCTAGTAAAACAATTTGGTAGCGATGCTGTAGTTAACAATGCTGCGGTTCCAAACGAACATAATGAAGCTGTAATGAATGAAGCCAGTTCTTCGATTCTTGACAGTTTAAAAGGAATGGTTGCCAGTGGAAATGTATCTGATTTAGCTGGTTTATTTCAAGGCGATAATGCTTCGGATGGTTCAAATCCTGTAGTAAAACAATTAACCGATAAATTATCAGGAAGCTTAGGAGAAAAATTTGGTTTGGATAGTGAAGCAGCTTCTGGCGTTGCAGGAAGTTTAATTCCAAAAGTGCTGGGTTCTTTAGTGAATAAAGCAAAAGATCCTAACGATAGCAGCTTTCAAATTTCGGATATAATTAATGCCGTTTCTGGTGGCGATTCTCAAACAAGTGGCGGAATTATGGATGCTATTTCAAAATATGGTGGGCAATTTGGTTTGGACCAAGATGGTGACGGACAAGTTGGTATTAGTGATGCTGTTGCTGCAGTTTCTAAAAAATCTGGAGGTTTAGGCGGCTTATTAGGCAAACTTTTTGGAAGATAATTTTATACTGAACATACTCAAAACCACGCTTTTTTGCGTGGTTTTTTTATGAGTAAAAACTATTAATTGATTAAATTTGCGCAATAAGATTAACCATGGCAAATTTCAAAGAACGCTGGAATATCAAATCAAATTGGCAAGTTTTTGTCATTATTGTGGTATTTGCCATAACGGGTTCGTGTGCTGCTTATCTTTCAAAACCAATTCTGGCTACCTTTGGCATTAGTAAAACTACCGTTTCTGCTTGGGAATATTATCCGTTATACATACTACTTATCTTCCCTATTTATCAAGTATTGCTAGTTAGTTTCGGTTTTCTCTTTGGACAGTTTGCTTTCTTTTGGGCATTTGAGAAGAAAATGTTGCGTAGCTGTGGCTTAGGATTTTTAGTAAACAAAAAAGAAACCCCAAATAAATTCGAGGTTCCTTCATCAAAAAACAGTAACCTAACAAACTTTTTTTATTTCTCTTTCTTGATTAAGTTAAAGAAATCATTCCTATTTTCTTTTTCATTAAATATTCCACCGTATTGAATAGTAGAGGTAAAGCTACTTTCGTCGTTAATTCCTCTACTCGATACGCATAAATGTTTTGCTTCCATCATCACAATTACATCGTCTGTTTCTAAAACCGATTTTAGCTCATTAAAAATTTGCATAATCAAACGCTCTTGTACTTGTGGTCTTCTTGAATAATAATCAACAATTCTGTTCAATTTGGATAAACCAATAACTTTTCCGCTAGAAACATACCCAATATGTGCCTTTCCGATGATAGGTAAAAAGTGATGCTCACAAGTAGAATTGAAACTAATATCAGCTTCAACCAACATTTTATCATATTGGTAAGAATTATCGAAAACGGATATCTTTGGTTTATTATTCGGATTTAATCCGGAAAATATTTCTTGTATGAACATCTTGGCAACTCTATGTGGCGTTCCTCTTAAGCTGTCATCAGTCATGTCTAAACCAATCTCATCCATAATTTTATGGAAATGAGTTTCGATGGCTGCAATTTTTTCTTTATCAGATTTTAAAAAAGCATCAACTCGCAAAGGAGTTTCTGCTGAGGTCATTTGATGATTGTCTCCAATCATTTCAAATAATTCTTTTTCAATGGTTGTGTTCATAAGAAGTATTTATTTTGTTCAACAAAAGTATGTAAAAGTTAAACATTATGATTTTCGCCAAGCTAACTAATAAATTATTCAACTATAAAAAAATCTTATACTGTATAATAAATGAAAATACTTTGTTACTTTGTGAAAAATTGATTCAATGATTATTGCCAAAAATATCCATAAATATTACGATAGTTTACACGTGCTAAAAGGAGTTGATTTACACATTCAACAAGGTGAAATCGTATCAATTGTTGGAGCTTCCGGAGCAGGAAAAACTACCTTATTGCAAATTCTGGGAACGCTTGATAATCCGGCTAAATCAAATGACACTTCACTTCATATAAATAGTGAAAATATATTGACAATGAAAGACAAAGCACTTTCTAAGTTTAGAAATACACATTTGGGTTTTATCTTTCAGTTTCATCAATTATTACCTGAATTTACTGCTTTAGAAAACGTTTGCATTCCAGCCTACATTGCCGGAAAAGAAAAAAAAGAAACCGAAGTTGAAGCCAAAAGATTATTAGAATACCTTGGCTTGTCCGAAAGAATAAATCACAAACCAAACGAACTATCTGGTGGCGAACAACAACGTGTCGCAGTAGCGCGTGCCTTAATAAATAAGCCAGCCGTTATCTTTGCAGATGAGCCTTCGGGAAATTTAGATACAGCTTCAGCTGAAAACCTACATCAATTGTTTTTTAAATTGAGAGATGAGTTTGGACAAACCTTTGTGATTGTTACCCATAATGAAGAATTTGCCAACATGGCTGACAGAAAGTGGTAATGAAAGATGGACTAATTATTTGATAGTATGCTACTCATTCTACTTAATTGGCTTTATATTAGTTCAGCGTATTTCCAAGAAGCATAAACAAGCTATTCGCTAAACCGCTTTTAGGTTGTTAGCGTTCAAACTTGGTTAGCTTCTAATTCTTCAGAAACTTTTTCAATTATTTCGGGCATTCCAATCAAAATTATCATTTCAATTGGTCTTATTTCTGAAATGTCTCCTTTTTCAAAAAAAACAAGCAGGCAATTTTATTCTGAAAGGTAATGATTGGATTTCAAAACTAGCGCGTCATAACTTTTACCTTTCCATGTTCAGAACATTTATGGCACAAATGTATTCGTCGAAACGCTGTAAGTTCGACTTTTCCTTTTTCTTAAGAATCTTTTTGTTCAAATCCATTTCGGCACGCTAAATGATTGTAACATGAGTTCAAATAAAGGAAACATTCCTATTGCAAATATTGCCTTTTGTAATTGAACCATTTGCAAATTTTCACAAGGATTGTTGAACCACTTGTTTGAAGTTGTTCAATATTTTTGAATTAACTTCTTCCAATGAGTTTAACGTAAATGCGGTGCTTCTTATATTAAATCGTCGAAATTATGCATAGTGTGAGCTAATAACCCATAACGTTCGCGGCTACCCGCAGTGCCTAGCCCTTGGCGGCATTGCGGGTAACCGCTGTTGTGTGCTGTTGCTTGTTCTCTGCTAAGATAACAAAAAACAGTTTACAGTTGCCGCTCTCGGAAGCTTGATAATTGATTTTAGATAATTGTCTCCTATCAGAGCAATGATAGCGCAGTTGTATAAAATCTCAGCGCTATAATTTTACGGCAATAATTTAGAGTTAAGTAGTTATAATAAAAAAATTTGACTTTATCAATTTTTTCTTATAACTTTGGCAAGCCTTTAGCGTCTTCGCTTTGAAATGAATTCAGCAAATCCCACTTTGCAAGGCTTGACGAAAAGTGACTACTTTTTCATTACTTAACTCTTTCCTTTTCCGGTTAAATTTTAGCAGATAGTTATCAGGTACGTGGCGTGCAATTGCACACAACGTTCCGCGGCTTTGCGTCAGTAGCGCAATTTAAGCAAAATAATGTTATGAAAAGCGGAGTTGAAAATCCAGAGGATTTTCAACAACAACGTTTGGAGCTATTGCGCAAAACCGCTGTTATGCGTTCGGCTTTTTTAGCAACCACTTTCTCCAATAAATTCTTGAGTAACTTTTTCTCCATTCTTATTTTCAATAGAAATTACGCCTTTATTCCACCAACTTCGTCAGCGTCTTTTAGTTTTATCGGCTTTTATTTTCGATTGTTACTTTGTATTCTTCTGTTTCATATTTACAAGTATAATGCTTCGTTCTCAACAGTGTTGGTTTGCAAACTCTGCTTTTAAGTTTTAGTTTTAAATTTTATTGTTGATAGAAACAAAGGAATACTGTCAAAGTTTGAAGCAAAAACATATTCTTTCTGTTCGTAATCTTTTCGGTTTTCGAGAATATACAAGTACAACTCAATTTCTTTCGGTAGCTTTCTAAAACTATTTATAGAGAATTCTGTTTTCTCGTTTTTACAGGAAGAAAGGTAAAAAATAAAATTCCGATGATTATAAATTTTCAGATAAGACATTCGTTCTCGTTTTTAGGATTTTTAAGCTGCTTAAAAAATCCTAAAAAAAACGAGAACGAATGTTCTTATCTGAAATTTATAATCATCGGAATTTTATTTTTACCTTTTTCCTGTAAAAACGAGAAAACAGAATTCTCTATAAATAGTTTTAGAAAGCTACCGAAAGAAATTGAAGGTTGTACTTGTATATTCTCGAAAACCGAAAAGATTACGAACAGAAAGAATATGTTTTGCTTCAAACTTTGACAGTATTGCTTTTGTTTCTATCAACAATAAAATTATAAAACTAAAACTTAAAAGCAGAGTTTTGCAAACCAAACACTGTTGAGAACGAAGATTATACTTGTAAATATGAAACAGAAGAATAAAAGTAACAATCGAAATAAAGCCGATAAAACTAAAAAAGACGTGACGAAAGTTGGTGGAATAAAGGCGTAATTCTATTGAAAATAAGAATGGAGAAAAAGTTACTCAAGAATTATGGGAGAAAGTGGTTGCTAAAAAAGCCGAACGCATAACAGCGGTTTTGCGCAATAGCTCCAAACCGTTGTTGTTGAAAATCCTCTGGATTTTCAACTCCGCTTTCATAACATTATTTGCTTAAATTGCCGCTACTGACGCAAAGCCGCGGAACGTGTGTGCAATTGCACGCCAGTAAACCTGATAACTATCGCTAAAATTTAAACGGAAAAAGGAAAGAGTAAGTAATGAAAAAGTAGTCACTTTTTCGTCAAGCCTTGCAAAGTGGGATTTGCTGAAAATTCATTTTCAAAGCAGAAGCGCTTAAAGGCTTGCCAAAGTTATAAAGAAAAATTGATAAAGCAAATTTTTTTATTATAACTACTTAACTCTAATTATTGCCGTAAAATTATAGCGCTGAGATTTTAAACAACTGCGCTATCATTGCGGTCTAATGGAGACAATTATCTAAAATCAATTATTCCGAGAGCGGCAACTGTAAACTGTTTTTGTATCTTAGCAGAGAACAAGCAACAGCACACAACAGCGGTTACCCGCAATGCCGCCATAGGGCTAGGCACTGGGGTAGCCGCGGAACGTTATGGGTTATTAGCTCAACACTATGCATAATTTCGACGATTTAATATACAGAAGCAGCATTTACGTTAAACTCATTGAAGAAGTTAATTCAAAAATTATTGAAACAACTTCAAAACAAGGGTTCAACAATCCTTGTGAAAAATTTGCAAATGGTTCAATTACAAAAGGCAATATTTGCAATAGGAATGTTTCTTTATTTGAAATGTTACAGGATCTTAGCGTGCCGAAATGGATTGAACAGCAAAAAAGATTCTTAAGAAAAAGGAAAAGTCGAACTTTACAAGCGTTTCGACAATACATTGTGCCATAAATGTTCTGAAACATGGAAAAGGTAAAAGTTATGACGCGCTAGTTTTGAAATCCAAATCATACCTGTCAGAATAAAATTGCCTGGCGAGTTTTTTTGAAGAAGGAGACATTCAGAAATAAGAACCTAATTGAGGTTAATGATAATTTTGTATTGGAATGCGCCGAAATAATTGCAAAAGTTTCTGAAGAGTAAGAAGCAACCAAGTTTGAACGCTAACAACCCATAAATAGCGGTTTAGCGCAATAGCTTGTTTATGCTTTTGGAAAATACGCTGAAAATATAAAGCCAATTAAGTAGAATGAGTAGCATACTATCAAATAATTAGTCCATCTTTCATTACCAACTTTCTGTCAGCCATGTTGGCAAATTCTTCATTATGGGTAACAATCACAAAGGTTTGTCCAAACTCATCTCTCAATTTAAAAAACAATTGATGTAGGTTTTCAGCTGAAGCTGTATCTAAATTTCCGAAGGCTCATCTGCAAAGATAACGGCTGGCTTATTTATTAAGGCACGCGCTACTGCGACACGTTGTTGTTCGCCACCAGATAGTTCGTTTGGTTTGTGATTTATTCTTTCGGACAAGCCAAGGTATTCTAATAATCTTTTGGCTTCAACTTCGGTTTCTTTTTTTTCTTTTCCGGCAATGTAGGCTGGAATGCAAACGTTTTCTAAAGCAGTAAATTCAGGTAATAATTGATGAAACTGAAAGATAAAACCCAAATGTGTATTTCTAAACTTAGAAAGTGCTTTGTCTTTCATTGTCAATATATTTTCACTATTTATATGAAGTGAAGTGTCATTTGATTTAGCCGGATTATCAAGCGTTCCCAGAATTTGCAATAAGGTAGTTTTTCCTGCTCCGGAAGCTCCAACAATTGATACGATTTCACCTTGTTGAATGTGTAAATCAACTCCTTTTAGCACGTGTAAACTATCGTAATATTTATGGATATTTTTGGCAATAATCATTGAATCAATTTTTCACAAAGTAACAAAGTATTTTCATTTATTATACAGTATAAGATTTTTTTATAGTTGAATAATTTATTAGTTAGCTTGGCGAAAATCATAATGTTTAACTTTTACATACTTTTGTTGAACAAAATAAATACTTCTTATGAACACAACCATTGAAAAAGAATTATTTGAAATGATTGGAGACAATCATCAAATGACCTCAGCAGAAACTCCTTTGCGAGTTGATGCTTTTTTAAAATCTGATAAAGAAAAAATTGCAGCCATCGAAACTCATTTCCATAAAATTATGGATGAGATTGGTTTAGACATGACTGATGACAGCTTAAGAGGAACGCCACATAGAGTTGCCAAGATGTTCATACAAGAAATATTTTCCGGATTAAATCCGAATAATAAACCAAAGATATCCGTTTTCGATAATTCTTACCAATATGATAAAATGTTGGTTGAAGCTGATATTAGTTTCAATTCTACTTGTGAGCATCACTTTTTACCTATCATCGGAAAGGCACATATTGGGTATGTTTCTAGCGGAAAAGTTATTGGTTTATCCAAATTGAACAGAATTGTTGATTATTATTCAAGAAGACCACAAGTACAAGAGCGTTTGATTATGCAAATTTTTAATGAGCTAAAATCGGTTTTAGAAACAGACGATGTAATTGTGATGATGGAAGCAAAACATTTATGCGTATCGAGTAGAGGAATTAACGACGAAAGTAGCTTTACCTCTACTATTCAATACGGTGGAATATTTAATGAAAAAGAAAATAGGAATGATTTCTTTAACTTAATCAAGAAAGAGAAATAAAAAAAGTTTGTTAGGTTACTGTTTTTTGATGAAGGAACCTCGAATTTATTTGGGGTTTCTTTTTTTGTTTACTAAAAATCCTAAGCCACAGCTACGCAACATTTTCTTCTCAAATGCCCAAAAGAAAGCAAACTGTCCAAAGAGAAAACCGAAACTAACTAGCAATACTTGATAAATAGGGAAGATAAGTAGTATGTATAACGGATAATATTCCCAAGCAGAAACGGTAGTTTTACTAATGCCAAAGGTAGCCAGAATTGGTTTTGAAAGATAAGCAGCACACGAACCCGTTATGGCAAATACCACAATAATGACAAAAACTTGCCAATTTGATTTGATATTCCAGCGTTCTTTGAAATTTGCCATGGTTAATCTTATTGCGCAAATTTAATCAATTAATAGTTTTTACTCATAAAAAAACCACGCAAAAAAGCGTGGTTTTGAGTATGTTCAGTATAAAATTATCTTCCAAAAAGTTTGCCTAATAAGCCGCCTAAACCTCCAGATTTTTAGAAACTGCAGCAACAGCATCACTAATACCAACTTGTCCGTCACCATCTTGGTCCAAACCAAATTGCCCACCATATTTTGAAATAGCATCCATAATTCCGCCACTTGTTTGAGAATCGCCACCAGAAACGGCATTAATTATATCCGAAATTTGAAAGCTGCTATCGTTAGGATCTTTTGCTTTATTCACTAAAGAACCCAGCACTTTTGGAATTAAACTTCCTGCAACGCCAGAAGCTGCTTCACTATCCAAACCAAATTTTTCTCCTAAGCTTCCTGATAATTTATCGGTTAATTGTTTTACTACAGGATTTGAACCATCCGAAGCATTATCGCCTTGAAATAAACCAGCTAAATCAGATACATTTCCACTGGCAACCATTCCTTTTAAACTGTCAAGAATCGAAGAACTGGCTTCATTCATTACAGCTTCATTATGTTCGTTTGGAACCGCAGCATTGTTAACTACAGCATCGCTACCAAATTGTTTTACTAGGTCTGTTAATTGTTCAAACATTTGTTTTAGTTTTTAAATTGAGAATAAATTTAGGTAAATATTCTACAACAAAAAAATGCTATTAGACTTTTTCTGATTTCAACAAACTGATTACCTGTTCTGCTAATTCAGTTCCAATTCTGTCTTGCGCTTCTAAAGTAGCCGCACCAATATGTGGCGTCAACGAAATTTTTGGGTGCATTAGTATTTGAATTTCCGGAGTTGGTTCATTTTCAAAAACATCCAAACCGGCAAATAATACTTTTCTGAATCTAAAGCTTCTATCAAGGCTACTTCATCAATTACACCACCGCGAGCGCAGTTTACGATTCCAACACCATCTTTCATTTGCAGAAACTCTTCTTTTCCAATCACATATCCTTCTTGCGCCGGAACGTGAAGTGTAATAAAATCAGCATGTTTGAAAACATCTTCCATTGGCTCTGTTTCAAAGGCAACGTTTATAAATTGTCCGTTATAAAAATCAACTTTTACTTCAGCATTGTCAACAAATTTATCAGCAGCAATAACTTTCATTCCAAGACCAAGCGCCATTTTAGCAACGGCTTGACCAATACGTCCAAAACCGATAATTCCTAACGTTTTACCACGTAATTCAATTCCGTTGGCATACGCTTTTTTCAAACCGTCAAAGTTAGAATCACCTTCCAAGGGCATATTTCTATTCGAATCTTGAAGGAAACGAACACCAGTAAATAAATGAGCAAACACTAATTCGGCGACACTTTCCGAAGAAGAAGCCGGCGTATTGATAACGTGCAAACCTTTACTGCGAGCGTATTCCACATCAATATTATCCATTCCGACACCACCGCGACCGATGATTTTTAGACTCGGACAATTGTCAATGATATCCTTACGCACTTTAGTAGCGCTTCTTACTAGGATAACAGAAACCTTATGTTCGTTGATATAATTGGCTACTTGTTCTTGTGCAACCTTGGTTGTTATTACTTCAAAACCACCTTTTTCTAAGGCTTTAATTCCGCTTTTAGAAATTCCGTCGTTGGCTAATACTTTCATCTTATTATTTTAAATTCTGAATTATAAATTATAAATTTTTAGGAGCTATTTCCAGCTTTCCGCGCTACATGGTAGCTTGCTCCACACGAGCGAAGCGACTGCAGCAGGAATCTGGGCTAGGGCAATCTATTAAACTGTGACTTCGTTTTGTTTTACAACTTCTTCCAGTCTCTTCATCACATCAACTAAAACCTGAACACTTTCTAAAGGCAACGCATTGTACATAGAAGCTCGGTAACCACCAACAGAACGATGTCCAGGAATACCTGAGATTCCAGCTTCTTTCCACATTTTATCAAAAGTCTCTTGGTTTTTCTCGTCTACTAATAAAAACGTAGCGTTCATGTTACTTCTGTCTTTTTTGTCAGCAGTTCCTATAAACAAAGGATTTCTATCAATTTCGTTGTAAAGCAGGTTGGCTTTCGCTTCGTTTACTTTTTCAATAGCCACAATGCCACCTTGAGCTTTCAACCATTTTAGCGTCAGTAAGCAAGTATACACTGCAAAAACAGCTGGTGTATTGTACATACTTTCCGCTTTGATATGTTTCTCATAATCCAAAATACTTGGAATAGTTCTTCCTGATTTCCCTAGAATTTCTTCTTTTACAACTACTAAAGTTGTTCCCGCAGCACCCATATTTTTTTGAGCTCCAGCATAAATCAAATCAAACTTTGAGAAATCTAAGCTTCTTGAGAAGATATCCGAACTCATATCGCAAACCACAGGAATATCCGTTTTTGGAAACGATTTTATTTGGGTCCCGAAAATAGTATTGTTGCTAGTGCAGTGAAAATAATTTGCATCGGCAGGAATTGTATAATCAGTTGGGATATGATTGTAGTTTTGTTCTTTAGAGGAAGCCACAACAACCGTTTCGCCAAATAATTTTGCTTCTTTAATTGCGTTGTTTGCCCAAGTTCCTGTGTCTAAATACGCTGCTTTTCCGTCAACTTTCATTAAGTTATAAGGAACCATCAAAAACTCTAAACTTGCTCCACCTTGAAGAAACAAAGCTTGATATCCTTTTCCTTCTAATCCTAAAAGTTCTAATGCCAAAGCTCTTGCTTCATCCATTACGGCAACAAAGTCTTTGCTACGGTGTGAAATTTCAAGTAGCGATAAATCAGAGTTATTGAAATTTAAAACGGCTTGTGCTGATTTTTCAAATACTTCTTGAGGCAGAATACATGGTCCAGCACTGTAGTTATGTTTTTTCATGGTGACAGATTCTATTAAATTGAACTGCAAATTTCGGAAACACATGTTTAAAAAGCGATCAGAATTTCGCCCTATTATAACGATGTTATCAACGAAAACGTTTTAGTTTATAACATTTGTTGCGAATACTACAATGAAGCTAAAAACCGCAAAGTATCTACATTATCAGCATAATCCCAAAGTTTTGGCTGTTGTGTTTGACCAAAAGAAATCGAATTTGGAATTAAATCGTTAGAAACAACACACTGAATTTTTTCTGCTTCACTTTTAAGACGCATTTGCAAATCAGCAATATCTTCATAGTATTCATAAAATACAGAAGAAATAGGCGAGGCGTAGCTTGTATCTTCTTTTAAAGTCAGGAATTCATTATCCAGCAATTTGAAATTACTCATTAGGAAAACGGCTTTGTTGTAATCGTAATTGTTTGAATATTTCTCGTAATAGATAACATCTTTGTATTCGTATATTGCTTTAAAGAAACCCTCGAAACTATAATCTTTCGGAACAAATAATTTGGAAACATTACGACATCCCAATCCAAAATACCTAAAAATATCTTCACCAAGATTTACTAAATCATCATGCGATTCATTTCCGTTTAAAACCGCAACTGAATTTCTATTTTTACGAATGATTGATGGTTTATCTTTAAAATAGAATTCGAAATAACGAGCCGTATTGTTACTTCCGGTGGCAATAATAGCATCAAAGTTTTCTAATTTTCCATCAGTAAATGAAATATAATAAGAAAGTTTAGGCTCAACACTAATTAGATAATTTGCCAAAAACTGTATCAAATGTTGGTCGTTAGAAGAGGCTTTGACCAACACTTTATGACCCGCAATTAAAACTGAAAGAAAGTCATGAAACCCAACTAACGGAATGTTTCCGGCCAGAATTAAAGCAACTGTTTTTGGTTTTACTTCGGTCAAATCATATTCGGATAACCATTTATTTAAATTTTCAGCGGTCAAAGCTTCAGCCCACGATTGAACAGCAAAGTAAACTTGCTCCGTTGTAAACCAACCATTGTGCGATTGTGAAAGTTGTAGTAAATCTTTAAATGTATCAAAATACAAATCGTTATGAAGCACATCATTTTTTTTGCGTTGTTCAGCTAGTGTAAATTGGCTTAAAAATTTACCCAACTCAACAAAGGATAATTTTGTGTTAATTGAATTCATTTAGATTTGCTTATAAGGGGTTTTGATTGTAATTTTGTGCAAAAATAAGATAATAGGAAATAGAATAATGAGAAATGACGATTGAATTTTAATTGTCTGTATTCTATTTTCGGTGTTCTTAAATCTAAATTTAAAAAGATGGCAATCATAATAACAGATGAATGTATAAACTGCGGTGCTTGTGAACCTGAATGTCCAAACACAGCTATATATGAAGGTGCAGACGATTGGAGGTATAAAGACGGAACCAAACTTAAAGGAAAAGTAATATTACCAGATGGTACTGAAGTTGATTCGGATGCAGCTCAAACGCCAATATCTGATGATATTTATTATATCGTTCCGGGTAAATGTACCGAGTGTAAAGGTTTTCATGACGAACCGCAATGCGCAGCTGTCTGTCCGGTTGATTGTTGTATTCCCGATGATAATCATGTTGAAAGTGAGGAAACGTTACTCAACAGACAATCATTTCTACACAATGAATAAAAAAAATCCTGAGTTTGTAGCTCAGGATTTTTTCGTTAAAGGGCAAAAAGTTATTTTTGTAAATTAAAGACTTCGACGGTAATCGTATCCATTTTATCATCATAGGTTTCCAAAATCAGGTTGCCATCAGCATCAAAATGACCTACTGAAATTTTATCTTTGTTTTTGTAGATATAGTTATTATTGGATGTTCTTCTCAATAATGAGATTCCACTCATATTATTGGTAACTTTGTAACCTGAGTTATCGGCTAGGACCTGATATTTTTCTCCATTATAAGAATAATAAGCAGAATGGTCAACATCTACAACTCTTTCCTGACCATCTACATTCACACTCGTGGTAACTGTGGCTTGAGTTGGAGTAGGCTGTATATTTGTATTTAATGTTCCACTAGGCACCTCTTGGAGTTTAATATTCTGAATTTCTTTTATTTCTTCTTTTTTAACAACTACATGTTCGCCTTTATCGTCTTTAACGGTTGTTGTTTTGGTTATCGTCTCCGTTTTTTTATTTTGGTTTTGAGACTGAATGTTTAGTGAAAATAAAATAGCAATAGCTCCCACAATTATAGTTTTCATAATAACAATTATTTAATGATTGATATGCATCAAATGTAGTATCTAACTGAATTCCGGCTGTTATATGATTTTGCCTTTAAGTTATACATTTCACATAAAAAAATCCTGAGTGCTAGCTCAGGATTTGATTTTTAAATGATCTAAATATGAATTTAGAACTTGAAACTAAGTCTGGTGTAATAATAAGCACCACTAAAGCCCATTTGAACAGCATCCCAATATCCACCAGCTTCTGTATTACCAGATTCATCTTGTTTAGTAGGATAGATGTTAAATAAGTTATTGCTTCCAACACTTAATTTTACTTGTTTGATGATTTGGAAACCAACTGTTAAATCAGTTACGATTTTTGGATCATATACATTATCTAAGCCTGCATAATCTACCAAAACTACTTTACTGAAACGAGTGAATGCAGCTCCGATATCAAACCATTTTCTTTCATAATTTAAGTTTAAACCAAACTTGCTGTTTGGCGCTGATGCTTTTAAGAAAGCAATTTCACGTGCTCCAAAGAAGGTTTCCTGATCTAAAGCTCCGTTATTAACGTGAGTAACTTGCATATCATTAATGTTTCCAATCAAAGTAGCACCAATTTTAGAACTACCAAAAGTGTTTTTCCAAGACATAACAACATCAATACCTTTAGTTACAGTGCTAACACCATTTACGAAGAATTGAGCGGAATCAACATTTAAGTTTAAAGCTGTAGCGTCAAAATAGCCTGTAAGTACAATTCTGTCGCTTACATTAATTAAGTAGCCATCAACGGTTGCAGAGAATTTACCAAATTTACCAGTTAAACCAACAGAACCATTTCTTGATTTTTCTTCTTTTAATTTGTCAATTCCAAAACCTTCCGTTACCGCACTTCCATTGGCAGCTAATAAAACTTCGGTAGCGCCACCAGCATTAAAGTTTGTAAAACTGGTGTTGAAATAAATTTGTGCCAACGATGGTGCTCTAAACCCTGTGCTGAATGAACCTCTTAAACTCACACTTTCACTAAGTTTAAGCTTGTAAGCTAATTTAAGATTTAATGTATTTCCGAAGTCACTATAGTTTTCATAACGTAATGCTGTTCCTAATAAAAAATCATCAGAAACATCCAATTCCGTGTCAACATAAGCTGCTGTACTTGTTCTTTGTTCATTCACCTCATTTTGTGGGCTAAACCCAGGAAAACCTTGAGAACCTCCAGGTCTTGGATTACCTGAAATAGGATCAATAGGCGCAAATTGTGTTAATGGATTAGTTATTGGATTTCCATTGGTATCATAAGTTGCGTACGAACCTTCTTCACCCGCAGTAATTTCATATTGTTCTATTCTATATTCACCACCAAAAGCAAAGTTAAGTCCATTTAATACAGATTTAAAGTTTCTGGAAAAGTCTAAGTTGGTTGTATTTTGGCTCAAGCTAAACCCACCAGCATCAAACTGTGTTGGAGAAGCTGCTTCTAAACTGGCATTTATAGTTCCCTTAATTGTGTAATCAAAAGAATTTTTACCATAAGCATTACTTAAATCAATTTTCCAGTCACCGGCTTTGGCTTTGAAACCAAAAGCAGCCGAATTATCAATTATTTTTGAAGTAATTCTTGGTGTGTAACCACCAGGATAAATTGATTCCACAACTCTTTCACCACCATTTCTGGTAAAAGCATAAGCATCAGTGTTTCTGTCATTTCTTCCACCAAAAGCATAAAAGTCAATTGCTTTGGAAAGTGGAATTTGAATGTTAGCCATTAAATTGTAACTCTTGATTTCCGCTTCTCCAAAACCTTTTCTGAAATCAAAACCCGGACGTAATGTTTTGTCTTTTGAAAGGTATTCACCCGTAAAATTAGCAAATCCACCGTTTTTACCGATTTTGATACCGTAGTTTGCTCCGGCTTTTAATGAAAATCCGTCATAATTTTTATCTTTTCCATACGAATTACCATTTCCATTTTGGTCTAATTGAAAGCCTGGCGTATTTGGTGTTCCAGGAAGAAAATCGCCTTGAGCATCATTTCTATAAACTCCTGTAGTTACAGTACCGTTTAATTCGCCAACATTGTCATTTAATACAATATTGATAACACCCGCAATAGCATCTGAACCATATTGAGCCGCTGCACCATCACGAAGAATTTCAATTCTTTTGATAGCACTGGCCGGAATAGAATTCAAATCGGTCCCTGTGTTTCCGCGACCACGCGTTCCAAATAAATTAACCAACGAAGATTGGTGTCTTCTTTTTCCATTAATCAAAACTAAAGTCTGATCAGGTCCCATTCCTCTTAGTGAAGCAGGATCAACGTGGTCAGCTCCATCAGAACCTGATTGTTTGTTGGCATTAAACGATGGTGCTAAATACTGAAGCAATTCATTAATTTCGATTTTACCACTTTGGGTAGTCACCTCTTTAATATTAATAATGTCAATTGGCACGGCAGAATTGAGCACCGTTCGTTTCGCATTCCTTGAACCTACAATTTGTACTTCCTGTAGTTCTTGAACTTTTGTTGAGTCTGATTTCGTATCGTTAGTGCTTTTTTGAGCAAAAACAGTCGAAAACGGCACAACTAACAATAGTAGTGTAATTTTTTTCATAAATATTTTGGTTAAAATTAGTGCTGCAATTTACTATTTTTTATATAGTATTTTAACAAAAAGTAATAATTGCTTTTAATAATTTAAGGAACTATTTTAGAATTCCATCTCTATATAAACTTTTTTGTTAAATTTGTTTTAGCCCAGATTGTTATATGAAAAAGATAGTTGCATTTTTATTCTTGGTTTCAAGCGTCGGTGTTTTGTCTCAAAACGTCGAAAAATCGATTGTGTTATTGGATGTCGATACTAATCTACCCATTGAAGATGCAACTGTTTATATTTCAAAAACCAAACAAACTTTATTGAGTAATGCTGACGGAGCCGTGAGTTTTATTTTAAATGGTGTTTCCAATATACAAATAACCCATTCTTCTTATGATGCCATTAAATTGAGATCAACTATTTTGAAAGAGAAAGTAAATACATTTTACTTAAAAAACAGTATTACGGGTCTTGAAGAAATTATCATAACAAAAGAACATCCTCAAAAAATTCTAAAATCATTGGTTGAAAATTCGATAAATAAATTAACTATTCCAGCTCGATTAAAAGTTTATTCAAGAGAATTCTTTAAACTCAACGGAGTGAATTCGCATTTCAATGATGGGCTTATGAACTTTCAAATGTTTGGGAATTCCAAAAATTTTAAAACCGATATTCTGGTTGAGCAAAACCGATCATACGGAATAGTAAATGAAGAAATTAGTTCAGATGTTTTAGGTTACAATTTAAATGATATAATGCAGAACTATTATAATTTCAAATACCTAAATCCTATTTTGGAATTAAGTGCTAAAAAAGAATATGATTTTTTGGTAAAGGCCTATTCTAAAAATGAAGACTATAATCTAATGTTAGTAACTCCGGTTGATAATACAAAAGAATTGCGTGACGATTTTTCGATACTTTATGACAGAAAAAAGAAAATGATTATTGAAGTTAGTTCTTTTATTTCACCAAAAACTATTGCTAATACTAAGGATAGAACTTCCGTTGGTTCTAAAAATATTTATAAGTCGTTATTCAAAACTATTTACAGAGTAGAAAACTCAAATTATTATTTAGTAAGCTCTAAGGAAGAAATTGGTTTTCAGAGAATTGACAAAAACACAAAAACAAATATTGAAGTTAAAAATTATTTTGTAACTACCAATTTTAGCAACCACAGTTTTACTTACAAAGACAGTGAAGTTTTTAAAGAGAAAACACTCTACAACAAAAAAAACTCAATATTGACTAACTATTGGGATATTTCTGGTTTAGCGGCAACGGCTGATGAGCAAGCAATAATTTCTATAATGGAAACTAGAGAATAAGGGTTTTAAAAAGCAAATAATAAACTATATTTGCAGACTTTTAAAACAAAATTCATAATGAAAGCAGGAATTGTAGGATTGCCAAATGTTGGAAAATCAACTTTATTTAATTGTTTGTCAAACGCTAAAGCTCAAAGTGCCAATTTTCCATTTTGTACTATCGAGCCCAATATTGGTGTAGTAAACGTTCCTGATCCCAGAATAAACCGTTTAGAAGAATTGGTAAAACCCGAACGCGTTCAGATGGCAACTGTTGATATTGTTGATATTGCAGGTTTGGTAAAAGGAGCAAGTAAAGGTGAAGGTTTAGGAAATCAATTCTTAGCAAACATCAGAGAATGTAATGCAATTATTCATGTGTTGCGTTGTTTTGATAATGATAATATCATCCACGTTGATGGTAATGTAAATCCGATTCGTGATAAAGAAACTATCGACATCGAATTACAATTAAAAGACTTAGAAACCGTCGAAAAACGATTAGAAAAAGTAAATCGTGCTGCTAAAACAGGAAACAAAGAAGCACAAACAGAGAAAACATTATTAGACAGAATACGTGAAAATCTTTTACAAGCAAAGTCAGCCAGAACAGTTGAGCCTCAAAATGCAGATGAAGAAGCCTTGCTTGAAGATTTCCAATTAATAACAAACAAACCCGTTTTATACGTTTGTAATGTTGATGAAGATTCGGCGGCTACCGGAAACAAATATGTTGACCAAGTACGCGAATTGGTTAAAGATGAAAATGCCGAAGTTATTGTTTTGGCTGTTGGTACAGAAGCGGATATCACCGAATTAGAAACCTACGAAGAACGTCAAATGTTTTTGGAAGATTTAGGTTTAAAAGAACCAGGTTCGGCAGTTTTAATTCGTGCGGCTTATAAATTATTGAAACAGCAAACCTACTTCACTGCCGGTGTTAAAGAAGTCAGAGCTTGGACTATCAACATTGGCGATACTGCCCCAAAAGCAGCTGGAGTTATTCATACCGATTTTTGAAAAAGGATTTATCCGCGCTGAAGTTATTGCTTATGAAGATTTCTCTAATTTTGGTTCAGAAGCCAAAGTAAAAGAAGCAGGAAAGCTAAGAGTGGAAGGTAAAGAATATATTGTGAAAGATGGTGATGTAATGCACTTCCGTTTTAACGTATAATTTTAGCAACAATAGAGCTCACA
>NZ_JAUFQN010000008.1 GCF_030409795.1 Flavobacterium paronense | reverse complement strand
TACTACAATTTCACCGAGCTCATGGCTGAGACAGTGTCCAGATCGTTACCACACATTCGTGCAGGTCGGAAACTACCCGACAAGGAATTTCGCTACCTTAGGACCGTTATAGTTACGGCCGCCGTTTACTGGGGCTTCAATTCAATGCTTCTTCTTGCGAATAACATCTCCTCTTAACCTTCAGCACCGGGCAGGTGTCAGGCCCTATACTTCATCTTACGATTTTGCAGAGCCCTGGTGTTTTTGATAAACAGTCGCCTGGACCTCTTCACTGCGGCCCTCATTACTGAGGGCGACCTTTCTCCCGAAGTACAGGTCTATTTGCCTAATTCCTTAGCCATGAATCTCTCGAGCACCTTAGGATTCTCTCCTCGACTACCTGTGTCGGTTTACGGTACGGGTACTGTTAATCTAAGTTTAGAAGGTTTCTTGGAAGCCCTTAGGCGCACTATCACTTTGTCCGAAGACTCCGTGTACTATCGCATTCCCCAAATCCTGCGCATTTAACTACCAAGACTTATAGGTAGGTGCTTTAACGAACTATTCCGTCAGTTCGCGGCGCTTTCATCACTCCGTCACTCCATCACAATTAAACAGTAGTACGGGAATATTACCCGTTAGCCATCGACTGTCCCTTTCGGGTTCGCCTTAGGACCCGACTAACCCTCAGCTGATTAGCATAGCTGAGGAAACCTTAGTCTTTCGGTGTGCGGGTTCTCGCCCGCATTATCGTTACTTATGCCTACATTTTCTTTTCTAACCAGTCCAGCATGCCTTACGAACACCTTCAACCCTGTTAGAATGCTCCCCTACCACTTGTATTTACATACAAATCCATAGCTTCGGTACTATACTTATGCCCGATTATATCCATGCTCGTCCGCTCGACTAGTGAGCTGTTACGCACTCTTTAAATGAATGGCTGCTTCCAAGCCAACATCCTAGCTGTCTGGGCAGACAAACCTCGTTATTTCAACTTAGTATAGATTTTGGGACCTTAGCTGATGTCTGGGTTCTTTCCCTCTCGGACTTGGACCTTAGCACCCAAGCCCTCACTGTTGGTGAACATTATATAGCATTCGGAGTTTGTCAGGAATTGGTAGGCGGTGAAGCCCCCGCATCCAATCAGTAGCTCTACCTCTATATAACTTTATAACCAACGCTGCACCTAAATGCATTTCGGGGAGTACGAGCTATTTCCGAGTTTGATTGGCCTTTCACCCCTACCCACAGGTCATCCGAAGACTTTCAACGTCAACCGGTTCGGACCTCCACTATGTGTTACCACAGCTTCATCCTGCCCATGGGTAGATCACACGGTTTCGCGTCTAACACTACTGACTAAAGCGCCCTATTCAGACTCGCTTTCGCTACGGATCCGTGACTTAATCACTTAACCTTGCCAGCAACGTTAACTCGTAGGCTCATTATGCAAAAGGCACGCCGTCACCCCACGAAAGGGCTCCGACCGCTTGTAAGCGTATGGTTTCAGGATCTATTTCACTCCGTTATTCACGGTTCTTTCACCTTTCCCTCACGGTACTGGTTCACTATCGGTCTCTCAGGAGTATTTAGCCTTAGCGGATGGTCCCGCCAAATTCAGACAGGGTTTCACGTGCCCCGCCCTACTCAGGATACCACTATCCTTATCTTCTCTTACTTATACGGGACTATCACCCTCTGTGGTTAACCTTTCCAGGTTATTCTAATTCAATCCGCAAGAAATGTCGTGGTCCTACAACCCCAGAATTGCCGTAACAACACTGGTTTGGGCTAATCCGCGTTCGCTCGCCACTACTTACGGAATCACTTTGTTTTCTTCTCCTCCGCCTACTTAGATGTTTCAGTTCAGCGGGTTTGCTCTCCTATCGGAGTGACATGTCTTCAACATGCCGGGTTGCCCCATTCAGGTATCTACGGATCAATTCGTGTGTGCCAATCCCCGTAGCTTTTCGCAGCTTATCACGCCTTTCATCGCCTCTGAGAGCCTAGGCATCCCCCATACGCCCTTATTTTGCTTATTGTACCCAACACATAATTAAATGTGCCGTTGTTTTTTGTTTACCACTATTACTAGTAGCAAACGCTTTCTACTTTTTAAATATTTTCTTATCTCAATATGTCAATGAACTTTATTAATTGAAAATTTGATGATTTGAGAATTTGAAAATGAATCTTCAAATCTTCAAATTGATTAATCTTCAAATCAATTTGTGGAGAATATCGGAGTCGACCGATGACCTCCTGCGTGCAAGGCAGGCGCTCTAGCCAGCTGAGCTAATCCCCCAATCTAATGGATAATTGTCAATTGATAATTGATAATTATTTTTTCAATTGAGTTTTTAACCAATTCTAGAATTTCCTTTTTAAGCTTTTACAGTTTACTTTAATTATCAATTGTTAATTATCACCCGAGCGTAAGCGAACTGGCGAAGCAATTGTTAATTAAAAAGTAGTCCCGCCCAGACTCGAACTGGGGACCCCTACATTATCAGTGTAGTACTCTAACCAGCTGAGCTACGAGACTCTGTTTTTTTGCTTATTATAATATTTGAACTAACAGCGAGAGTAATGGAATTGTAATCTTTGAAGGCCTAGTCCTTCTTATCGTCTCTAGAAAGGAGGTGTTCCAGCCGCACCTTCCGGTACGGCTACCTTGTTACGACTTAGCCCTAGTTACCAGTTTTACCCTAGGCAGCTCCTTACGGTCACCGACTTCAGGTACCCCCAGCTTCCATGGCTTGACGGGCGGTGTGTACAAGGCCGGGAACGTATTCACCGGATCATGGCTGATATCCGATTACTAGCGATTCCAGCTTCACGGAGTCGAGTTGCAGACTCCGATCCGAACTGAGAACGGTTTTATAGATTCGCTCCTACTCACGTAGTGGCTGCTCTCTGTACCGTCCATTGTAGCACGTGTGTAGCCCAAGGCGTAAGGGCCGTGATGATTTGACGTCATCCCCACCTTCCTCACAGTTTACACTGGCAGTCTTGTTAGAGTTCCCGACTTGACTCGCTGGCAACTAACAACAGGGGTTGCGCTCGTTATAGGACTTAACCTGACACCTCACGGCACGAGCTGACGACAACCATGCAGCACCTTGTAAATTGTCTTGCGAAAAGTCTGTTTCCAAACCGGTCAATCTACATTTAAGCCTTGGTAAGGTTCCTCGCGTATCATCGAATTAAACCACATGCTCCACCGCTTGTGCGGGCCCCCGTCAATTCCTTTGAGTTTCATTCTTGCGAACGTACTCCCCAGGTGGGATACTTATCACTTTCGCTTAGCCACTGAGCTTGCGCCCAACAGCTAGTATCCATCGTTTACGGCGTGGACTACCAGGGTATCTAATCCTGTTCGCTCCCCACGCTTTCGTCCATCAGCGTCAATCCACTAGTAGTAACCTGCCTTCGCAATTGGTATTCCATGTAATATCTAAGCATTTCACCGCTACACTACATATTCTAGTTACTTCCTAGTAATTCAAGTCTGGCAGTATCAATGGCCGTTCCATCGTTAAGCGATGGGCTTTCACCACTGACTTACCAAACCGCCTACGGACCCTTTAAACCCAATGATTCCG
The DNA here is from genome assembly GCF_030409795.1 of Flavobacterium paronense. Taxonomy (GTDB): domain Bacteria; phylum Bacteroidota; class Bacteroidia; order Flavobacteriales; family Flavobacteriaceae; genus Flavobacterium; species Flavobacterium paronense. Next base: position 21,143 of record NZ_JAUFQN010000008.1, on the reverse strand, counting down.
GATAACGCTTGGATCCTCCGTATTACCGCGGCTGCTGGCACGGAGTTAGCCGATCCTTATTCTTACGGTACCGTCAAGCTCCTACACGTAGGAGTGTTTCTTCCCGTACAAAAGCAGTTTACACACCATAGATGCGTCTTCCTGCACGCGGCATGGCTGGATCAGGCTTGCGCCCATTGTCCAATATTCCTCACTGCTGCCTCCCGTAGGAGTCTGGTCCGTGTCTCAGTACCAGTGTGGGGGATCTCCCTCTCAGGACCCCTACCTATCGTAGCCATGGTAAGCCGTTACCTTACCATCTAGCTAATAGGACGCATGCTCATCTTTTACCGTTGGAACTTTAATAGTGACTTCATGCGAAGTTGCTATGCTATGAGGTATTAATCCAAATTTCTCTGGGCTATCCCTCTGTAAAAGGTAGATTGCATACGCGTTACGCACCCGTGCGCCGGTCTCAGATATTGCTACCTTACCCCTCGACTTGCATGTGTTAAGCCTGCCGCTAGCGTTCATCCTGAGCCAGGATCAAACTCTTCATCGTATATTGTTATGCTGATATCGCTATCTGCATCGTAATTTAGACAAAGGCTAGTCTTTTATTCAAATCTTTTCGATTCTCTTACTCTCTTTTGTTGTTTTAACATCTCTGTTAAAACGGCTGTCAATTCAATATGTCTATGAACGTTTATTCTAATTTTAATCCGCCTTCATTCTCAAAGCGGGTGCAAAAGTAACTATTCTTTTCTAACTAACAAGGCTTTTTAAAATTATTTTTGAATTATTTTAATTCCTCGTTTTTTCAGTATTATTATGAACTTTTAATCTCTTGCGGGGTGCAAATATAAAAACTAATTCAACCTCAATCCAAATGTTTTTTGAGGTTTTTTTGCCTTTTTTTAAGATGTTGATAACTTGTAGTTTACAATAGCTTTACATCGTGGATTTATAAAAAGCTACATTGAAAAACCTGTTTTACATAATCCACAACGCTTAAATACGCTCTATGTACGCTTTATCTATGGAGTATCTATGCTTGGCCATACTTTAAGCGTATGATATTTTACCACCCCGGCCTGCGGCCACCCCTCAAGAGGGGAATGCTTATGTCATGGATATAGCTTAACGTGTCTTTAGCCCCGATAGCAGCAGCTACCTCGTAGCGCGGATAGCGGGACTGAACTTCCTGAGAACAGGAATAGGTGTGCTCCTAAAATACTTTAATATATTACGCTCTATATATTGTATGTGTTTTGTTAATCTTATATATTTGCAGTCCATAAAATTTTAGGAATGATAAAGATTACGCTACCTGACGGTTCGGTTAAGGAGTTTGCGAAAGGCACAACTCCGATGGATGTTGCAAAAAGCATCAGTGAAGGATTAGCTCGAAATGTGATTTCGGCTGCTTTTAATGGTACAACAGTTGAAACGGAAACGGAATTAACCACCGACGGTTCTCTTATATTATATACGTGGAATGACAAGGAAGGCAAAAAAGCTTTTTGGCATTCGACTTCGCATGTAATGGCGCAGGTTTTGGAAGAGCAATTTCCAGGAATTAAATTAACGCTTGGACCGGCTATTGACAATGGCTTTTATTATGATGTGGATTTTGGTGACCAAAAAATTACGGATGCCGATTTTAAAAAAATAGAGGACCGCGTTTTAGAAGTTTCGAGAGAGAAGCATGAATTTAAAATGCGTCCGGTTTCTAAAGCAGAAGCTTTGGAAGTTTATAAAAATAATGAGTACAAAACCGAACTGATTTCGAATTTAGAAGACGGAACCATTACGTTTTGTGACCATGCTAACTTCTTCGATTTGTGTCGTGGTGGTCATATTCCGAATACTGGAATCATCAAGGCTATGAAAATCATGAGCGTTGCCGGTGCTTATTGGCGTGGTGATGAAAAGAACAAGCAGTTGACAAGAGTTTATGGAGTTTCTTTTCCGAAGCAGAAAGACTTGACTGAATACTTAGAATTACTTGAAGAAGCGAAACGTCGTGATCATAGAAAATTAGGAAAAGAATTAGAATTGTTTGCCTTTTCACAAAAAGTTGGTCAAGGTTTGCCATTATGGTTACCAAGAGGAGCAGCTTTGAGAGACAGATTAGAGCAGTTTTTGAAAAAAGCGCAGAAAAAAGCGGGTTACGAGCAAGTAGTTACGCCACATATTGGGCAAAAAGAATTATATGTAACTTCTGGACACTATGCGAAATATGGTGCTGATAGTTTTCAGCCTATTCATACTCCCGCTGAAGGCGAAGAGTTTTTATTAAAACCTATGAACTGTCCGCATCACTGCGAGATTTACAACAATAAACCTTGGTCCTATAAGGATTTGCCAAAACGTTATGCTGAATTCGGAACCGTTTACCGTTACGAACAATCAGGAGAACTTCATGGTTTAACTCGTGTTCGTGGCTTTACACAGGATGATGCGCATATTTCTGTACGCCAGACCAATTGGATTCTGAGTTCAAAAAGTTATCGATTTAGTGCTATATGTATTCGGTTCATTAGGATTTGAAAACTTTACCGCTCAGGTTTCTTTAAGAGATCAGGAAAATAGAGATAAATATATTGGAAGTGATGAAAACTGGGAAAAAGCCGAAAGTGCTATCATTAGTGCAGCAAGCGACAAAGGTTTGAATTATGTTATTGAATATGGCGAAGCAGCATTCTATGGTCCGAAACTGGATTTCATGGTAAAAGATGCTTTAGGAAGACAATGGCAATTGGGCACAATTCAGGTTGATTACAACTTGCCTGAACGTTTTGAATTGACTTACAAAGGTTCTGACAATGAATTACATAGACCTGTAATGATTCACAGAGCACCTTTTGGTTCTATGGAACGATTTATTGCAATTTTACTCGAACATACGGCAGGAAATTTCCCGCTTTGGCTGATGCCGGAACAGGCTATTATATTGTCTTTAAGTGAGAAATATGAAAATTATGCGAAAAAAGTTTTAGAATTGCTAGAAAATCACGAAATTCGCGCCCTAATTGACAACCGCAACGAGACGATTGGGAAGAAAATTAGAGAGGCCGAAGTGCAGAAAATGCCGTTTATGCTGATAGTTGGTGAGGAAGAAGAGAAAAACGGAACAATCTCTGTTCGCCGTCATGGACAAGAAGGAAAAGGAAATATTTCGGTTACTATTGAAGAATTTGCAACAATTGTGAATGAAGAAATAGGAAAAACACTAAAAACATTTGAAGTTTAATTAAAAAAATAAAGCCATAGCAATTAGAAACAACAGAGGATATAGTCCTCGAGTAGAAAAAACAGCAGCCCACCGAATTAATGAATTAATTCGCGGCGTTTCAGAAGTTCGTCTAGTAGGAGAAAACATTGAGCCAGGTGTATTTAAATTCACTGAAGCTTTACGTTTAGCTGAAGAGCAAGAAGTAGATTTGGTAGAAATTTCTCCGAATGCAGTTCCTCCTGTTTGTAAATTAATGGATTATGGAAAATTCATATACGAACAAAAGAAAAGAGATAAGCAGCTCAAAGCTAAATCTACGCAAATTGTTGTAAAAGAAATTCGTTTTGGTCCACAAACTGATGAGCACGATTACGAATTTAAGAGAAAAAATGCTGAGAAGTTTTTAAAAGAAGGTTCCAAATTGAAAGCATTCGTTTTCTTCAAAGGACGTTCGATTATATATAAAGAGCAAGGTCAAATCTTATTGCTACGATTGGCACAAGATTTAGAAGAATATGGAAAAGTAGAAGCAATGCCGGTTCTGGAAGGAAAGAGAATGATTATGTTCATTGCTCCAAAAAAGAAAAGTAAGTAAGTTAAATTAAATAAACTAGGAAAAAATGCCTAAAATGAAAACAAAATCCAGTGCTAAGAAGCGATTCAAAGTAACTGGCTCTGGAAAAATCAAGAGAAAACACGCTTTTAAAAGTCACATCCTGACTAAAAATCTAAAAAGCGTAAATTAGCTTTAACGCACTCTGCTTTGGTTCACAAAACAGATGAGAAAAGCATCAAACAACAATTAAGAATTATCTAATAATTGACAATGTACAATTGACAATGGATAATTAATTATTAATTGTCAACTATCAATTATCAATTACAAAATTCTTTAGGTTACAAATTATTTAAATAACCTTGGAGTATGGCCACAAAGTTACCTTGATTAAATTCGGTACGCCTGCTACAAAAAAACAGAAAAATTATGCCAAGATCAGTAAATTCAGTTGCTAAAAGAGCAAGAAGAAAAAGATAATGAAGCAAGCCAAGGTTTCTTTGGTCGTCGTAAAAACGTTTGGACGGTTGCTAAAAATGCGGTTGAGAAAGCAATGTGCTACGCTTACCGTGACAGAAAAGTGAACAAAAGAAATTTTCGTGCTTTATGGATTCAACGTATTAACGCTGGAGCTCGTTTAGAAGGAATGTCTTATTCACAGTTTATGGGGAAAGTAAAAGCTAACGGAATCGAATTGAACCGTAAAGTTCTTGCCGATTTAGCAATGAATCACCCAGAAGCATTCAAAGCAGTACTTAAAAAAGTAAAATAAACGTTTGTACAATCTTATTTAACTTACTTACAATAAAAAATCCGGTCTTTCGACTGGATTTTTTTGTTTACAAAACTAATTTATATTCAAAAAAACAGTAACTTACAATCATCTTATTCTCTGATTATCAATAATAAAGAAATTTTAATGTATTTATTCACCCTTAAACAAAACTACTATGAAAAAATTACTACTTATTCTAAGTTTATCTTTTCATCTTCATCGTTGATTTATTCACAAGTAGGCTCAGCTTGTTGGCGTGAAATTCTGCTGGTCAAAATTTTACACTTGGCATCAAAGCCGATGGTACGCTTTGGGTTGGGGTCAAAACTCAAATTTATTAGGTTTAGGATTAGGAAATTTAGCCAATCAAAATCTTCCTGTTCAATTGTACTGACACAAACTGGCTGACAGTGTCTGCGGGTACTGTACATTCTTTGGCAGTAAAAACTACTGGAACTTTATGGGCATGGGGAAATGGTCAATTTGGTCAATTGGGAAATGGGGTGTTTAATTCAGCTACACCAAATGTTACTCAAGTGGGAACAGCAACCGATTGGCTAAAAGTTTCGGCAGGAAATCGTTTAGTTAGCTATCAAAAACACAGGAACACTATGGTCTTGGGGCTGGGATTTTACTGGTCAATTAGGTAACGGTCTCACAACTCCGATTAAATCTTCCTGCACAAGTAGGAACTTCCAACAACTGGCGAAAAATTGATGCTGGCGACCAACATTCATTAGCCATAGACGCATCAGGAGCACTTGGGCATGGGGAAATAATACTTTCGGACAATTAGGTGACGGTACAAATACCACAAGTTTGGTTCCTATTCAAATTGGAACTGCCACAAATTGGGCTGTCATTTCTGCAGGCACTGATCATAGTATGGCGATTAATAGCAACAATATTTTATATACTTGGGGAAACAATACCAATGGACAATTAGGTGATGGCACAAACACAGCATCTAATGTTCCTATTGCTATAAGTTTTGCCAATTCTGGTGCAGTAACATTATATATGAAGCTTTCTAGGACAAACACATTCATAGCGATAAAAAACGATAATACATTGTGGTCATGTGGATTCAATAATCAAGGACAATTAGGATTAGGAAATTTGGTAATACAAATGTTTTAACTCAAGTTGGTACCGCAAACACTTGGTCTGCAATTTCTGCAGGTCATACCCATTCACATGCGGTAGATTTAATACAGATGTTTGGTCAACAGAAGAGGATGGAAGGTGAATTAGGAATTGGAAGTAACACGGCTTTCAATACACTTCAAGCTGTAGCGTGCCCAATAACTCCTTTATCAACTAATGAATTAAACTACTAAAAGCAAGTGTTTATCCAAATCCAACTAAAGGAATGGTATCCGTGAATTTTGAAAACCTGGTTAATGGCGTACAAAAATCTAAAGATATTCCGTTTGAAAGAGTTTTGTATGCTATCGGAATTCGCTATGTTGGTGAAACTGTAGCTAAAAAATTAGCTAAACATTATAAGAATATTGACGCACTACAGAACGCTTCTTTACTGGATTTAATTTTAGTGGACGAAATAGGAGAGAAGATTGCCCAAAGCGTAATTGAGTTTTTTGAAAATAAAGAAAACGTAAAAATAATCGAACGTTTAAAACAATTGGAGTTCAATTAGAATTAGTAGAAAAATTTAATCCAAATGCAACCGATAAATTATCAGGAAGAACCTTTGTAGTTTCCGGCGTTTTCGAAAAATTCTCGCGCGATGACTTAAAAAAAGCAATAGAAGATAATGGTGGAAAAGTGGGGAGTTCTATTTCAGCTAAAACAGATTTTGTTGTTGCAGGAGATAACATGGGACCAGCTAAATTAGAAAAAGCAAATCAATTAAAAATTCCAATTATTTCAGAAACTGATTTTTTGACTATGATTATGGATTAAATAAAAAAACAGTGATTAATTATGACAATTAATTTTTTTAACTTAATTTTAATTAATATTAAAGATGTTGAAGCAGTTATAAATAATAATAAAGAATGTCTTTTATTAGAATAAATGCAAAAAAAATACACGATAATAAAATTGTTAACAGTTACCTATTTTGCAATAGCTTTATTTGAGGTTGTTGCTGAGTATTTTGTAAACAGAACTCTAATCTGCGTATTGAAACCAATAATTCCTTTAGTTTTAATCGTTATTTACTACATTGAATCAGATAAAAAGAATATGCTTTTTATTGCAGCTTTGCTCTTATCCTTAGTCACAAATATTCTTTTTATTCCAAACACATCAAGCTGTTTGTTTTATGGCGTGTTAGTTTTTACAATACATCGTGTAATTGTTTTATATCTAATATTCCGTTTCAAAAAAGTGGGAGATTTTATTCCTTTAATAATAGCAACAACACCTTTCTTGCTGATATTTTTTTATTTGTTTATGGAAACTGCCGAAATTCCACAGAACAGTATTTACATAATAATATTTCAAAACTTATTAATATCGTTATTTGCCGGAATAGCACTTTCGAGTTATTTCATGAATGATAATAAACAAAATTCAGTGCTCTTAATTAGCGCATTATTGTTTGTAATGTTACAGTTTGTAGTATTTATTGAAAAGTATTTTTGGTAGACGAATACGAAGAATTATTCAGACCATTAGCAATGACATTCAATGCTTTAGCCTTTTACTCTTTTTATAAATATGTTCTTATTTCCGAAAAATCAAACAATAATGGACTTTCCTGACGCCATTTTTGAAATATCGTTATCGAAATAAAAATCAATTCTGCCAAGGTTTATTCCATAACAGCCAACTTGATTTACTAATACATCTTTTCCATCAGCATTTTTTAAAACGGTCGGTTTGTCAAGAAAAGTATGGTATGACCTCCAATAATCAAATCAATATCTTTAGTCAATGAAGCTAACTTAACATCACTAATTTTATCTGGTTCATTTTGTATTGATAACCAATATGGGAAAGACAAATTACCAAATCGCACTTATGTTCTTGTTTTAAAATCCGTGAAATGTCTTGAGAAATATTAACCGGATCATGATAAATTGTTTCTTTATAGTTTTTTTTGTCAACTAAACCTTCAAGCTCAATTCCAATCCAAAAATACCAACTTTAATTCCGTCTTGTCAACAATTTTATAAGGCTTTACATGACCATTCATAATTGTATTTTTGAAATCATAATTAGCATTAACAAAGTCAAAACTAGCATCGGCAATTGATTGTACAAGCCATCAATACTGTTGTCAAAATCATGATTTCCAATAGTTGCTAAATCATATTTCATCATGCTCATTAGTTTGAATTCTAATTCGCCTCCATAATAATTAAAATAGGGTGTTCCCTGAAAAATATCTCCGGCATCAAGTAATAAAACATTTGGATTTTCCTTTCGGATAGTTTCAATTAATGCAGCTCTTCGGGCAACACCTCCCATATTAGGATTCTTTGAATGCGTTGGCGGAAAAGGATCAATATAACTGTGTACATCGTTTGTGTGAAGTATCGTCAAATGTTTGTGTCAAACTTTTTAAAGCTACTCAATGATAAACCTCCAAGCCCTAAAAATGCAGAACTCAAAGCGGTATTTTGTATAAAATCTCTTCTTTTCATGATGTTATTCTTTGGTAATTCTAATGTCTTTGCTTGACGTAATCGTTTTGTTTTCCTTAAAATAATCAATGATGATATTTCGAAGCTTATAATCTAAATCATATTTTTCAACTCCTTTTTTGAAGAAAAGCATATTATCACCACCACTTGATAAATAATCTGAAGTAACTACATAATAGATTTTATTATTGTCTAACGGAATTCCATTAACTAAAATGTTTTTTGGTTGAGTGTCTTTGTCAATTGTAAAAGTTAATCCTTTTAATGGATGTGGTTTTTTTTCGGAAATAATATAATTAACGATTTCCAAAATTTGAGCTCCTTTTAATCCGATAATAATTGCACTATTTTCAAAGGGCATAATTTCATAAGCAGTTCTTGCGGTAATATTTCCTTTTGAAATGACACTTCTAATTCCACCGTGATTTAGTAAACAAATATCAATTGATTTCTTTTCACGTATTTGAAATACTTTATTTGATTTTTCATAAGTGATATCAGCCAAAAAGTTTCCCATTGGTGTTTGCCACTCACCAGATTTATCAATATTTTCAGGAGCACTTGCCAAAACAGTATTCAAATCAGCGTCAATTTTATCGCGATACGGTTTGATAAAGTTTTCAATGTCAGCAACTTCGGAATTTTTGTCTGTAATTCCTATTTCTTTGCCTTCAATTTTGGTTACTGCGTATTTCTTTTCGGCACAGGAAATAATAGCTGCAAATGTTAATAATAAAACAAAATGCTTTACTACACCGTTATAGTTTTTTAGTTTTACCATCGTTTTTGCCACTAATTTTAGTAAATTTGTAATTCAAGTAAAAGTAGTATGTTTTTAAATTACTTAAAGGATTTTTCAACAAAAAAAATAGTTAAAAATAGTTTATCAAATGTTAAACATTTAGCTTCAGATAAAGTAATCAAAACTGTTGGGATTATTTTTGACGAAAGCTATTTTTATGAAAGAGAAGCTTTGGTAAAAGAATTAATCCAAAACGGAATTAATGAAAGCGATATTAAAGTTTTGGTTTACAAAGACAAAATAAAAAAGAATGAGGTTTTGATTATCCGATTTTTAGTCATAAAGATTTAAGCTGGACAGGAACAGTTGATAAAAAAGAAGTAAAAGATTTTATCATAGAACTTTTGATTTGTTAATTAATTACTACGATACCGAAAAAGTAGCATTACTGTTGGTTTCACATTTATCTAAAGCTAGTTTCAAGGTAGGTTTTACTTCTATTGATAAACGATTAAATCATTTTATGATTAATACCAATGCTGAAAACTATAAAGTATTTATGGACGAGCTATTCAAATATTTAAAAATTCTAAACAAAATATAGCATGCAATCATTAATAGGAACCGGAGTTGCGCTTGTTACACCATTTAAAAAAGACTTTTCAGTAGATCTTGATGCTTTAAAAACTATAGTAAATTTTCAAATTGACAACGGAATCGATTATTTAGTTGTACTTGGAACTACGGCCGAAAGTGCCACTTTGTCTAAAGCTGAAAAAGAAGTAGTTATAAAAACTATTGTTGATGCCAATAAAGGAAGATTACCTTTAGTTCTTGGTGTTGGGAGTAACAATACTGCTGAAGTTGTTGAGGAATTAAAATCAGGGGATTTTTCAGATTTTGTAGCGGTTTTGTCGGTTTGTCCTTATTACAACAAACCAACTCAGGAAGGCATTTATCAACATTTCAAAGCTATTGCAGAAGCTTCCCCAATTCCAGTGATTTTATACAACGTACCAGGAAGAACTGCTATCAACATGTTACCAGAAACGATTATTAGACTAGCAACTGATTTTAATAATATTGTAGCTGTAAAAGAAGCTGCTGGTGATATTGTGCAAGCCATGAAATTGATACAAAATAAACCAAAAGATTTTTTAGTGATTTCTGGCGATGATATGATTACGTTACCAATGATTTTGGCTGGTGGTGTTGGCGTTATTTCTGTAATTGCAGAAGGTTTTCCAAAACAATTTTCTGAAATGGTGCATCTTGGTTTAAATAAAAGAGTAGATGATGCCTATAAAATCCATTATCTCTTAGTCGATTCTATTGATATGATTTTTGAGCAAGGAAATCCGGCCGGAATTAAGGAAGTCTTTAAATCATTAGGTTTGTGTGAGAATACGGTACGTTTGCCATTAGTAAATACAGATGAAGATTTAGCAAATCGTTTGCATAATTTCACCAATAAAATTTCAAAAATGTAACTTTTTCGAAGTCAAAAAAAATATTTTGTAATCAACAATTAATAACTAAATTTGCAGTTGCTTTTTAAAACACAATAAGTGTTTAGAATCAGCTGAATTAAAAAAATAAATGAAGAAATTTTTAGCATTATTCACAGTAATTTTATTTTTATCGTCTTGTAGCGATTATCAAAAAGCATTAAAATCGGAAGATGTCGCTGTAAAGTTTGCATCTGCAACAAAAATGTACGAAGCAAAAAAATATGGTAAAGCTATACGTCTTTTTGAACAAATAGCTCCAGCCTACAAAGGAAAACCTTCAGCTGAAAAAATGTTTTACATGTATTCTCAATCATTATACAAGACAGAACAATATTATTTAGCTGGATATCAATTTGAAAGTTTTGCAGCTAGTTATCCGAAAAGCGAAAAGATTGAAGAAGCTTCTTTTTTAGGAGCTAAATCATTCACTTTTTTATCTCCGGTTTATAGTTTAGATCAAACGGATACCAATAAAGCTATCGATAAACTTCAGACTTATATTGATACTTATTCAGAAGGTCAAAATTTGGCTGAAGCCAATACATTGGTAAAAAAATTAAGAGAAAAGCTTGAAATGAAAGCATATGAAAATGCTAAAATTTATAATACTATTTCAGATTATAAAGCAGCAATGGTAGCGTTTGACAATTTTATGATTAATTATCCCGGAACTGTTTATAAAGAAAAAGCGCTATTTTACAAATTGGATTCTGCTTATTCATTAGCAATTAACAGTATTCCTTCTAAAATGAAAGAAAGACTTGAAAATGCAAAAACAGCTTACACAAGTCTGATAAAATATAAAGCAGATTCACAATACAAATCAAAAGCTGACGAAATGTTGGCTCGAATTGAAAAAGATTTACAACAATTTTCTAAATAATTAAATCATGGATTTAAAAAAGACGAATGCACCAGTAAACACTATTACTTACAACAAAACTGTAATTGAAGAGCGTACTGGCAATGTTTATGAAGCAATAACAATAATGGCTAAAAGAGCAAACCAAATCAATTCTGAAATCAAAAAGGAATTGACTGAGAAATTAGAAGAGTTTGCCACTTACAACGATAGTCTTGAAGAAATCTTTGAAAACAAAGAACAAATCGAAGTTTCTAAATACTACGAAAAATTACCAAAACCTCATGCATTAGCTGTTCAAGAATGGCTTGATGACAAAATTACTACAGAGATACAACAAAAGACTAATTAAAGATGTCTGTTTTAAGCGGTAAAAAAGTACTACTTGGTGTGTCCGGAGGAATTGCCGCATACAAAACAGCAACATTAGTTAGACTATTCATAAAAGCAGGTGCACATGTCCAAGTGATAATGACACCTGCTTCTAAGGATTTTGTAACACCGATAACATTATCCACACTCTCAAAAAACCCTGTTCATTCTACCTTTTTAATGAAGAAGACGAGAATGCCCAATGGAATAATCATGTCGAATTAGGTCTTTGGGCCGATTTAATGCTTATTGCTCCTGCAACTGCCAATACTTTATCTAAAATGGTTAATGGTAATTGCGACAATCTTTTAATTGCCACTTATCTTTCTGCTAAATGTCCTGTCTATTTTGCACCTGCAATGGATTTAGATATGTACAAACATCCTTCAACTGTTGCCAGTTTTCATACATTAAAGCAATTTGGAGATATTATTATTCCTGCAGAAAAAGGTGAACTTGCCAGCGGATTATCAGGAGAAGGAAGAATGGCAGAACCAGAAAACATTGTTGATTTTCTTGAAAAAGATTTGGAAAGCAAATTGCCTTTAATAGGTAAAAAAATACTTATTACTGCTGGCCCAACTTATGAAGCAATTGACCCTGTGAGATTTATTGGGAATCATTCATCTGGTAAAATGGGCTTTGATATTGCTGAAAGAGCAGCTGAATTGGGAGCTTCTGTAATTTTAATTTCCGGACCGACACACTTAAATACAAAAAAAGCCGTTATTAATTTAATTAGAGTGACTTCTGCTCAGGAAATGTATGACGCATGCCATGAGTATTTTGAAAAAGTTGATGTTGCAATTTGCGCAGCAGCAGTTGCCGATTACAAACCAAAATTTGTTGCAAAACAAAAGATAAAAAAAGCAGCAGCTTCGTTAGCAATCGAACTTGAAAAAACGCAGGATATATTGGCATCGTTGGGTAAAATTAAACAACAGCAATTTTTAATTGGCTTTGCATTAGAAACTGAAAATGAAATTGAAAATGCAAAGTTGAAAATTCAGAAAAAAAACCTAGATTTGATTGTTTTAAACTCGCTAATGGATGAAGGTGCTGGTTTTGGAAAAACAACTAATAAAATTACCTTCATTGATAAGGATTTTGTTGTTGAACCAATGGATTTAAAATTAAAAGAATTGGTTGCGATCGATATTATGAATAAAGTAATTTCTTTTTATGAAAAATAGAATCAGTTTTCTTTTATTATTTTTTGTTGGACTGGCACAAGCTCAGCAGTTAAACTGTTCAGTTCAGATCAATTCAGACAAAGTAGCAACAACTAACAATCAGATATTTAAAAACCTAAAAACTTCTATAAGTGATTTTGTAAACAAAACTGATTGGACAGGAGAAGAATACAAACAAAATGAGAAAATAGAATGTTCTATGGTAATCATAGTGAACAGCTATGAATCCAATCAGTTTTCTGCATCTATTCAGGTACAATCGACAAGACCGGTTTTTAATTCAACTTACGCATCGCCAGTATTCAACTTTAATGACAAGGATTTTAGTTTCCGTTATGTTGAATTTGAAAATTTACAATTTAACCCATCCAACTTTGATTCAAACTTAGTTTCCGTTTTGGCATATTACAGTTATATGATTCTTGGGTTTGATTCCGATACTTATACTTTGATGGGAGGAAATAAAAATTATGAAGTTGCTCAACAAATACTTAATGTAGCCCAACAAAGTGGTTATAAAGGTTGGAGTCAAAATGATGGAAACCAAAATAGATATTTCTTAGTTTCAGACGTATTAGGAGGAACTTATGATGCATACAGAGAAGCTCTATATCAATATCACAGAGAAGGTTTAGATACAATGACTGCTGATGTAAAAGCTTCAAAAAATAAAATTATTGATGCAATTGCAACCTTATCAAAAGTGTATGCAGTTCGCCCGAATGCTTTTTTAACCCGAGTGTTTTTGATGCCAAAGTAGATGAATTGGTTTCTATTTTATCAGGTGGTCCAAAAGTCTCATTATCAGAAACTATTGATAATTTAAATAAATTGTCACCACTCAATACGGCTAAATGGTCAGCTATTAAGTTATAATTAGTACATTTACTACTTAAACTTTTCTTCTTTATCTGAACATGATTACATCATTATCCATTGAAAATTTTGCTTTAATTGAAAAACTAGAAATCGATTTTTCGAACGGATTTTCAATTATAACAGGTGAAACAGGAGCTGGGAAATCAATACTTCTTGGTGCATTGGGTTTGGTTTTAGGAAAACGAGCCGATTTAACGTCACTTAAAAATAAGGATGAAAAATGTATCGTTGAAGCCCATTTCTCTATTGGAAAATACAGTTTAGAATCTTTTTTCGAAACCAATGATTTAGACTACGAAGAAGAAACTATTATTCGAAGAGAAATTCTTCCTTCTGGAAAATCAAGGGCATTTGTAAATGATAGTCCGGTTAATCTTCAACAACTACAAGATTTAAGTTTTTACCTAATAGATGTGCATTCACAGCATCAAACTTTAGAGTTATCGGAAGAAGAGTATCAATTTAAAATCATTGATGCAATTGCTAATAATCAAGAGTTACTTATAGAATTTCAATCCGATTTAAAAAAATATCGTTTTGCAAAATCTACTTTAGAATCTAAAAAAAATCAGTTTTTAACGATTCTAAAAGAGAAAGATTATAATGCGTTTTTATATCAGGAATTGGAATCTGCTAATTTAAAAGAAGGTGAATTAGAAGAATTAGAGCAACAATATCAAGCGTTAAGCAATGTAGAATTCATTAAAGAAAATCTGGATAAACTTTTATCTATTGCAAATGAAGAAGAGTTTGGGATTATAAAAAACGTAAAAGAGTTTAAAACGGCACTTCAAAAAACACTAATTTTTCTGCTAATTACCAATCGCTTTTTGAACGTGTAAATAGTATTTTAATCGAATTTGATGATATAGTTAAAGAGTTAAATCGGGAATCAGATTTGGTTTTTAATGATCCTGAAAAACTGGAAACTATAAATCAAAAATTACAACTAGTTTATAACCTTCAAAAAAAACATAACGTCTTAACTATAGAAGAATTACTTCAGATTCAAACGGATTTAGAAAGCAAAGTTGTTTCGGTTGCAACTTTAGAAGATGAAATTGCAAAACTTGAAAATAACATCAAAGATTTTGAATTGCAATTAGATGAAGTTGCAAATAAAATAAAGAAAAGTAGGAGAGAAGCGATTCCTAATTTAACTGAAAAGCTTATTGATATTTTGAATCTGTTAGGTATGCCAAATGTTCGATTTAAAATCGAAATTATTCCTTCAGAAAGTTATCACAATAACGGAAAAGACACACTTCAGTTTTTATTTTCTGCTAATAAAGGAACCGATTTTGGTGTGCTGAAAAAAGTAGCTTCAGGTGGTGAAATGTCCAGAATTATGTTGGCAGTGAAGTCAATTTTATCGCAATATTCAAAATTGCCAACTATCATTTTTGATGAAATAGACACTGGTGTTTCTGGCGAAATTGCCAATAAGATGGGAGAAATTATGAGAGATATGAGTAAAACAATGCAGGTTTTTGCCATAACACATCTTCCACAAATTGCGGCTAAAGGAGCAAATCATTATAAAGTTTTCAAAACTGTATTAGGAGAAAATACTGTTTCTGAATTGAAATTGCTAAACAACGATGAAAGAATAATTGAAATAGCCGAAATGCTTTCAGGGAAAGATATATCAGATTCAGCCGTTAACCATGCCAAAGCATTGTTGAATTGAAAGGCTAATTTATTACTTTTGTATCTCAAAAAAAACTAACATAAATACATATCATATGATTATAGAACCAAGAATGCGAGGATTTATTTGTTTGACAGCTCATCCTGAAGGTTGTGCTCAAAATGTTAAAAATCAAATTGAATATGTGAAATCAAAAGGACATATTGATGGCGCAAAAAAAGTTTTAGTTATTGGTGCTTCAACAGGCTTTGGTTTGGCCTCAAGAATAACAAGTGCTTTTGGTTCAGATGCAGGTACGATTGGAGTTTTCTTCGAAAAACCACCGTCAGAAGGCAAGACAGCAACTCCAGGTTGGTATAATTCTGCTGCTTTTGAAACAGAAGCTCACAAAGCTGGTTTGTATGCTAAAAGCATAAACGGTGATGCTTTTTCAAATGAAGTAAAACAACAAACAATTGATTTAATTAAAGCAGATTTAGGTCAGATTGATATGGTAATTTACAGTTTGGCTTCGCCAGTTCGTATGCACCCAGTTACTGGAGTTTTGCATCGTTCAGTATTAAAACCTATCGGTCAAACATTTTCAAACAAAACAGTTGATTTTCATACTGGTTTAGTTTCTCAAGTTACTATTGAACCAGCAAATCAGGAAGATATTGACAATACTGTAGTTGTAATGGGTGGTGAAGACTGGAAGATGTGGATTGATGCTTTAAAAAATGCCGGTGTTTTAGCTAATGGAGCAACAACAATAGCTTATTCTTACATTGGACCAGAAGTTACTGAAGCAGTTTATAGAAAAGGAACTATTGGTCGTGCTAAAGATGATTTGGAGGCAACAGCATTCAAAATTACTGATGATTTGAAGTCTTTAAATGGTAAAGCCTACGTATCAGTAAATAAAGCTTTAGTAACACAAGCAAGTTCTGCCATACCTGTAATTCCGCTTTATATTTCACTTTTATATAAAATTATGAAAGCCGAAGGTATTCATGAAGGTTGTATCGAACAAATACAAAGATTGTTTGAACAAAGACTTTACTCTGGGAAAGAAGTTCCTACTGATGAAAAAGGTAGAATAAGAATTGACGATTGGGAAATGAGAGAAGATATTCAAGAAAAAATAAAAGTATTATGGGCAAAAGCAACATCTGAAAATTTGACAGAAATTGGTGATTTAGCTGGTTACAAACAAGATTTTCTTAACTTATTTGGTTTTGGATTAAATAATGTTGATTACAAGGCTGAATCAAATGAATTAGTTACAATTTCAAGTATCAAAAATTAACATGTTGATAATAATGTAATGATTATTATTTAAAACAAACAATTTAGTTGTAATCTATTTTTATTTTTATTTATATTTATGGCAATTAACTTTTAACTTTTAACAATATGAAAAAAATTACTTATTTATTTTTAATGTGTTTTACCTCAATAAGTTTGTTTGCTCAAACATTTACAGGTGGAACAGGTCCAATTACAGATAATAATTGTGATGCCACTCACGATTTTCCTGTAACAGTTTCTGGAGTCGGTGTTCTTGGAGTAACCAATAGTTTTAGCTCAGTCGGATTCAGTATAACGCACACTTTTGATGGTGATTTAGTTATTTCTTTGGTTGCACCTGATGGAACAATAGTTTTATTATCTAATGGCAACGGCGGATCTGGTACTGATTATACAAACACTGTATTCAGCGCTAATGGAGCTACATCTATTACTGCTGGTACAGCACCATTTACTGGTACATATACGCCAGAAGGAAATTTAGGTCTTTTAAATGCTGTTAATGCTGACGGAACATGGATTTTAAGAGTGTGTGATGTTGCCTCTGGAGATACAGGAACAGTTGATAGCTGGTCAATAACATTTGCTCCTACAATTTTTGATTTACCAGATTATGTTAATTTACAATATCCAGGTAGTGCGACATTTCAAGTAGGAGGTAATGTTACTGTTTATGGTCAAGTTTATGAAGGTGGTTTAACTGATGTAGCCCCAAATATTGTAGGTCAAGCTCCAGGCATTAATGCTTGGATTGGAATTAGTCCACTAGGCGCAGACACAAATCCAAACACTTGGACTAATTGGGTAGCTGCGACTTGGAACTCAGGTGCTGTTGGAAATAATGATGAATACCAAGCTGCTATTGGTGCAACATTAGCTCCTGGTACCTATTATTATGCAACTCGTTTTCAATTAAATGGTGGTGCCTTTGTTTATGGTGGTTACAGCCCTCCTCCTGGAGGTGGTGTATGGGACGGAACAACTTATGTTAGCGGAGTTTTAACTGTAACTCCTCCGCCTGCTGTTACCCCAAATTGTGATCTTGTTGGAACCTTGGCGGATCCATCTCTTGGTGGTAGCACATGGGACAGACCATTGGCAAGTGGAACAGGATTATCAGGAGTAGGAGTTGGTATCTCATATCACATCTATGGGCCATTCACTGTTGATACCGGAGGTTCTTACACATTTACCAGTACTCAGGATTTCGATGGTTATATATTTGTTTATCAAAATTCATTTGATCCAAATGATCAACTTACAAATTTTGTTGCTGGAAATGATGATTCAGGACCTGGTTCAGTAATTACCACAAATTTAACAACTGGTACTGATTACTATTTTGTAACAACATCATTTTCACCAACAGATTTTGGTAATTTTTCAACAGTTATTACTGGTGCAGGTACAGCTACTTGTACTGATGGTTTAGCAGTTCCAGCATTTAATGATAATAACTTTTCTTATTATCCAAACCCTGTAAAAAACATCTTGAACTTATCGTATAACCAAGAAATTTCAAGTGTTGAAGTATACAATTTGCTAGGTCAAAAAGTAAGTTCTAATTTTATTAATGCTAACGATGCAAATGTTGATATGTCAAATCTATCAAAAGGAGCATACATGGTTAGAGTAACATCTAATAACCAAGCAAAAACTATTAAGGTTATTAAAGAATAACTTAAATTCTTTTTACATACTAAAACCACCTAAATTTTAGGTGGTTTTTTTTTGTATAAAACCTATCTTTGTTAAAATTTATGACATGTATTTTTCAATTATCATTCCTGTTTATAATAGACCTGATGAAATTAAAGAGCTTTTAGAAAGTCTTTCTATTTCAGATTATAAAAAAAAATATGAGATTGTAATTGTTGAAGATGGCTCTTCTATTACTTGTAGACAAGAGGTTGAAAATTTCAAAGAAAGATTAAACATCTCATATTATTTTAAAGAAAACTCTGGTCCTGGAGACTCTAGAAATTACGGAATGGAAGTAGCTAAAGGAGACTACTTCATTATTTTTGATTCAGATTGTATTATTCCAAAACAATATCTTACTGAAGTTGAGAAAGAATTAACAACCAATTATGTTGATTGCTTTGGTGGCTCTGATACTGCTTTAGATTCGTTTTCAGATGTTCAGAAAGCTATAAATTTTGCTATGACATCTTTCTTGACAACAGGAGGGATTCGAGGAGGTTCTGAAAAGTTAACTAAATTTCAGCCCCGAAGTTTTAACATGGGTATTTCTAAAAAAGCTTTTGATGATTCCAATGGTTTTGGAAATATTCATCCAGGCGAAGATCCGGATTTAACAATAAGATTATGGAAATTAGGTTATGACACTAGACTTTTCTCAAAAGCATTCGTATATCATAAGCGAAGAATTGATTGGGATAAATTTTCAGTGCAAGTATATAAATTTGGCAAAGCTAGACCAATTTTAAATAGTTGGTATCCTGAATATAATAAGCTTACATTTTTCTTCCCGACGCTATTTATATTAGGATTTACAGTTTCTCTAGTTATGTTTCTATTTGGTTTTAAATTACCAATACTCTTCTACACATTTTATTCTTTTTATTATTGGTTGAAGCAACAGTTCAAAATAAAAGTTTTAAAATTGGTTTTCTTTCCTTAATTGCTGTTTTAATACAATTCTTTGGATATGGAAGAGGTTTTTTGGAATCGTACATAAAAGTTATTCTTTTAAAACAAAAACCAGAAGTTGCATTTCCTGAATTATTCTTTAAATTAAAAAATGACTAAAATAATAGGATTAACAGGTGGAATCGGCAGCGGAAAAACAATGGTTGCAGAGTATATCAAATCATTGGGTATTCCTGTTTATATTGCCGATGATGAAGCTAGAAAATTAATGATGTCTGATAAAATTATTAAAGCAATTAGTAATGAATTCGGAAACGGAATTTTAGATAATGGTAAGCTTAATCGTGAAAAACTAGCACAACTTGTTTTTAACAATCCAGAAAAGCTGCAAAAACTTAACAACATAGTTCATCCTGAGGTTAAAAAACACTTCTATACTTGGGTCGAAAAACATAAAAATTATCCCTTCGTAGTAAAAGAAGCCGCCATTTTATTTGAATCTGGAAGCAATAAATACTGTGACGCAGTAATAACAATAACGTCTCCTATAGAAACTCGACTTCAACGAGTAATTGAACGTGATAATACAGATAGAGAATCTGTTTTAAAAAGAATGCAAAACCAATGGACTGATGAACAAAGAATTGCAAAAAGCGATTATGTTATTCATAATCTTTCAGTTGATGCTACCAAAAAGCAAGTTGATGAAATACTAAAATTATTGAAAAATCAATAATTTATATACAAGATGTTAATGTTTGGTTAATGTATTTATTGTATAAATGTTAAAATGTTAAATTTGTGTGATGAATAATTTTTTCTTTCGCTTACTGGTTATCTTAATGAGCTTATCCCTAATCGGTATAATTCTGGTTCAAGTTTATTGGTTTGATAGGTCTTTCGAGAACAACGAAGAACAATTTAAGTATCATGTAAAACAAGTTCTAGGAAATGTTGCTGATAAATTGCAAAAGAATGAGCAATATTCGTACTATGAAATGTACAATCGTCTCAAAGACAGCACCGGGAAAACACCTCAAAAAAGTGATTTTTTAGAGTTTGGTTATTATCAACGAGATTCAAGAACTAATGAAACAATAATATATTCAAACAGTATAATATCCGAAGACTACGGAATTTCGGCCTCGTTCTTTGATAAAAAATTAGATAGCGTAAAACTCAAAAATTACACTTCCAAAAGGAAAACTGAGATTTACAACGGTGATATTGATAATTCAAGTTTAAAACAAAAAGTTTCTCCAGATGTAAAAATCGAAAAATCTGGACGACTAGATTTATTAGACAATGCACAATTTGAAATCGTTTATAAAGATATAGCAGCTGTAAAGCCCATACAAGAAAGAGTTACTAATGAAATGGTGCAAAAACTATTGTCTGAAGAACTTAATGAATATGGTGTAAAAACTCCATTTGAGTTTAATGTTTACAGTAATGGTTTGGCAACAAAGATAAAATCAGAACGGTTCAAGTACGAAAAACAATCTACTTATTCTATTCCAATTTTTATCGATAATGACGGTAATAATAAATATCAATGTTATTAACCTTTCCGCAAAAAAAGAAGTTTTTGTTTTCAGAATTGGTTGGAATTTGCATTTTATCAATCATTTTTACGCTAATCATTGTTATTGCCTATTCAAGCGCTTTAAACCAATTGATAAAGCAACGTCAAATTTCAGAAATCAAAACCGATTTCATTAATAATATGACACATGAATTCAAAACGCCGATTGCTACGATAAATTTTAGCATTAGACGCATCAAGAATCCGAAAGTTATTGACGATAAAGAAAAAGTACTTCGCTATTTGCAAATGATAAAGGATGAAAATAAGCGTATGCATG
>NZ_JAUFQN010000007.1 GCF_030409795.1 Flavobacterium paronense | reverse complement strand
GTTGGTAACGGAATTGCTGCAGATTCGGCTGGAAATTTTATAGCAATTGATACCAACAGTGATGGTGAGATTCAAGTAGTGAAGCTTTAACTGTTACCGTTTAGATGTTCCTATTCTTATGTAAGCAATTTAACTGGTATTGAAGCTTTTTTGAATTTACAATTCCTGCAATGCCATAACAATCAACTTACTTCATTAAAACTTAAGTCCTTAGTAAACCTTACTTTTTTACTTTGTCATGACAATCAGCTCACTTCATTGGATGTTAGTAATTTATTAAATCTGCAAACTTTGGATTGCGGATATAATTTATCCCTGAATTCAATAAATTTGGGGAAATGTATCAAAAACTATACAAAAATTAACCTGCAACCAATGTCATTTGGCAAGTATAGATTTAAGCCATATAACAAGTCTTCAAGAGTTGATTTGCAGCTACAACCTATTTACTACATTAGACCTAAGCGGTCATGCCAATCTTCAAAAATTGTATTGTTACAATAATAACCTTACTTCTATAAATCTGGCGGGAGCAACTAACCTTCAACAGTTGGCTTGTAATAACAATCATCTCCAATCATTAAACGTAAGTGGCTTTGTTAATCTTTTATCATTGGCATGTTCTAGCAACCAAATTCCGTCGTTAGATGTTAGCGGCTTAGTTAACCTTGAATTTTTAGATTGCTCTGATAATCAAATTCATTCATTAGAATTGAATGGTATGGTTAATCTTCAAAGGCTTTATTTTTCAAATAATCAATTTGCGTCAATAGATTTAAATGGTTTAAGAAATATTCAATTTTTGATTTGTTCTTCAAATCATTTAACCACATTAGATACAAGCGACTTAGTCAATCTGCAATATTTATGGTGCGGTCTTAATAGTCTAACTTCACTAATAATTAAAAATGGAAGTATTGAAGGCACTTTAAATTTTTCAGGCAATCCTAATCTGGCATACATTTGTGTTGATGATGGTCAGATTGATTCCGTTCAAAACCAAATTGTATCATATGGTTATGCAAATTGTGTGTGTTAAACTCTTATTGCAGTTTTACACCGGGTGGCGATTATTATACTATTCAAGGAAAGAACCGTTTTGATGTTAATAATAATGGTTGTGATGCTTCTGATGTTTTTTTTCCTAATTTGAAGATTAACATCACTGATGGTGTAAACAGCGGTAGTTATATTTCTAATTTAACCGGAGATTATTCTATACGGTAACAGCTGGCTCACATACTATGACGCCACAAGTTATAGAGAATCCTACTTATTACACTATTTCTCCTGCATCGGCAACAGTTAGCTTTCCGGATTTAGCAAGCCCGTTTCAACAGGATTTTTGCCTCACTGCTAATGGATCCCATCAGGATATTGAATCTTGGATTATACCACTAACAAGAGCCAGACCTGGTTTTGATTCCAGATATAAAATCAAGTATAGAAACATTGGAAACGTTACTGTTTCAGGATATTTAAACTTTTCTTTTGATGATGATTATATGGATTTTGTATCGGCAACACCAGTAGTAAATAATCAGGCCTACAGCTTATTGACTTGGAATTATACTAATCTAGTACCTTTTGAAACACGTGAAATGGAGGTTACTTTAATTTAAACACCCCTGCAGAAAGCCTTCCGCTTAACATAGGTAACTTGATAAAATTTCAATCAACAGCTTTCCCATTATCAGGAGATGAACATCAAACGGATAATTCAAATTACTTAAGACAAATTGTTGTTGGTTCTTTAGATCCAAATGATAAGACTTGTGTAGAAGGAAATGAAGTAGCGCCAGAATTTATTGATGAATATGTGCATTATGTTATTCGTTTTGAAAACACCGGAACAGCCAATGCAGAAAACATTGTGTGAAAGACATGATTGATACAGCCAAATTTGATATCTCAACAGTAGTTCCATTAGATTCGAGCCATTCATTTACAACCCGCATTAAAGATCCAAATCAGTTAGAATTTATCTTTGAAAATATTAATCTTCCTTTTGATGATGCAAACAACGATGGCTATGTTGCATTTAAAATAAAAACAAAACCAACATTAGTAGTGGGAGATTCTTTTAGCAATACAGCAAATATTTATTTTGATTATAATTTCCCGATAGTTACTAATACAGCTACAACGACAATTACAGCTTTAGGGAATCAAGACTTTGAGTTCACCAACCTATTTAGTTTATCACCAGTTCCTGCGAAGAACAGCTTGACTATTACAACTAAACAAAATGTAACGATTAGTTCGGTAAGTATTTACAATACACTTGGGCAATTGGTGCAGGTAAATACAAATCCAAATGAAACTATTGATGTTTCCGAATTGAAAGCCGGAATTATTTTATCAAGATTGTTAGTGATAAAGGAACGGCGGGTTCTAAGTTTATAAAAGAATAAAAAAGCCCCGATAACTCGGGGTTTTTTATTTTACCTGATGCATGCCTGAAATTCTATAAAACTCTGGCATTTTTTTTGTTTGTAGCAAAAAAAATGTAGCAAACCGAAATGCTACAAAAAAATCGCTACAGATATGAAAATACGAAAACTAATCAGAGAAGAATTAAACCTAACACAGGATGAGATGGCAATGCTTTTAAACATCAGTCGTAGCCAATGGTCGCTTTATGAACTTGGATTAAGGGAATTGTCAACTATGGGATTGATTTGGGATAGTAGGGTAGGTCGTTTTTTTACTGCATTGGAAATGAGCGAACCAAAACAGCTTCCGCAAATAGCATTGTTGGAGTCAGAGAAAGATAAATTCATTGCAGCTGCATTACGGAAAAATGAAATTGATCAATATACTTGTGCAAAAAAGACAGAAAAAATGAAGAAAGCGTATAAAGCTGCGCTAAAGCTATTTCACTTAACTGACTTTATGCTCCAGTCTGAAGATCAGAAAGACGCCATCCATCTTGCTGCATTGGAAACCCTTAAAGCGAAGGCAGTCGTATTATTTCGCAAAAATGGGCCACAGCAATTGATAAAACTGGAAGTAAGACAGCAACTGTTGGAACAGGAAAAGTTGTTGCTGACTGCATTGTTAAAATAAAAAAACCCCGAAGTACTCGGGAGTTTTTATTTATTCAATTATTATTTTTTTTACAAATTGATTGGTATCAGAGCTGACTTTTAAATAGTATAAACCAGCAGAAAATTGATTTACATTAATTGATAGGGTATTTGAATTTATTGCAGTAGAATAAACAGTTTGACCAATATTATTTATCAAGGTCAAATTTGCAGAAGTGAATTGAACAGGCAAATTGATGTTCAAAACATTTTTTACGGGATTGGGATAAATAACCAAATTATTCTCATTTACCATGTTAGTATTTGCCAACGTTAAACTACAATTGTCTGATACGGTATTCGAATTTTCAATAGTATTTCCGGGAGTTAATGTATGTCCGGTAAACCCACTATAAGTATTTGCATAAAACGAACAACGGAAAACTAAGTTTTGTGCTGGCGCCGTACCTTGACTTAAAATGCCTGATAGTGCTACCGGATTGATGTATTTCCATACTTGTGTTCCGGCATTTGTAACTTCGGTAAAGGTTCCTGACGGACCGTTACACATCAAAACATTACCGTTAGACAATTGTTGCGCACCTGAAATATTTTGTGCATAATAACTATTAGGGTTACCCGAATTATAAATCCAAGAAGCAGCTGTTGGTAAATAGGGAAGTGTGTTGGTATAATTGTATCCATTAACAGGTGGTTCAATTATTTCTACAGTTGAATAATTTCCGCCGGTTCGGCCATTTCCATTATTAAAAACCAAAATGTCATTGGCAAATGGCAGTCCGTTTTGAATCCACTGTGCATTATGTTGTCCAAAGAATTTTTTATCAGCAACTGTACCGATGTTATAAGCTAATGGATTTCCCCAACGGTATAAAATGTCACCACCTTTGCCCGAATTTCCATTAGTGTGAGAAGCGGCTTGGGTTGTTGAAGTGCTGTGATCAATAATCCAGATTTCATTAAAGTTATGGGAACTGACCATAATTTGATCTAAAGTTGGATTATAATCAATGGCATTCATATGAATCCAATCCGTAACCGATGCACTGGCATTGTAGTTAAGATTTATAAGTTGTGGATTCGAAGCTACTGTTCCGTAATTTGGTTTTGAATTGTCATATTCTTGTATCATATGATCCCATAAATGCCATTCCCAAACTATATTGCCACCGGTTGCACCAACAGGTTGAATTTCGAGAATTTGTTCACTCCAAACGGTTGACGGAACTAATGATGGATTTCTCCCCTGAGCAATGGCTTGCGTATTGGTTTTTGATTCCCAAGCAATAACTAATATATTGCCATTGGGCAAGGCTTTTACATCATGGTGTTGGCATTTAGTGGCATCCGAAAGGGTATAACTCCAGGTTACATTACCATTCCAATCTATTTTTTCTATAACTCCTCCTTTTCCACCAGCATTAAAAGTAGTGTTATTAGCATTGCCGGTATGAAGCAAGGTGCCATCAGGAAGAATATATACAGCTTGTCCGGGTTTGTAATTGCTATTCCAGGTTTTTACTTGTTTACCACATTTATCAATTAAATATGTTGTGTTACTATTTATAGGCGCAAATAAAATATATCCGTCATCTAGCGTGCCAGCGTTATGTTGAATTAATCCAATAGTTTGACTTTTGGTTACACTCCAAATTAGGATGAATGCAAATTGAAATAGTTTCTTCATAGTTTAACACATAGCTCTAAACTATTTATTAACGATTATTTTAAAGGTTTTATTGTCTTTTGCATTGGCAATTCTCACAAAATAAATTCCGTTGTAAACCGTTGTTAAATCCATAATACAAAGTGTACTTCCTTGAAGGATTTCATTAGTTTGTATTACTTTTCCAAGTTCGTCAATCAGTGTTACCTTTAGATTATCTTCAATCATATCCGATTGAATTGCAATGAATTCTTGCGCCGGATTTGGATATACTTTTACATTTAATTTTGAAAGGTTAAAATCAGCATTTGCTAAAGTGTATTGTGTTGTGCTTTCAGAAATTGTAGCAGTGCCTCCCGTTTTATTGCCATAAAATGTTGGACCAACTACATAAGGATATGCTGAATTGTGATTGGCATCTACTGTAGTAAAATAGCAATAAATCCCTGAAGGATATTCTGGAGTTACACAAAATCTACCGTTGTGTACATCTAAATAACTAGCGTCTGATGCATGAGCAATCCATTCGTAATCTTCGCGGTATAATCCTAAAGGAAAGGTAGTGCTAACAGCTGGACCATCAGTAACATTGGTTCCATCGGCATAAACTGTTCTAGTGGTAATATTTCTTAGTTGGTAACCCGATTTCATTCTGACAATGCCTCCGGTTCCGTCTGCGTTAGCATAACCATAAGCACCATATATTGGAATCCATCGTAAGCAAAACCTAGTAACGGAGAATGTTGTGTTGTGTTGATAACATATAGCCCATCAGAAGGGTAAGTACTGCAAACCGTTGAAATCACTTGTAAATCTAAACTAAAAGCACTCGGATTTTGATGATGGTGGTAATTTCCCATTGCCGGATGCGCTTTGGCACAATCAAATCCGACTCTTTCGGCAACTACAGCATCTCTGTTCCAAATTCCGTCTCCAGCTCCACCTAAAGGTCCACCAGCATTGGCACCAGTTGAGAATTTATAGGAAACACCATCGCGGTAATCAAATAAAGCGACTCCGTTTTTAAACAAACCAATATTTCCACCGCTTGTTGCGGTAGCTGTTCCAGTATTTTGAGTTGGACTTAGAGGAAATTTGAAAATGGCATTATTACGTGTTGTTGCTAAAGAAGGATTACCATCTAAAAAAGGGCCAGTGATATAAGCCGGAATACCATTCGTAGTTACATAAACCCAATTGGTTGAGTATTGTACAGTTTGCACATTGGCAGCCACCGCATCAGTTATTGGAGTGGAGTTTCCAGAAACATAATGACGACCAGTAATTCCTGTGGTGTTGCGCAACCATTGTGTAATGGCTGGATTGGTTTGTGCGGATAAAAATCCGTTAAACATCAATAAACTTGCGATTACTATTTTTTTCATAAATAACATTTTAAATTAGTTGGTTTTCATTTTTTGTGGTTCTCCTCTGTAAAATATTCTGCAACCAAAGGATTCTGTTTTGGTATTAGTGACTGTTTTGTTTTGTAAAAGTTCGTTAACTGCTTCGGCCAAAAAAAGGTTTTGCATTGGCAGCATCTCCTGCGTTATCATCAATAGCACCTTCATATTTGATGTCGTATTTACCCGATTTGTTTTTCCAAATGATAAAAGCTTGTGGCGTATGTGTTGCTTTAAATTGTTTGGCAACTACTTGTGATTTATCTTGTAAATAGGGGAAATTAAGCTTGTCAGCCTTAGCCTTTTTTTGCATCAATGTAAAAGATTCTTCTTTATAAGCCAGAGTATCCATAGCGTCAATGGCTAACAGATAAACGCCTTTTGTCTTGTAATATTTGTTTAAGGTATTCAATCGATTAGAATAGAATTTCGCCATTGGACATTTATTACAGGTAAAAATAACCATAAATCCTTTGGCATTTTTATAACTTGAAAGAGAGACTTTTTTATTATCAACATTTTTCAAACTAAAATCTGTTATTGTTTTTGTATTCGAATTATTGTCAATGACGGAAAAGCTCAACGATAGAACAGCAAACAAAATGGCAATAAGTAAATATCCTAGGCGATTCATAACTTACTTTTTAATGAATTTTTTAGTAGTTACGGATTTTGTTTTTTTATCCATCATTTGAACAATATAAACTCCCGAAGACAAACTAGAAATATCAATTCCGTTTTGCCATTGCGGTTGCGGTAACATCATGGCAACTCTTCCTTCAATGGTAGTTAAAGTTAAATAATAGATTTCGGTTGAAGCATCACTCAGATTAATATACAATTTATCTTGAGCCGGATTTGGGTATAAACTGAAATCGGTATTTAAAGTGTTTTGATCATTACCCAGGTTTCCGGTAACAATAAATTGTCCCATCATTCCACCATCTTCATGACCTGCAAAATGGCAGTGATACATATAAGGATGCGTTACATCGGCATCAGCAAAATCGTCAAACTTTGCTACAAAAGTCACCGATTCATTTCGGGGTAAATAAAAAGTATCTTTCCAACCACTTTCATGAGTTCCAACTCCGGTTGCCGAACCATTACGAGCTACAATTTTAAACTCGATGTCATGAATGTGAAACGAATGTCCGAAGATGTTATTATTGGTAACGGTCCATTTTTCGATATCATTAAGGTTAACCGTTTTGTCAATATAATCAAAAACAAAAGTGTGATTGTCTAACGAAAATGGCGTAGCACCTTGTCCGCCTGTAACAGTCATTGTTCTTGTAACTGTTGCATTAGCTGCTGTCCAGTAGGTATTGCTAGCCAATATTGATGGCACAGCAGTAATTGGAGTTGTTGCCGTTGTAGTTGCGGCCACATTGATATGTAAAACGGAGAAATCAATATTATTTAATAAGCTTCCGAATTGACCTGTAGTATTTGGTTCGCCTCCGGGAAATCCTAAAGTTTGTCCCGAATTATAAGCTTTTAAATCAACTGACGAACCAACAGTATCATTTCCTAAGTTAACCATAATTTCGATACGTTCGCCAACCATCAACTTAACACGGGTTGCTGCTACTGGTGCATTCAACAATCCACCATCATTGGCAACAATATAAAAGGTTCTGTTATCGCTAAAGCCAAGATTATAACCACGTTCTACTTCAGCATTTAAAATTCGAAGACGAACATATTGTTTTGGTAAACTGATTTGACCATTTGGAGTTCCGTTAGTCAACATATAATCACCATAAACACGCACCGAAGTTGGAGGGGAGTCAAACTGATTGGCTGTTGAATAACTTCTACTGGTTAATGCTAAAACAATATCATCAACACCGTAAGTTCTTGGCAATGCCAGAGCCGTTTCTTGAGGATCTTTAACGATTATAAAACCACCAACTCCTTTAGTTATTTGTTCTTGTGTTGTTTCATGTAAGTGTGGATGATACCAAAGTGTAGCAGCCTGATTCATCACAGTCCAATAAGGTTGCCAAAGTGTTCCTGCCGGAATAATTTGGTGTGGTCCACCATCCATAACCGCCGGAAGATGCATACCGTGCCAGTGTAGTGTTGTAGACTCGTTAAGATTATTGGTTACATTCATGTGAACTTCTTCTCCTTTATTGATAATCAAAGTTGGTCCCCAAAAAGTTTCGTTGTTAATTGAGCCAGTCACCGTTAAATTACCAGTACGGATTTGTTTGGTCGACTCATGAATGTTTAAATTAAAATTAGTCCCGTATAAAGCTTCAGGAATTGTAATGGTATTGTATTGCGCTTGAAGGATGATTACACTAGATAAGGCAAGTAAAGTAAAGAAAGATTTTTTCATATGGTTTGGGTTGATTATAAGGGTTTAGACGAAAGATGTTTTTATTTCTTGCGCAGCAGCATAAAATCTATTCTCTCGGAAATGAAAAACGGTTATTAAACAGAAAGTCTTTATCGGTTAAGGTTACTAAAAAGGCCACTAAATCAACTCTGTCATTGTTAGATAAATTCATTGGCTTATCTAGTTCTTTTGGTAGATTTTTATCATGACCTAACGAATTGTAATGCTTTATGACTTCCGTCAGGGATTTAAATCTGCCATCATGCATATACGGAAATGTAAATTGAATATTTCTAAGTGTTGGTGTTTTAAATCTCAGATAATCTTCAGGTTTATTTGTAATTTTTATTCCAAAATCATTTAACGTTTCATCAATTGACAATCCATTTTTCTCAAATCTGTCATCACTAAATAATGGTTCTTTGTGACATGATGCACAATTAATTTTGAATAAATCATAGCCATGTTGCTCTTGTGTGGTGAAACTTTCTTCTTTGCGCATCACTTTATCATACTTAGCATTAGAGGATGTAAGCATTACAGTGAATTGAGCTAATGCTTTCAACAACCGTTGACTGGTAATTTTTTCATCGCCAAAAGCTTTAGCAAATAAGATTCTGTATTTTTCGCTTGCTTGTAATTTGGCAATCACATGTTCAATTGTTTCATCCATTTCTAACGGATTAGTAATTGGATTTATAGGTTGCATTTCTAAATTATTCACGCCACCATCCCACATAAAATCTTTGTTCCAAGCCAGGTTGATTAAGGCCATCGAATTTCGGTTGCCAATTTTTCCATCGATGCCATGACTCAGTTGATGATCCACATGCGTAAATCCGGTTTGCTGCAAATGACAACTTTGGCAGGAAATGGTATTGTCACGTGATAAAATGGGGTCAAAAATAAGTTTCTCCCAAGCTGGAAACCTTCTTCGGTTAAAGGGTTTCTTTTAAAATCATATTTTGGCTTTGGCCAATTTTTGGGAATTTCAAAATATAATGGCGTTGTATATTTATTGGTAAACGAGAATCCAATTAGAACTAATAATAAAAGAAATTTCCAATATATTCTCATTCCAAATGAAACATTTTGACACTATCATTAGCTAATTCCGTGGCAAGTTTACATGGAATCATAACGCTGTTAGTTTGTGCCAGATTTATATTCGAAAAAAAGTCTTTTAAATCAATCGCAATAGTAATATTGTCATTGCTGTTGCAATTGAATTCCACTTTTCTCATCATATAATTCGGCTCACGGTAACCGCCAATGTGAAATTGAAATTCATTATTACGTGTTTTACAACTTGTACTTTTACCTTCAATTTTTATATTAATGTAACCACTTTGCCAAGCCCAATACATTCCTTTTGTAGGATCTAAATCACCATCCATTGCTCCAGCTGTATTGGTTAAACTATCTATACCTATATTGAAAGTAACTTTAGAAATTAGCTTGTCACTCTTTTTGTGATTGGAATTTGAAATGAATTGGGATTGTCAAAATCGAGTAGGTGATAGCTGTTTTTTTATAAAAACAAAATTGTCGGAATATTGTATTTGAATATTGGATATATAGCATCTAAAGGTTTCTATTGACAAAGTGTCTTTGGATGCTGAAACATATTTTTTGTTTAGTTCGAACGGAAGCTTGTTAAATTCTAAATGAAAATTAACGTAAAGTGAATCGTTTTTACTTTGAGAATAACTGAAAGCAAAACAAAAAAAAAGGAAAACAGTATGTATTCCTTTTTTAGTCATGTCTTGGTCTGCGTGGTTTTGGAGCAAATATTCTTCCTAAGTCTTCGGTCAGTTCGTTGAAGTCTTCCATTTGGTCTTTGTGACATAGTTTTTTGATGTCTACAAAATGTTTGAAATGGGTTTCTTCAACTTGTTTTGATAGGAATTTAAGAGCGTAATCAAACTGTCTTTAGTTTTTACATTGACTTCCGTTTGGTTTAACTGATCGTATAATTCATTTTAGTTTGGCGAATATCACTATCAAGTCTTGTTATTTCTCCGTGATGCATTTGATAATTTACATACTCCTTTTGTTGCTGTTCATCAAATGAAGTTTTTCCACAATAATTTCTTTGGATTGGTCTGCCTTCATGTGGTGGTCTGTTACCTTTAGGACCATTTTAAGAATAGAAAAACTTAAGGGTGCTAAATTGATAACTAACCAACCGATAACGGCAATCGTTAATAGTTAGTTTTTTCCATTAAAGGAAAAAAACTAAAACTATTAACGATTGCCGTTATCGGATTGTTAGTTATCAATTTAGCAACTTAAGTTTTTATCTTAAATGGTCCTAAGGTAACAGACCACCACATGAAGGCAG
This sequence comes from Flavobacterium paronense, assembly GCF_030409795.1. Taxonomy (GTDB): domain Bacteria; phylum Bacteroidota; class Bacteroidia; order Flavobacteriales; family Flavobacteriaceae; genus Flavobacterium; species Flavobacterium paronense. Next base: position 20,881 of record NZ_JAUFQN010000007.1, on the reverse strand, counting down.
ACCAATGCAAAAGAAATTATTGTGGAAAAACTTCATTTTGATGAACAGCAACAAAAGGAGTATGATAAATTAATCAAATGGCATCACGGAGAAATAACAAGACTTGATAGTGATATTCGCCAAACTAAAAATGAATTATACGATCAGTTAAACAAACGGAAGTCAATGTAAAAACTAAAGACAGTTTGATTACGCTCTTAAATTCCTATCAAAAACAAGTTGAAGAAAACCCATTTCAAACATTTTGTAGACATCAAAAAACTATGTCACAAAGACCAAATGGAAGACTTCAACGAACTGACCGAAGACTTAGGAAGAATATTTGCTCCAAAACCACGCAGACCAAGACATGACTAAAAAAGGAATACATACTGTTTTCCTTTTTTTGTTTTGCTTTCAGGCTTATTCTCAAAGTAAAAACGATTCACTTTACGTAAATTTTCATTTAGAATTTAACAAGCTTCCGTTCGAACTAAACAAAAAATATGTTTCAGCATCCAAAGACACTTTGTCAATAGAAACCTTTAGATGCTATATATCCAATATTCAAATACAATATTCCGACAATTTTGTTTTTTATAAAAAAAACAGCTATCACCTACTCGATTTTGACAATCCCAATTCATTTCAAATTCCAATCACCAAAAAGAGTGACAAGCTAATTCTAAAGTTACTTTCAATATAGGTATAGATAGTTTAACCAATACAGCTGGAGCAATGGATGGTGATTTAGATCCTACAAAAGGAATGTATTGGGCTTGGCAAAGTGGTTACATTAATATAAAAATTGAAGGTAAAAGTACAAGTTGTAAAACACGTAATAATGAATTTCAATTTCACATTGGCGGTTACCGTGAGCCGAATTATATGATGAGAAAAGTGGAATTCAATTGCAACAGCAATGACAATATTACTATTGCGATTGATTTAAAAGACTTTTTTTCGAATATAAATCTGGCACAAAACTAACAGCGTTATGATTCCATGTAAACTTGCCACGGAATTAGCTAATGATAGTGTCAAAATGTTTCATTTGGAATGAGAATATATTGGAAATTTCTTTTATTATTAGTTCTAATTGGATTCTCGTTTACCAATAAATATACAACGCCATTATATTTTGAAATTCCCAAAAATTGGCCAAAGCCAAAATATGATTTTAAAAGAAACCCTTTAACCGAAGAAGGTTTCCAGCTTGGGAGAAACTTATTTTATGACCCCATTTTATCACGTGACAATACCATTTCCTGCCAAAGTTGTCATTTGCAGCAAACCGGATTTACGCATGTGGATCATCAACTGAGTCATGGCATCGATGGAAAAATTGGCAACCGAAATTCGATGGCCTTAATCAACCTGGCTTGGAACAAAGATTTTATGTGGGATGGTGGCGTGAATAATTTAGAAATGCAACCTATAAATCCAATTACTAATCCGTTAGAAATGGATGAAACAATTGAACATGTGATTGCCAAATTACAAGCAAGCGAAAAATACAGAATCTTATTTGCTAAAGCTTTTGGCGATGAAAAAATTACCAGTCAACGGTTGTTGAAAGCATTAGCTCAATTCACTGTAATGCTTACATCCTCTAATGCTAAGTATGATAAAGTGATGCGCAAAGAAGAAAGTTTCACCACACAAGAGCAACATGGCTATGATTTATTCAAAATTAATTGTGCATCATGTCACAAAGAACCATTATTTAGTGATGACAGATTTGAGAAAAATGGATTGTCAATTGATGAAACGTTAAATGATTTGGCCGAATAAAAATTACAAATAAACCTGAAGATTATCTGAGATTTAAAACACCAACACTTAGAAATATTCAATTTACATTTCCGTATATGCATGATGGCAGATTTAAATCCCTGACGGAAGTCATAAAGCATTACAATTCGTTAGGTCATGATAAAAATCTACCAAAAGAACTAGATAAGCCAATGAATTTATCTAACAATGACAGAGTTGATTTAGTGGCCTTTTTAGTAACCTTAACCGATAAAGACTTTCTGTTTAATAACCGTTTTTCATTTCCGAGAGAATAGATTTTATGCTGCTGCGCAAGAAATAAAAACATCTTTCGTCTAAACCCTTATAATCAACCCAAACCATATGAAAAAATCTTTCTTTACTTTACTTGCCTTATCTAGTGTAATCATCCTTCAAGCGCAATACAATACCATTACAATTCCTGAAGCTTTATACGGGACTAATTTTAATTTAAACATTCATGAGTCGACCAAACAAATCCGTACTGGTAATTTAACGGTGACTGGCTCAATTAACAACGAAACTTTTTGGGGACCAACTTTGATTATCAATAAAGGAGAAGAAGTTCACATGAATGTAACCAATAATCTTAACGAGTCTACAACACTACACTGGCACGGTATGCATCTTCCGGCGGTTATGGATGGTGGACCACACCAAATTATTCCGGCAGGAACACTTTGGCAACCTTATTGGACTGTGATGAATCAGGCTGCTACACTTTGGTATCATCCACACTTACATGAAACAACACAAGAACAAATAACTAAAGGAGTTGGTGGTTTTATAATCGTTAAAGATCCTCAAGAAACGGCTCTGGCATTGCCAAGAACTTACGGTGTTGATGATATTGTTTTAGCATTAACCAGTAGAAGTTATTCAACAGCCAATCAGTTTGACTCCCCTCCAACTTCGGTGCGTGTTTATGGTGATTATATGTTGACTAACGGAACTCCAAATGGTCAAATCAGTTTACCAAAACAATATGTTCGTCTTCGAATTTTAAATGCTGAAGTAGAACGTGGTTATAATCTTGGCTTTAGCGATAACAGAACCTTTTATATTGTTGCCAATGATGGTGGATTGTTGAATGCACCAGTAGCAGCAACCCGTGTTAAGTTGATGGTTGGCGAACGTATCGAAATTATGGTTAACTTAGGAAATGATACTGTTGGTTCGTCAGTTGATTTAAAAGCTTATAATTCGGGACAAACTTTAGGATTTCCCGGAGGCGAACCAAATACTACAGGTCAATTCGGAAGCTTATTAAATAATATTGATTTCTCCGTTTTACATATCAATGTGGCCGCAACTACAACGGCAACAACTCCAATTACTGCTGTGCCATCAATATTGGCTAGCAATACCTACTGGACAGCAGCTAATGCAACAGTTACAAGAACAATGACTGTTACAGGCGGACAAGGTGCTACGCCATTTTCGTTAGACAATCACACTTTTGTTTTTGATTATATTGACAAAACGGTTAACCTTAATGATATCGAAAAATGGACCGTTACCAATAATAACATCTTCGGACATTCGTTTCACATTCATGACATCGAGTTTAAAATTGTAGCTCGTAATGGTTCGGCAACCGGAGTTGGAACTCATGAAAGTGGTTGGAAAGATACTTTTTATTTACCCCGAAATGAATCGGTGACTTTTGTAGCAAAGTTTGACGATTTTGCTGATGCCGATGTAACGCATCCTTATATGTATCACTGCCATTTTGCAGGTCATGAAGATGGTGGAATGATGGGACAATTTATTGTTACCGGAAACCTGGGTAATGATCAAAACACTTTAAATACCGATTTCAGTTTATACCCAAATCCGGCTCAAGATAAATTGTATATTAATCTGAGTGATGCTTCAACCGAAATCTATTATTTAACTTTAACTACCATTGAAGGAAGAGTTGCCATGATGTTACCGCAACCGCAATGGCAAAACGGAATTGATATTTCTAGTTTGTCTTCGGGAGTTTATATTGTTCAAATGATGGATAAAAAAACAAAATCCGTAACTACTAAAAAATTCATTAAAAAGTAAGTTATGAATCGCCTAGGATATTTACTTATTGCCATTTTGTTTGCTGTTCTATCGTTGAGCTTTTCCGTCATTGACAATAATTCGAATACAAAAACAATAACAGATTTTAGTTTGAAAAATGTTGATAATAAAAAAGTCTCTCTTTCAAGTTATAAAAATGCCAAAGGATTTATGGTTATTTTTACCTGTAATAAATGTCCAATGGCGAAATTCTATTCTAATCGATTGAATACCTTAAACAAATATTACAAGACAAAAGGCGTTTATCTGTTAGCCATTGACGCTATGGATACTCTGGCTTATAAAGAAGAATCTTTTACATTGATGCAAAAAAAGGCTAAGGCTGACAAGCTTAATTTCCCCTATTTACAAGATAAATCACAAGTAGTTGCCAAACAATTTAAAGCAACACATACGCCACAAGCTTTTATCATTTGGAAAAACAAATCGGGTAAATACGACATCAAATATGAAGGTGCTATTGATGATAACGCAGGAGATGCTGCCAATGCAAAACCTTTTTTGGCCGAAGCAGTTAACGAACTTTTACAAAACAAAACAGTCACTAATACCAAAACAGAATCCTTTGGTTGCAGAATATTTTACAGAGGAGAACCACAAAAAATGAAAACCAACTAATTTAAAATGTTATTTATGAAAAAAATAGTAATCGCAAGTTTATTGATGTTTAACGGATTTTTATCCGCACAAACCAATCCAGCCATTACACAATGGTTGCGCAACACCACAGGAATTACTGGTCGTCATTATGTTTCTGGAAACTCCACTCCAATAACTGATGCGGTGGCTGCCAATGTGCAAACTGTACAATACTCAACCAATTGGGTTTATGTAACTACGAATGGTATTCCGGCTTATATCACTGGCCCTTTTTTAGATGGTAATCCTTCTTTAGCAACAACACGTAATAATGCCATTTTCAAATTTCCTCTAAGTCCAACTCAAAATACTGGAACAGCTACCGCAACAAGCGGTGGAAATATTGGTTTGTTTAAAAACGGAGTCGCTTTATTTGATTACCGCGATGGTGTTTCCTATAAATTCTCAACTGGTGCCAATGCTGGTGGACCTTTAGGTGGAGCTGGAGACGGAATTTGGAACAGAGATGCTGTAGTTGCCGAAAGAGTCGGATTTGATTGTGCCAAAGCGCATCCGGCAATGGGAAATTACCACCATCATCAAAATCCGAGTGCTTTTAGTTTAGATTTACAAGTGATTTCAACGGTTTGCAGTACTTACCCTTCTGATGGGCTATATGTTATCAACACAACACAACATTCTCCGTTACTAGGTTTTGCTTACGATGGATTCCCAATATATGGTGCTTATGGTTATGCTAACGCAGACGGAACCGGAGGCATTGTCAGAATGAAATCGGGTTACCAACTAAGAAATATTACCACTAGAACAGTTTATGCCGATGGAACCAATGTTACTGATGGTCCAGCTGTTAGCACTACCTTTCCTTTAGGATTATACCGCGAAGATTACGAATGGATTGCTCATGCATCAGACGCTAGTTATTTAGATGTACACAACGGTAGATTTTGTGTAACTCCAGAATATCCTTCAGGGATTTATTGCTATTTTACTACAGTAGATGCCAATCACAATTCAGCATATCCTTATGTAGTTGGTCCAACATTTTATGGCAATAAAACGGGAGGCACTGCTACAATTTCTGAAAGCACAACACAATACACTTTAGCAAATGCTGATTTTAACCTTTCAAAATTAAATGTAAAAGTATATCCAAATCCGGCGCAAGAATTCATTGCAATTCAATCGGATATGATTGAAGATAATCTAAAGGTAACACTGATTGACGAACTTGGAAAAGTAATACAAACTAATGAAATCCTTCAAGGAAGTACACTTTGTATTATGGATTTAACAACGGTTTACAACGGAATTTATTTTGTGAGAATTGCCAATGCAAAAGACAATAAAACCTTTAAAATAATCGTTAATAAATAGTTTAGAGCTATGTGTTAAACTATGAAGAAACTATTTCAATTTGCATTCATCCTAATTTGGAGTGTAACCAAAAGTCAAACTATTGGATTAATTCAACATAACGCTGGCACGCTAGATGACGGATATATTTTATTTGCGCCTATAAATAGTAACACAACATATTTAATTGATAAATGTGGTAAACAAGTAAAAACCTGGAATAGCAATTACAAACCCGGACAAGCTGTATATATTCTTCCTGATGGCACCTTGCTTCATACCGGCAATGCTAATAACACTACTTTTAATGCTGGTGGAAAAGGAGGAGTTATAGAAAAAATAGATTGGAATGGTAATGTAACCTGGAGTTATACCCTTTCGGATGCCACTAAATGCCAACACCATGATGTAAAAGCCTTGCCCAATGGCAATATATTAGTTATTGCTTGGGAATCAAAAACCAATACGCAAGCCATTGCTCAGGGGAGAAATCCATCATTAGTTCCGTCAACCGTTTGGAGTGAACAAATTCTCGAAATTCAACCTGTTGGTGCAACCGGTGGCAATATAGTTTGGGAATGGCATTTATGGGATCATATGATACAAGAATATGACAATTCAAAACCAAATTACGGAACAGTAGCTTCGAATCCACAACTTATAAATCTTAACTACAATGCCAGTGCATCGGTTACGGATTGGATTCATATGAATGCCATTGATTATAATCCAACTTTAGATCAAATTATGGTCAGTTCCCATAACTTTAATGAAATCTGGATTATTGATCACAGCACTTCAACAACCCAAGCCGCTTCTCACACTAATGGAAATTCGGGCAAAGGTGGTGACATTTTATACCGTTGGGGAAATCCATTAGCTTATAACATCGGTACAGTTGCTGATAAAAAATTCTTTGGACAACATAATGCACAGTGGATTCAAAACGGACTGCCATTTGCCAATGACATTTTGGTTTTTAATAATGGAAATGGCCGAACCGGCGGAAATTATTCAACTGTAGAAATAATTGAACCACCTGTTAATGGATACAATTATACCAACACACTTCCCTATTTACCAACAGCTGCTTCTTGGATTTATAATTCGGGTAACCCTAATAGTTATTATGCACAAAATATTTCAGGTGCGCAACAATTGTCTAACGGTAATGTTTTGATGTGTAACGGTCCGTCAGGAACCTTTACCGAAGTTACAAATGCCGGAACACAAGTATGGAAATACATCAATCCGGTAGCACTATCAGGCATTTTAAGTCAAGGTACGGCGCCAGCACAAAACTTAGTTTTCCGTTGTTCGTTTTATGCAAATACTTATAGTGGGTTTACCGGACATACATTAACTCCCGGAAATACTATTGAAAATTCGAATACCGTATCAGACAATTGTAGTTTAACGTTGGCAAATACTAACATGGTAAATGAGAATAATTTGGTTATTTATCCCAATCCCGTAAAAAATGTTTTGAACATCAATTTGCCTGTTCAATTCACTTCTGCAAATTTGACCTTGATAAATAATATTGGTCAAACTGTTTATTCTACTGCAATAAATTCAAATACCCTATCAATTAATGTAAATCAATTTTCTGCTGGTTTATACTATTTAAAAGTCAGCTCTGATACCAATCAATTTGTAAAAAAAATAATAATTGAATAAATAAAAACTCCCGAGTACTTCGGGGGTTTTTTATTTTAACAATGCAGTCAGCAACAACTTTTCCTGTTCCAACAGTTGCTGTCTTACTTCCAGTTTTATCAATTGCTGTGGCCCATTTTTGCGAAATAATACGACTGCCTTCGCTTTAAGGGTTTCCAATGCAGCAAGATGGATGGCGTCTTTCTGATCTTCAGACTGGAGCATAAAGTCAGTTAAGTGAAATAGCTTTAGCGCAGCTTTATACGCTTTCTTCATTTTTTCTGTCTTTTTTGCACAAGTATATTGATCAATTTCATTTTTCCGTAATGCAGCTGCAATGAATTTATCTTTCTCTGACTCCAACAATGCTATTTGCGGAAGCTGTTTTGGTTCGCTCATTTCCAATGCAGTAAAAAAACGACCTACCCTACTATCCCAAATCAATCCCATAGTTGACAATTCCCTTAATCCAAGTTCATAAAGCGACCATTGGCTACGACTGATGTTTAAAAGCATTGCCATCTCATCCTGTGTTAGGTTTAATTCTTCTCTGATTAGTTTTCGTATTTTCATATCTGTAGCGATTTTTTTGTAGCATTTCGGTTTGCTACATTTTTTTTGCTACAAACAAAAAAAATGCCAGAGTTTTATAGAATTTCAGGCATGCATCAGGTAAAATAAAAAACCCCGAGTTATCGGGGCTTTTTTATTCTTTTATAAACTTAGAACCCGCCGTTCCTTTATCACTAACAATCTTGATAAAATAATTCCCGGCTTTCAATTCGGAAACATCAATAGTTTCATTTGGATTTGTATTTACCTGCACCAATTGCCCAAGTGTATTGTAAATACTTACCGAACTAATCGTTACATTTTGTTTAGTTGTAATAGTCAAGCTGTTCTTCGCAGGAACTGGTGATAAACTAAATAGGTTGGTGAACTCAAAGTCTTGATTCCCTAAAGCTGTAATTGTCGTTGTAGCTGTATTAGTAACTATCGGGAAATTATAATCAAAATAAATATTTGCTGTATTGCTAAAAGAATCTCCCACTACTAATGTTGGTTTTGTTTTTATTTTAAATGCAACATAGCCATCGTTGTTTGCATCATCAAAAGGAAGATTAATATTTTCAAAGATAAATTCTAACTGATTTGGATCTTTAATGCGGGTTGTAAATGAATGGCTCGAATCTAATGGAACTACTGTTGAGATATCAAATTTGGCTGTATCAATCATGTCTTTCACAACAATGTTTTCTGCATTGGCTGTTCCGGTGTTTTCAAAACGAATAACATAATGCACATATTCATCAATAAATTCTGGCGCTACTTCATTTCCTTCTACACAAGTCTTATCATTTGGATCTAAAGAACCAACAACAATTTGTCTTAAGTAATTTGAATTATCCGTTTGATGTTCATCTCCTGATAATGGGAAAGCTGTTGATTGAAATTTTATCAAGTTACCTATGTTAAGCGGAAGGCTTTCTGCAGGGGTGTTTAAATTAAAAGTAACCTCCATTTCACGTGTTTCAAAAGGTACTAGATTAGTATAATTCCAAGTCAATAAGCTGTAGGCCTGATTATTTACTACTGGTGTTGCCGATACAAAATCCATATAATCATCATCAAAAGAAAAGTTTAAATATCCTGAAACAGTAACGTTTCCAATGTTTCTATACTTGATTTTATATCTGGAATCAAAACCAGGTCTGGCTCTTGTTAGTGGTATAATCCAAGATTCAATATCCTGATGGGATCCATTAGCAGTGAGGCAAAAATCCTGTTGAAACGGGCTTGCTAAATCCGGAAAGCTAACTGTTGCCGATGCAGGAGAAATAGTGTAATAAGTAGGATTCTCTATAACTTGTGGCGTCATAGTATGTGAGCCAGCTGTTACCGGTATAGAATAATCTCCGGTTAAATTAGAAATATAACTACCGCTGTTTACACCATCAGTGATGTTAATCTTCAAATTAGGAAAAAAAACATCAGAAGCATCACAACCATTATTATTAACATCAAAACGGTTCTTTCCTTGAATAGTATAATAATCGCCACCCGGTGTAAAACTGCAATAAGAGTTTAACACACAATTTGCATAACCATATGATACAATTTGGTTTTGAACGGAATCAATCTGACCATCATCAACACAAATGTATGCCAGATTAGGATTGCCTGAAAAATTTAAAGTGCCTTCAATACTTCCATTTTTAATTATTAGTGAAGTTAGACTATTAAGACCGCACCATAAATATTGCAGATTGACTAAGTCGCTTGTATCTAATGTGGTTAAATGATTTGAAGAACAAATCAAAAATTGAATATTTCTTAAACCATTTAAATCTATTGACGCAAATTGATTATTTGAAAAATAAAGCCTTTGAAGATTAACCATACCATTCAATTCTAATGAATGAATTTGATTATCAGAGCAATCTAAAAATTCAAGGTTAACTAAGCCGCTAACATCTAACGACGGAATTTGGTTGCTAGAACATGCCAATGATAAAAGATTAACAAAGCCACTTACGTTTAATGATTGGAGATGATTGTTATTACAAGCCAACTGTTGAAGGTTAGTTGCTCCCGCCAGATTTATAGAAGTAAGGTTATTATTGTAACAATACAATTTTTGAAGATTGGCATGACCGCTTAGGTCTAATGTAGTAAATAGGTTGTAGCTGCAAATCAACTCTTGAAGACTTGTTATATGGCTTAAATCTATACTTGCCAAATGACATTGGTTGCAGGTTAATTTTTGTATAGTTGATACATTTCCCAAATTTATTGAATTCAGGGATAAATTATATCCGCAATCCAAAGTTTGCAGATTTAATAAATTACTAACATCCAATGAAGTGAGCTGATTGTCATGACAAAGTAAAAAAGTAAGGTTTACTAAAGGACTTAAGTTTAATGAAGTAAGTTGATTGTTATGGCATTGCAGGAATTGTAAATTCAAAAAAGCTTCAATACCAGTTAAATTGCTTACATAAGAATAGGAAACATCTAAACGGTAAACAGTTAAAGCTTCACTTACTTGAATCTCACCATCACTGTTGGTATCAATTGCTATAAAATTTCCAGCCGAATCTGCAGCAATTCCGTTACCAACAGTAGCTGACAATAACTTCGCCTTAAAATTGGCATCCGGAATAGTCACTATTTGGGCATTGCCCGTAACTACAGTAAAAACTAAGGTCAAGAAAAAGTAAAGTTTCTTCATAAACAGTTTGTATAAAATCAAATATATTATTTATTCTTTAACAAACTTAGAACTTGCCGTTCCTTTATCACTTACAATCTTGATAAAATAATTCCCGGCTTTCAATTCGGAAACATCAATAGTTTCATTTGGATTTGTATTTACCTGCACCAATTGCCCAAGGGTATTGTAAATACTTACTGAACTAATCGTTACATTTTGTTTGGTTGTAATAGTCAAGCTGTTCTTCGCAGGAACTGGTGATAAACTAAATAGGTTGGTGAACTCAAAGTCTTGATTCCCTAAAGCTGTAATTGTCGTTGTAGCTGTATTAGTAACTATCGGGAAATTATAATCAAAATAAATATTTGCCGTATTGCTAAAAGAATCACCTACTACCAATGTTGGTTTGGTTTTGATTTTGAAAGTTACATAGCCATCGTTGTTAGCATTATCAAATGGGAGGTTTATATTTTCAAAGATAAACTCAACCTGATTGGTATTAGTAATTTTAGTTATATAACTATGGCTTCCATTTAATGGAAATAAAGTTGAAATGTCAAACTTATCAGTGTCTATCAAATCCTTAACCACAATATTTTCAGCGGCATAAGTTCCGGTGTTTTCAAATCGTATTACATAGTGAACATATTCTCCAATCATGTCCGGTTCGACTTTATCACCTTCAACACACGTCTTGTCGTTTGGATCAATTGAACCAACAACAACCTGACTTAAACGATTAGCATTATCAGTTAAATACTCATCTCCGCTTAATGGCGAGACTATTGACTGAAATTTTATTATATCACCATTGTTAACAGGAAGCGTTTCCATGGGGGTGTTAATGTTGATTTTTACCTCAATTTCCCTGGTTTCAAATGGTAGCAGATTGACATAGTCCCATGTTAATAAACTAGGATTTTGATAGGTTTGAGTAGGGATTGCAGAAATAAAATCCATGTAGTCATCGTTAAAAAAATGTAACGTTTCCAGAGATAGATATATTTCCTTTATTTCTGTAATATATTTTATATGTTGCATCGAATCCAGGTCTGGCAGGAGTTAAAGGGACAATCCATGTTTCAACATCCAGGTGTGACCCATTGGGAGTAATACAAAAATTTTGAGTAAACGGACTGGCTGTTGTTGGAAAACTAACCGAAGTAGTTGTTGGAGAAACCGTAAAATAATTTGGGTTTTCTAAAATCGGTGCTAAGGTATAGTCCCCGGCAGAAATAGGTATCGCATAATTTCCGGATAAATTACTGATTATGGTTCCCGAATTAGTTCCGTCAGTAAAGGAAAACTTTAGATTGTGAATAGTAATATCGTTGTTGTCACAACCGTTATTATCAACATCAAATTTGTGATTTCCCTGAATTGTATAGTATATGCCTCCTGGTGTAAAATTACAATAAGTGTTTGTGTTACAAACAGCGCTGCTGTAATAACTCTGAACCATTGAAACTTCTGATTCATCGCAACACACATACGTTATGTTGGGATTTCCTTCAGCAATCATACCAAAGTTGTCAAAATTACCATTTTTGACGTTGATGGCCTGTAGATTATTAAATCGGAGTTCATAAAATCCATTACCTTGATTGGGAGGTCCGCCGGTTGCAAAATCACTTAAATCAATATATTCAATCCTATTGTTGGGACATTGTAAATCGCGTAACATTGTCAAGCCCGAAATATCCAATTGTGTTAACTGATTGTTTAGGCAAACCAAATGCTCTAAATTCAATAGGTTGGAAACATTCAGGTTGGTTAAATAACCAACCTGAATGTTTCCAACCTATTGAATTTAGAGCATTTGGTTTGCCTAAACAATCAGTTAACACAATTGGATATTTCGGCTTGACAATGTTACGCGATTTACAATGTCCAACAATAGGATTGAATATATTGATTTAAGTGATTTTGCAACCGGCGGACCTCCCAATCAAGGTAATGGATTTTATGAACTCCGATTTAATAATCTACAGGCCATCAACGTCAAAAATGGTAATTTTGACAACTTTGGTATGATTGCTGAAGGAAATCCCAACATAACGTATGTGTGTTGCGATGAATCAGAAGTTTCAATGGTTCAGAGTTATTACAGCAGCGCTGTTTGTAACACAAACACTTATTGTAATTTTACACCAGGAGGCATATACTATACAATTCAGGGAAATCACAATTTGATGTTGATAATAACGGTTGTGACAACAACGATATTACTATTCACAATCTAAAGTTTTCCTTTACTGACGGAACTAATTCGGGAACCATAATCAGTAATTTATCCGGAAATTATGCGATACCTATTTCTGCCGGGGACTATACCTTAGCACCGATTTTAGAAAACCCAAATTATTTTACGGTTTCTCCAACAACTACTTCGGTTAGTTTTCTCACAACAGCCAGTCCGTTTACTCAAAATTTTTGTATTACTCCCAATGGGTCACACCTGGATGTTGAAACATGGATTGTCCCTTTAACTCCTGCCAGACCTGGATTCGATGCAACATATAAAATATATTACAGAAATAAAGGAAATATATCTATCTCTGGAAACGTTACATTTTCTTTTAACGATGACTACATGGATTTTATTTCTGCAATCCCTACTCAAACCTATCAAAATCCTAGTTTATTAACATGGGACTATGTCAATCTGCTACCATTTGAAACCAGGGAAATTGAGGTAAAAATCAACATTAACACCCCCATGGAAACGCTTCCTGTTAACAATGGTGATATAATAAAATTTCAGTCAATAGTCTCGCCATTAAGCGGAGATGAGTATTTAACTGATAATGCTAATCGTTTAAGTCAGGTTGTTGTTGGTTCAATTGATCCAAACGACAAGACGTGTGTTGAAGGTGATAAAGTCGAACCGGACATGATTGGAGAATATGTTCACTATGTAATACGATTTGAAAACACCGGAACTTATGCCGCTGAAAATATTGTGGTTAAGGATTTGATAGACACTGATAAGTTTGACATTTCAACTTTATTTCCATTAAATGGAAGCCATAGTTATATAACTAAAATTACTAATACCAATCAGGTTGAGTTTATCTTTGAAAATATAAACCTCCCATTTGATAATGCTAACAACGATGGCTATGTAACTTTCAAAATCAAAACCAAACCAACATTGGTAGTAGGTGATTCTTTTAGCAATACGGCAAATATTTATTTTGATTATAATTTCCCGATAGTTACTAATACAGCTACAACGACAATTACAGCTTTAGGGAATCAAGACTTTGAGTTCACCAACCTATTTAGTTTATCACCAGTTCCTGCGAAGAACAGCTTGACTATTACAACCAAACAAAATGTAACGATTAGTTCAGTAAGTATTTACAATACCCTTGGGCAATTGGTGCAGGTAAATACAAATCCAAATGAAACTATTGATGTTTCCGAATTGAAAGCCGGGAATTATTTTATCAAGATTGTAAGTGATAAAGGAACGGCAAGTTCTAAGTTTGTTAAAGAATAAATAATATATTTGATTTTATACAAACTGTTTATGAAGAAACTTTACTTTTTCTTGACCTTAGTTTTTACTGTAGTTACGGGCAATGCCCAAATAGTGACTATTCCGGATGCCAATTTTAAGGCGAAGTTATTGTCAGCTACTGTTGGTAACGGAATTGCTGCAGATTCGGCTGGAAATTTTATAGCAATTGATACCAACAGTGATGGTGAGATTCAAGTAAGTGAAGCTTTAACTGTTTACCGTTTAGATGTTTCCTATTCTTATGTAAGCAATTTAACTGGTATTGAAGCTTTTTTGAATTTACAATTCCTGCAATGCCATAACAATCAACTTACTTCATTAAACTTAAGTCCTTTAGTAAACCTTACTTTTTTACTTTGTCATGACAATCAGCTCACTTCATTGGATGTTAGTAATTTATTAAATCTGCAAACTTTGGATTGCGGATATAATTTATCCCTGAATTCAATAAATTTGGGAAATGTATCAACTATACAAAAATTAACCTGCAACCAATGTCATTTGGCAAGTATAGATTTAAGCCATATAACAAGTCTTCAAGAGTTGATTTGCAGCTACAACCTATTTACTACATTAGACCTAAGCGGTCATGCCAATCTTCAAAAATTGTATTGTTACAATAATAACCTTACTTCTATAAATCTGGCGGGAGCAACTAACCTTCAACAGTTGGCTTGTAATAACAATCATCTCCAATCATTAAACGTAAGTGGCTTTGTTAATCTTTTATCATTGGCATGTTCTAGCAACCAAATTCCGTCGTTAGATGTTAGCGGCTTAGTTAACCTTGAATTTTTAGATTGCTCTGATAATCAAATTCATTCATTAGAATTGAATGGTATGGTTAATCTTCAAAGGCTTTATTTTTCAAATAATCAATTTGCGTCAATAGATTTAAATGGTTTAAGAAATATTCAATTTTTGATTTGTTCTTCAAATCATTTAACCACATTAGATACAAGCGACTTAGTCAATCTGCAATATTTATGGTGCGGTCTTAATAGTCTAACTTCACTAATAATTAAAAATGGAAGTATTGAAGGCACTTTAAATTTTTCAGGCAATCCTAATCTGGCATACATTTGTGTTGATGATGGTCAGATTGATTCCGTTCAAAACCAAATTGTATCATATGGTTATGCAAATTGTGTGTTAAACTCTTATTGCAGTTTTACACCGGGTGGCGATTATTATACTATTCAAGGAAAGAACCGTTTTGATGTTAATAATAATGGTTGTGATGCTTCTGATGTTTTTTTTCCTAATTTGAAGATTAACATCACTGATGGTGTAAACAGCGGTAGTTATATTTCTAATTTAACCGGAGATTATTCTATACCGGTAACAGCTGGCTCACATACTATGACGCCACAAGTTATAGAGAATCCTACTTATTACACTATTTCTCCTGCATCGGCAACAGTTAGCTTTCCGGATTTAGCAAGCCCGTTTCAACAGGATTTTTGCCTCACTGCTAATGGATCCCATCAGGATATTGAATCTTGGATTATACCACTAACAAGAGCCAGACCTGGTTTTGATTCCAGATATAAAATCAAGTATAGAAACATTGGAAACGTTACTGTTTCAGGATATTTAAACTTTTCTTTTGATGATGATTATATGGATTTTGTATCGGCAACACCAGTAGTAAATAATCAGGCCTACAGCTTATTGACTTGGAATTATACTAATCTAGTACCTTTTGAAACACGTGAAATGGAGGTTACTTTTAATTTAAACACCCCTGCAGAAAGCCTTCCGCTTAACATAGGTAACTTGATAAAATTTCAATCAACAGCTTTCCCATTATCAGGAGATGAACATCAAACGGATAATTCAAATTACTTAAGACAAATTGTTGTTGGTTCTTTAGATCCAAATGATAAGACTTGTGTAGAAGGAAATGAAGTAGCGCCAGAATTTATTGATGAATATGTGCATTATGTTATTCGTTTTGAAAACACCGGAACAGCCAATGCAGAAAACATTGTTGTGAAAGACATGATTGATACAGCCAAATTTGATATCTCAACAGTAGTTCCATTAGATTCGAGCCATTCATTTACAACCCGCATTAAAGATCCAAATCAGTTAGAATTTATCTTTGAAAATATTAATCTTCCTTTTGATGATGCAAACAACGATGGCTATGTTGCATTTAAAATAAAAAAAAACCAACATTAGTAGTGGGAGATTCTTTTAGCAATACAGCAAATATTTATTTTGATTATAATTTCCCGATAGTTACTAATACAGCTACAACGACAATTACAGCTTTAGGGAATCAAGACTTTGAGTTCACCAACCTATTTAGTTTATCACCAGTTCCTGCGAAGAACAGCTTGACTATTACAACTAAACAAAATGTAACGATTAGTTCGGTAAGTATTTACAATACACTTGGGCAATTGGTGCAGGTAAATACAAATCCAAATGAAACTATTGATGTTTCCGAATTGAAAGCCGGGAATTATTTTATCAAGATTGTTAGTGATAAAGGAACGGCGGGTTCTAAGTTTATAAAAGAATAAAAAAGCCCCGATAACTCGGGGTTTTTTATTTTACCTGATGCATGCCTGAAATTCTATAAAACTCTGGCATTTTTTTTGTTTGTAGCAAAAAAAATGTAGCAAACCGAAATGCTACAAAAAAATCGCTACAGATATGAAAATACGAAAACTAATCAGAGAAGAATTAAACCTAACACAGGATGAGATGGCAATGCTTTTAAACATCAGTCGTAGCCAATGGTCGCTTTATGAACTTGGATTAAGGGAATTGTCAACTATGGGATTGATTTGGGATAGTAGGGTAGGTCGTTTTTTTACTGCATTGGAAATGAGCGAACCAAAACAGCTTCCGCAAATAGCATTGTTGGAGTCAGAGAAAGATAAATTCATTGCAGCTGCATTACGGAAAAATGAAATTGATCAATATACTTGTGCAAAAAAGACAGAAAAAATGAAGAAAGCGTATAAAGCTGCGCTAAAGCTATTTCACTTAACTGACTTTATGCTCCAGTCTGAAGATCAGAAAGACGCCATCCATCTTGCTGCATTGGAAACCCTTAAAGCGAAGGCAGTCGTATTATTTCGCAAAAATGGGCCACAGCAATTGATAAAACTGGAAGTAAGACAGCAACTGTTGGAACAGGAAAAGTTGTTGCTGACTGCATTGTTAAAATAAAAAACCCCCGAAGTACTCGGGAGTTTTTATTTATTCAATTATTATTTTTTTTACAAATTGATTGGTATCAGAGCTGACTTTTAAATAGTATAAACCAGCAGAAAATTGATTTACATTAATTGATAGGGTATTTGAATTTATTGCAGTAGAATAAACAGTTTGACCAATATTATTTATCAAGGTCAAATTTGCAGAAGTGAATTGAACAGGCAAATTGATGTTCAAAACATTTTTTACGGGATTGGGATAAATAACCAAATTATTCTCATTTACCATGTTAGTATTTGCCAACGTTAAACTACAATTGTCTGATACGGTATTCGAATTTTCAATAGTATTTCCGGGAGTTAATGTATGTCCGGTAAACCCACTATAAGTATTTGCATAAAACGAACAACGGAAAACTAAGTTTTGTGCTGGCGCCGTACCTTGACTTAAAATGCCTGATAGTGCTACCGGATTGATGTATTTCCATACTTGTGTTCCGGCATTTGTAACTTCGGTAAAGGTTCCTGACGGACCGTTACACATCAAAACATTACCGTTAGACAATTGTTGCGCACCTGAAATATTTTGTGCATAATAACTATTAGGGTTACCCGAATTATAAATCCAAGAAGCAGCTGTTGGTAAATAGGGAAGTGTGTTGGTATAATTGTATCCATTAACAGGTGGTTCAATTATTTCTACAGTTGAATAATTTCCGCCGGTTCGGCCATTTCCATTATTAAAAACCAAAATGTCATTGGCAAATGGCAGTCCGTTTTGAATCCACTGTGCATTATGTTGTCCAAAGAATTTTTTATCAGCAACTGTACCGATGTTATAAGCTAATGGATTTCCCCAACGGTATAAAATGTCACCACCTTTGCCCGAATTTCCATTAGTGTGAGAAGCGGCTTGGGTTGTTGAAGTGCTGTGATCAATAATCCAGATTTCATTAAAGTTATGGGAACTGACCATAATTTGATCTAAAGTTGGATTATAATCAATGGCATTCATATGAATCCAATCCGTAACCGATGCACTGGCATTGTAGTTAAGATTTATAAGTTGTGGATTCGAAGCTACTGTTCCGTAATTTGGTTTTGAATTGTCATATTCTTGTATCATATGATCCCATAAATGCCATTCCCAAACTATATTGCCACCGGTTGCACCAACAGGTTGAATTTCGAGAATTTGTTCACTCCAAACGGTTGACGGAACTAATGATGGATTTCTCCCCTGAGCAATGGCTTGCGTATTGGTTTTTGATTCCCAAGCAATAACTAATATATTGCCATTGGGCAAGGCTTTTACATCATGGTGTTGGCATTTAGTGGCATCCGAAAGGGTATAACTCCAGGTTACATTACCATTCCAATCTATTTTTTCTATAACTCCTCCTTTTCCACCAGCATTAAAAGTAGTGTTATTAGCATTGCCGGTATGAAGCAAGGTGCCATCAGGAAGAATATATACAGCTTGTCCGGGTTTGTAATTGCTATTCCAGGTTTTTACTTGTTTACCACATTTATCAATTAAATATGTTGTGTTACTATTTATAGGCGCAAATAAAATATATCCGTCATCTAGCGTGCCAGCGTTATGTTGAATTAATCCAATAGTTTGACTTTTGGTTACACTCCAAATTAGGATGAATGCAAATTGAAATAGTTTCTTCATAGTTTAACACATAGCTCTAAACTATTTATTAACGATTATTTTAAAGGTTTTATTGTCTTTTGCATTGGCAATTCTCACAAAATAAATTCCGTTGTAAACCGTTGTTAAATCCATAATACAAAGTGTACTTCCTTGAAGGATTTCATTAGTTTGTATTACTTTTCCAAGTTCGTCAATCAGTGTTACCTTTAGATTATCTTCAATCATATCCGATTGAATTGCAATGAATTCTTGCGCCGGATTTGGATATACTTTTACATTTAATTTTGAAAGGTTAAAATCAGCATTTGCTAAAGTGTATTGTGTTGTGCTTTCAGAAATTGTAGCAGTGCCTCCCGTTTTATTGCCATAAAATGTTGGACCAACTACATAAGGATATGCTGAATTGTGATTGGCATCTACTGTAGTAAAATAGCAATAAATCCCTGAAGGATATTCTGGAGTTACACAAAATCTACCGTTGTGTACATCTAAATAACTAGCGTCTGATGCATGAGCAATCCATTCGTAATCTTCGCGGTATAATCCTAAAGGAAAGGTAGTGCTAACAGCTGGACCATCAGTAACATTGGTTCCATCGGCATAAACTGTTCTAGTGGTAATATTTCTTAGTTGGTAACCCGATTTCATTCTGACAATGCCTCCGGTTCCGTCTGCGTTAGCATAACCATAAGCACCATATATTGGGAATCCATCGTAAGCAAAACCTAGTAACGGAGAATGTTGTGTTGTGTTGATAACATATAGCCCATCAGAAGGGTAAGTACTGCAAACCGTTGAAATCACTTGTAAATCTAAACTAAAAGCACTCGGATTTTGATGATGGTGGTAATTTCCCATTGCCGGATGCGCTTTGGCACAATCAAATCCGACTCTTTCGGCAACTACAGCATCTCTGTTCCAAATTCCGTCTCCAGCTCCACCTAAAGGTCCACCAGCATTGGCACCAGTTGAGAATTTATAGGAAACACCATCGCGGTAATCAAATAAAGCGACTCCGTTTTTAAACAAACCAATATTTCCACCGCTTGTTGCGGTAGCTGTTCCAGTATTTTGAGTTGGACTTAGAGGAATTTGAAAATGGCATTATTACGTGTTGTTGCTAAAGAAGGATTACCATCTAAAAAAGGGCCAGTGATATAAGCCGGAATACCATTCGTAGTTACATAAACCCAATTGGTTGAGTATTGTACAGTTTGCACATTGGCAGCCACCGCATCAGTTATTGGAGTGGAGTTTCCAGAAACATAATGACGACCAGTAATTCCTGTGGTGTTGCGCAACCATTGTGTAATGGCTGGATTGGTTTGTGCGGATAAAAATCCGTTAACATCATAAACTTGCGATTACTATTTTTTTCATAAATAACATTTTAAATTAGTTGGTTTTCATTTTTGTGGTTCTCCTCTGTAAAATATTCTGCAACCAAAGGATTCTGTTTTGGTATTAGTGACTGTTTTGTTTTGTAAAAGTTCGTTAACTGCTTCGGCCAAAAAGGTTTTGCATTGGCAGCATCTCCTGCGTTATCATCAATAGCACCTTCATATTTGATGTCGTATTTACCCGATTTGTTTTTCCAAATGATAAAAGCTTGTGGCGTATGTGTTGCTTTAAATTGTTGGCAACTACTTGTGATTTATCTTGTAAATAGGGGAAATTAAGCTTGTCAGCCTTAGCCTTTTTTGCATCAATGTAAAAGATTCTTCTTTATAAGCCAGAGTATCCATAGCGTCAATGGCTAACAGATAAACGCCTTTTGTCTTGTAATATTGTTTAAGTATTCAATCGATTAGAATAGAATTTCGCCATTGGACATT
>NZ_JAUFQN010000006.1 GCF_030409795.1 Flavobacterium paronense | reverse complement strand
GACTAACAGACGATTGTTGAAGGTTATATTTTCATGAATTGTTCCTTCAAAAGGAGTTTCGCCACTAATTATAGTTCACAATTTGTGAACGATATGATTCAAATCTATTTTCCTATAGGTATCATCATTTATAAATAGAGAACCTATATTTGGTTTTAATAAGCCTGACAATATTCGAAGAAGCGTTGTTTTTCCTGAACCGTTATTGCCTTCTAGATACACTTTTTCAGATTGCTCAATTTTCAAATTGATAGCATTTAAAACATAATCATTGCTGTCTGGAAATTTGAATTTGATATTATCTATTTCTAATGTGATGTTATTATAACAAATATTACTCTCTTCCGATACTGTTTCTTCCATTTCCAAATCGGTTATTTGTCCAATTTTTTCAACAGCTGTTAAGACATCATATAAAGTTTCTAAACCAACTATAATCTTTTCGACTGAATTAATTACTAATAAAATCACAATCTCAGCAGCTACAAATTGTCCAATATTCATTTTCTGATTTAAAACTAAATAGCCGCCAATAAATAATAGTCCGGCTGTTATTATAATTTTAAAAATTATGAGTTGTATGTATTGTCTTTTTATAATTCCAAAATGACTTTCTCTATAGTTTAAATATTGACCAACAAGTTTGTCATTTTTTGAAAGAGCAAATTCGAAATTGTTTTTTTTACGAAAACTAAAATTATTTTTTCCTATTTCCTGTAGCCAACTCACCACTCTGTACTTGTATTTTGATTCTTTTAAGCTTGTAGAAAGTCCAGCATTATAGGAAAATTTGAATATTCCATAAAGTAATAACAGTAATAAGATTCCGAAGAATATAAAGAATGGATGATAAAGGGACAGCAATATTATACCAAAAGTGATTTGCAGCAAGGCAGTTGAAAAATCAATTAATAATTTTGAAGCTCCTTTTTGAATAGTTATAGTGTCAAAAAAACGATTGGCTAACTCTGGTAAATGCTGATTATAGAGTGCTTCATGTTTTATTTTTGGCAATCGATAACCAAACTCAAAGGAAGAACGGACAAATATTTTTTGTTGCAAATTTTCCATAATTCTGAGTTGCATCAATGATAGTAATCCAACTAAAGCAACCCCAACTATGACAATCATTACTAATACAATCCATGAAACACTAACTCTTCCGGATTGGATTAAATTAATAATGGCTTGAATTCCTAATGGCAATGACAAACTAATCAGTCCCGAAAAAATGGCATAAAAAAATACTTGAGAAATATCTTTTCTGTCAAGTTTAAGTAAATTAATCAAACGTTGTAAAGGTGAATGTATCATGCTCTATTTAATGTGTTTTCAATTAAATGTAAATAAAAAATTTGTGGGTGAATTATCTTCATCACTGTTGGTAATGGTTTCAAATGAATTTTTAAAAAATGCTGATGTAGAGAACCTTCTACAATTGAGGAAGCTAAACTTTTTGAAAATGCATAATTTGGATTATAGGCTTCAATCATTTCAACTAAACGGTTAATTACTCTTTTATATATCAAGAAGAAGCCTTGTTTGTTTTCTTCATCAACTTCTTTATTATGAAGTGTTTTGCTAAATTCTGCTATAATAATCTTATTTAGAATCGCTTCATTAATATGCTCTGTTTTGCTGTCGTCCTCAACTTTTTCAGTGACTATAGAAATTGCTTTTTTAGTTTTTCTAAAGGATTTTCAATGTTATTAGTTTCAAAAACTAACCGATATTCCATCCAACCCCAATACCAAGAGGAAAGATAAACGAGCAACTTGTGCTTGCTTTCAAAGTAACGATAAATAGAACTTTCATTAGAGCCAATTCGTTCTCCAAGTTTTTTGAAAGTAAAATTTTCAAAACCAATTTCATCCATTAAAAGAATACTTTCCTTAATGATTTTTTTACCAAGCGTTGATGTCTCAGGGTCTTTGACGTATGTTTTGTTATTGATTTTTATCTTTAATGATAAAAGTAAATTATCCATAGCTTTTCTTAATCATTTGTTGAAGGATGAAAATCATGTTTCCCTCTTTGTTTTAAATCAAAATTGTAAAGTAATGCGATATTAAAAAAATCGCGACCTGTTTCATCATTAATCTTATAATCATATTGATAAATATAACCCGTTTGAAGTGCTAAATTTTCTGAGAACTCATATCCGCCACCCATGAAAACTCTGTTTCTCTCAAAAAAAAGGTTCTTTGTCAGTAAAGAAATTTCATTCCACGCTGTTAGATAAAATGTTTTTGATTCGATTTTTTTTCCTTGTAACGGAATCACTGCTGATAATCTATATCTAAATCTATTTCTGTAATCATTTGAAGTAAATCTTTGTTCTGCTCGGTATCGATGTTCAAAAACAATATAATCAAAAGGGTTTTTTAAATTCACTTGAAACCAAGTTCGAATTTCATTATTTTGTATTGGTGATTCAAAATTCCCTCCTTCGCTGTAGGTGTTATAATCTCCAATGCCTGTTGTAACGGAAAAATTTGGCTTTATTTTATAGGTCAATCCAAATTTTAATTCATAATAATGAAACTCATCATAAAATGATAAACTTCTAATTTGACCTTCTGTAAATAAACTCCATTTTGGACTTGCTTTCATTGTTATATTAAGAATATTCCAAGAGCCTAAACCATTTTTGTTTTGAGAAAAAACCAAAGTGTTAGTACAAATAATGACTAGTAGAATAAGTAATTGTTTTAACCTCATATTTCATTAAAATAGTAAATTTATTTGCAAATATAATAGTAATACTATTATTAATGAAATTTTAACTTTTATTTACAACTTTTTATTTTATCCAAAATGAGTTTTATCATGTTTTTCCTTAAATTAGAGTCTTATTTTTGGATAAATATTTTAGTTATGAGCAAATATGTTACAGCATCCGAAGCGGTCAAAGTCGTAAAATCTAATGATAGAGTTTACGTTCAGGCAGCCGCGGCAACCCCAACCATTTTAACCAAAGCCTTAGCCGAACGAGCATCAGAACTTCGCAATGTTGAGGTTTGTCATTTGCATACCGAAGGCGAAGCTGCCTATGCCAATCCTGATTTATCAGAAAGTTTTCATGTAAATTCTTTTTTTATTGGTGGTAATGTTCGCCATACTTTAGCTGCAGGAAATGGTTCTTATACGCCAGTTTTTCTTAGCGAGTTGCCTTACTTATTTCGTAAAAATGTGTTGCCCATTGATGTGGTTTTTATTCATGTATCTCCTCCTGATAAACATGGTTATTGTTCACTGGGAGTTTCTATAGAAGCTACTGTTGCCGCTATTGAAAATGCCAAAATTGTGATTGCACAAGTCAATCTACAAATGCCAAGAACTTTTGGAGACGGAATTATTCATGTGTCCGAAATTGATTATTTGGTTGAGGTTGATGTGCCAATTTTTGCTCATGATGTAATCCCTTTCACTAAAGAGGAAGAAAAAATAGGAGGATTTATCGCCTCTTTGATAGAAGACAGAAGTACACTGCAAATGGGAATTGGTTCTATTCCTGATGCAGCATTAAGCAAATTAAAAAACCATAAAGACTTAGGAATACATTCTGAAATGTTTTCTGACGGTGTGATCGATTTGATTGAAAGCGATGTTATCAATTGCAATTATAAAGGCACATTACGCGGAAGAGTTTTGGCTACTTTTTTAATGGGTTCAAAACGTCTTTATGATTATGTAAATGACAATCCATTTATTGAAATGAAAGAATCTTCAATGGTTAATGACACAGCTCGAATTCGAAAAACCCAAAGATGGTTGCTATTAATTCAGCTATTGAAGTGGATGTAACCGGGCAAGTTTGTGCCGATTCCATTGGAGCCAAAATGTACTCTGGTGTTGGCGGTCAAATGGATTTCATTCGCGGTGCCTCTTTAAGCGATGGCGGAAAAGCGATTATTGCCTTGCCTTCTATTACCAAAAGAGGAGAAAGTAGAATTGTTCCTTATTTAAAACAAGGCGCCGGAGTTGTATCAACACGGGCTCATGTGCAATACATTATTACCGAAAACGGCATAGCCAATTTATATGGTAAAACACTAAAACAACGGGTAACCGAAATGGTCAAAATTGCACATCCTACGCATCAGGAAAGTGTTGAAAGAGCGTATTTTGATATGTTGAGATAAAAAAAAGAAGCCCCGAGTTATCGGGGCTTTCTTTTTTAATAGGGTAGCCATCCTATTCATCGAGTGGTTACTGGTTTTCTCTTCTCAATTTTAACGGCAATCACTTTAGCAGGGCTACACTCTTTGTTATTTACATAATTCTTTTCGGTAAATTTAGTGGTAGTGTAAAAGAACAGTTTGGCACAAACCAGTAGCAGTTGTCCCTCAGGAAGTACAGGACTGGTCCAAACGGTTTCGGTTAGGGTTTCTTCCTTTTTTTCTATTGGGAGCCTAGTGAACGCTTCAGTGTATTTAGTGTTATCTTCAAAGTTGGTCCCTAGAACATAAAGTAGCAGCTCGGCTTTTTCGGTGCCTTTGGCGAAACGCATAGCTGTTTTTGGGTTAAAGGCAGGAACCGTTACGACCACTTGGTTTTGGTCGTTTAACAAAGCAGCTATTTCGGGAGCAAAGTACTTGGTAAAGGGGGAGTAGGTGTTAAACTCAAAACCCGTTAGCAAATCCATAGTGCTGTTTACCGGCGTACGCATGCCTTTTGGCAAGGCAGTATTTAACTGTATTGCCTTGTATACTTGTCCGGCCAGACGGCTGTACATATAGTGATCCGTGTGATTTGCCAAAAATGAGGTCAGCCTATACGCAGCATTTTGCCCAGCTACTGCATTTTCGAAACTCAGACCCACTAATTATAGTATCGGTTGTCTGTTTAATGTCCTTACGTTTCTGTTGTATAATTGTTTTTTTCTCACATCACGGAAAACTATGTTTCCAATAGCGCCACTAATCAATTTGTTTTTGTTTATTCTTGCCATGATTTCCTAATTTAGATTTATACATATCTATAATATTTCTGTACTAAATCTATAATAACTTTATAAAAAAAGCTATTTCTTATAGATTCGTTATAGACTTATTATAGACTCACTATAGAATTATCAAAAACGATGCCACAGCAAAATCTACTCGAAAGCAAAAGATTTTCCATAAAAAAAGCCTCTCATCTGAAAGGCTATATTGTATAGAAAATGAGCTGCTATAATAGCGAATGACTTGTCATTACTGCTGGTTTTTCAATTCCCATTAATTCTAAAATGGTAGGAGCAAGGTCGCCCAAAACGCCATCGTGTATGGTTTTAAGTTCTTTATCTACTAAAATTATCGGCACTGGGTTAGTGGTGTGTGCGGTATTCGGACTTCCATCCGGATTTATCATCGTTTCACAATTGCCATGGTCAGCTATGATAATCGTCGTATAATTATTTTCAAGGGCAGCTTCTACCACTTCTTTTACGCAGGCATCAACGGCTTCGCAAGCTTTAATTGCGGCAGCCATAACACCAGTGTGTCCCACCATATCGCCATTGGCAAAGTTGAGGCAAACAAAATCTACTTTACCTTCTTTAAGCTCTGGTACCAAGGCATCCTTTAATTCAAAAGCGCTCATTTCGGGTTGTAAATCGTAGGTTGCAACCTTTGGTGAGTTTCTTAATATTCGGGTTTCGCCATGAAAAGGCTGTTCTCTTCCGCCCGAGAAAAAGAAAGTAACGTGAGGATATTTCTCAGTTTCGGCAATACGAATTTGTGTTTTGTTATGTTTTTCTAATATTTCGCCAAGTGTTTCAGTGATGTTGTCTTTGTCATATATTACATGAACGTTTTGATAGGTATCATTATAATTAGTCATCGTAACATAATACAAATTCAATTTATGCATGTTGTGCTCGTGAAAATCTTTTTGCGAGAGTGCTTCGGTCAATTCACGTCCTCTATCAGTTCTAAAATTGAAGAAAATTACTACATCATCATTTTGTATAGTGGCAATTGGTTTGTCATCAATATCAACAGCGGTTAACGGAAGAATAAATTCATCGGTAACGGTATTGGCATAACTTTCGGCTATGCTTTCGACTAAATTTGAGCTGTGTTTTCCTATTCCATTTACCAATAAATCGTATGCAAGTTTGATGCGTTCCAACGTTTATCTCTATCCATAGCATAATAACGACCAACTACAGTAGCTAATTTCACGGTAGAGTTTTGAATATAGTTTTCTAAATCCTGAATATATTTTTCCCAGATTTTGGGTCTACATCGCGACCATCGGTGAATGCGTGAACAAATACTCTATCCAAACCAAAATCCTGTGAAGCATCAATTAAACTTCGAAGATGTGACGTGTGTGAATGCACACCACCATCAGAAACCAATCCTAAAAAGTGAACCGCTTTGTTATTACTTTTGGCATAATTAAAAGCATCAATCAAAGGCTGTTCTTGACTCATGGTTTTGTTTTTGACCGCCAGATTTATTTTTGCCAAATCCTGATAAACAATTCTTCCAGCACCAAGATTCATATGGCCAACCTCACTGTTTCCCATTTGACCTTCAGGCAGACCAACATTAAGTCCGTCAGTTCGTAATTGCGCGTTAGGATATTTTTGATATAAACTATTTATAAAAGGGACATTGGCATTGTCAATAGCAGAAACTTTTGGGTCAGGAGATTTTCCCCAACCGTCCAATATCATAAGAATTACTTTTTTGTTCATGGCAAATTATTTTAAACAAAGATAAAGCTAAAAGTTAAGTTTTAGAAATGTATTATTTCCTTTGGTTTTGTAAACGATTTGGAAAACTTAGAATTTTTCAACGAATTGTAATCTATAAAATAGCGAACGCTTATTGAAAGGGAATGACTCAAATTTTGATTGTCGATTGCATCTCTAAAATTGCTTTCAAATTGGTGACTGTATTCTCTACTAAATAAAGAAGATTTATTTCTATACAAAATAGAAATTTGACTTCCAGGCGCAAACCACCAGGAATAAGAAAAGTCTAAATTCCAAGTGTTTAAATTTGAGTTTTTGTTGTTATTATAAAGTAAATTATCGGTAAAAGTTCCGTCATCTTGTAGGGTCAAATAGTCATCATTAACAGCAAAAGACCAATAATGACGAACTGTTAAATTGAAATTCATATTACTATTTAGAGAATATTTCCCCTGCAAGGTGTTTGTATAGGTAATTCTGTTTCTTCTTGCAAAAATGGTATTGCCATCCTCATCAAAGTCAACCCAACCAATATTTTTGTTTTGCCTTGAAAATTTAAAACTATAAATCAAAGAGATATGATCATTAAAACGATATCTTGGACTTATTAAAACACCATAATTTATTCTGTCTTTTTCGTTTAAAAAAGTTATGGTTGGATTAAAATCTAATGCAAATTTTCTAAGGTAATTAGATGAAAAGTTAAATACACTCTCAATACTTTCGGGATAAATCACAAATTTTGAATCGTCAATAGAACGTGCTTCATAGAAATCATAAATTTTAAAGGGTCTAGATTTAAGCGCGAATCCAAAATAGTCATTTTTTATACTATAGGTAATTAGACTTATATCTATATTATTAGCTTGTGTTTTGCCAGAATTATTATCAATTTCAGAGGAAGCATTTAAACTCAATTTAAAAGTGTTGAACGTTTTGTTGGGTTTTAAAATTCGGTAACTTGCATTTCCATAAAAAGAATGATAATGTGTTAAAAATTAATACCTAAATCATTGTTGTCGTAGTCTTTTGAAACATAGGTTCCGCCAACACCAAACCGATACTTACCTTTGGTTTTATTGAATTCGAAATAAGATTTGAAACCATTGGTATTATCAACATCATTAATTTGACTGAATTGAAAATTTCCTTGCGCTTGAAATGAATTTGTTCTTGTGTTTAAATCCCAAACTAAAGCAGAAACATTGGCATCTCTAAATTGTCCGTTACGAGTTACGTTTGTATTTACTAATGAAACAGATGAGTTTTTGTTAAAGCGTTGGTCAAGTACAAAAACATTATAATTGGTAACGGGTGCTAAAGTTTCTAATCTAGTCTGATTTGTATCTGTATTTTTGACCACAACACTAGTTTGTTCTGTGACTGCGTTTAATACACCTATTCCAAGACCACTTTTATTTCTGCCTGATATTTTTAAGGCATTTATTAATTTTATAGTGCTTGGGAATTTATCAATTGTTTCGTTATTGGCTAATTCCATTGATGGGCTTTCTCCAATCCTTCGGGTATAAAGCAAATCACCTTTGTTAAACAAGTCTGTTCCTTCAGTAAAAAAAGGCCTGTTTTCAGCAAATTGTTGCTCAAAAGCACTGAGGTTTAATTCGACATTGTCAAATTTGGTTTGCCCAAAATCAGGAATTAAAATAGCATCGAGTGTGTAGGCATCATTAATACCATACTTAATGTCTAATCCTCCTTTTAATTCACCGTATGTTTTTTGATTTTTACTTGCGTTTAAATAGTATGAAGAAAAAGGAATCAAAAATAATCTTGTTGGTGTTTTTATGTTTCGATACCTTCTAGAATTCCCGCTTGATTACTTTCAGAACTTATATCGTTTTGTATTCTATTCCAAGTATATTGCTGATTATCGCGTCTAATTTCTCTGTAAAAATTCAATCCCCAAGTTTGTTTTTTGCAGTCGAAAATCGAAGTGCAGCATAAGGAATTCTCATTTCAACAACCCAACCAAAATTGGTAATCTGCGTTTTACTTTCCCAAATAGCATTCCATGAAACATCTTCACCATTAGCTTCGGTATAAAAAACATCTATTTGAACTCCAGCCGCACTAACAAAAAACCTAAATTCTTGCTGCCCATCATTATAACCATTGAGTTGCACACCAAAATGATCAGCCGTTGCAAAATTATCTCTTTCGGTTAGTTCTTTAGAAATTGCATTTGGTTCTTCATCATATAAAGTTGCGGCAACAAAAATGGCTTCATTTGTGTAAATGACTTTTACGTCGGTTTTTTTTTCTGGTGGAATTGGCACACCGTTATAAGGTGCTACCATCACAAAATCGGTTGCGGTTTGAGCAAACTTCCATGCAGCTTCATCAAATTTACCATCGATTGTAATTTTTTCATCGGTAAATTGAGTTTGAAGTGTTTTTTTTTGACCCAATATTTTGCCTGTAAAAAGCAAAATTATGCAAATGAAATAGCATGAATATTTGGGCATTTGAGGTCTAGTTAGTCTAACAAAAGTAAATAATTAATTCATAATTACAACTTTTGAAATTAATAAAATCATTCAACGACAATGGTTTATATTCTTAAGTTTAGCTTAATAAAGCTTAAAATATTTTTATTTTTCAATATTTAGTTTATGTTTGTAATACCAAATCTAATTTTAAACCTAATATTATCAATGAATTATAAATCATTTTCTTTGTTTTTTGTTGTTTTGTTCATGTCTTTTACCAATCTCCCTAGCAAAACAAATTCTATAAAAACTAGTATTAAAACAGAAACTACTGCGGTTTCAAAAAATGTATCTGTTTATAATCAATTAGATGCTAATTCTTTTGTGCTTCCAAGTTTTGATTGTTTCAATTTAGCATTGGATGGATTTCATTTGTTAAAAGAAAAAGGTCTTGTTCAAAAAAATGTCTTAACACTAGTCGATTTTAGCTTGTCTTCAAACATGAAGCGTCTTTGGGTTATTGATTTAGATAGAAATATGATATTGTTCAATACTTTAGTAGCGCATGGAAGAAATACGGGTGAAGAGTTTGCTGCCCAATTTTCTAATCAGGCAGAATCATTCAAAAGCAGTATTGGATTTTATGCCACAGGTGAAATTTATGATGGCAAACATGGTTTGTCGTTGAAATTAGACGGACTTGAAAAAGGATTAAATGATAAAGCAAGAGAAAGAGCTGTTGTAGTTCATGGTGCTGACTATGTTTCTGAATCGTTTATAAAACAAAATAAGAGATTAGGTAGAAGTCAGGGTTGTCCTGCTATCCCTGTTGAAATGAATGCAAAAATTATCAATGTGATAAAAAATAAATCTTGTTTATTTATTTATCATCCTTCTGCAACGCACGAAATAATTTCAAGATTAACTGCTTAAATTTTATGCTTAGCAAATGTTTCACAACATTTTCATTACAAATGACTTACAATAGTAAATTCTTTTGGTTTAAATAAGTCGGTATTTTTTTGAAAAAAACTTGCATCGAAAGAATGTTATTCTATATATTTGCATTCGCATTGCGGAAGTAGCTCAGTTCAAATCGCATTGTTCACATTTAGAATCTCTCACTTAACGGAGCACTTGAAAAAAAATCGTCACGATTACAACACTGAGCGTTCGTTAGTACTTTGGTAGGTAAAAGAAGAAGTCTTCTTGATTACTTGAAGAAAAAAGAGATAAACAGATATCGTGAGATTATCAAAGAATTGAATATTAGAAAATAATCAATATAAAGAGGTGCCACGCGCCTCTTTTTTTTAGGTTAAAAAGAAGAAAAGTTTCGGTTTTTCATTGGGTTACAAACAACAACTACTACAACACAACTAATCTGTCGACAGGCAGGAACCAATGTAAAATTAAAAAGGAAAAATTTATGATTCCACAATTATTTGTAGAAAAAATCGATTTAGGTGATGGCAGAAGCATCACAATCGAGACAGGTCGTTTAGCCAAACAAGCCGACGGATCTGTAGTAGTTAGAATTGGAAAAACTGTTATTTTAGGAACAGTAGTATCCTCAAGAAAAGCAAGTCCAGGTATCGATTTCTTACCTCTTACGGTAGATTATCGCGAGAAATTTGCAGCAGCAGGTCGTTTTCCTGGAGGTTTCTTTAAAAGAGAAGCGCGTCCAAGTGACAACGAAGTGCTTACCATGAGATTAGTTGACCGTGTATTGCGCCCACTTTCCCTAGTGATTACCACGCAGAAGTTCAGGTTATGATTCAGTTGATGTCTCATGACGAAGATGTAATGCCAGATGCATTAGCAGGATTAGCCGCTTCGGCAGCACTTGCTTTGTCTGACATTCCTTTTGAAACTTTAATTTCTGAAGCTAGAGTTGGAAGAATTGATGGAAAATTCATCATCAATCCATCTCGTGCACAATTAGAATTATCAGATATTGATATGATGATTGGAGCTTCAACAGATTCTATCGCGATGGTAGAAGGTGAAATGAAAGAGATTTCAGAAAAAGAAATGGTAGAGGCAATTAAATTGCACACGAACATATTAAAGTACAAATCGCAGCTCAGGAAAGATTGGCAGCAGCATTTGGAAAGAAAGAAGTTCGCGAATATGAACAAGAAAATCAGACGAGGCTATTTACGCTAAAGTAAAGGCAGCGGCTTATGATAAAATTTACGCTATTGCAAGCAAAGGTTCGGCTAAACAAGAACGTGGCGCTGCATTTGATGCTGTAAAAGAAGAAGTAAAAGCCTTATTTACAGAAGAAGAATTAGCTGAAAATGGAGATTTAGTTGGAAAATATTTCTACAAAGTCAACAAAGAAGCGTTCGTAACGTAACTTTAGATTTAGGAACTCGTTTAGACGGAAGAAAAACTACCGAAATCAGACCAATCTGGTGTGAAGTAGATTATTTACCATCAGTTCACGGTTCGGCATTATTTACACGTGGTGAAACTCAGGCATTGGCAACAGCAACTTAGGAACTTCCAGAGAAGCAAACCAAATTGATTCACCATCTGAACAAGGAGAAGAAAAATTCTATTTACACTATAATTTCCCGCCATTTTCAACAGGAGAAGCTCGTCCGTTAAGAGGAACTTCAAGAAGAGAGGTTGGTCACGGAAACTTGGCACAACGTGCATTGAAAAATATGATTCCTGCTGAAAATCCATATACCATCAGAATTGTTTCTGAAGTATTGGAATCAAACGGTTCATCTTCTATGGCGACTGTTTGTGCTGGTACATTAGCATTAATGGATGCTGGAGTTCAAATGATTCGTCCGGTTTCAGGAATCGCAATGGGATTGATTACTGATGGTGATCGTTTCGCAGTTTTATCAGATATCTTAGGTGATGAAGATCATTTAGGTGATATGGATTTCAAAGTAACCGGAACTTCTGAAGGAATTACAGCTTGTCAAATGGACATCAAAATTGACGGATTGAAATACGAAATTATGGAGCAGGCTTTGGCTCAGGCTCGTGATGGACGTTTACATATCTTAGGAAAATTGACTGAAACATTGGCGAAACCAAATGCTGACGTTAAAGTTCACGCTCCAAAAATCATCATGCGTACTATTCCTGGAAACTTTATTGGTGCCTTAATAGGACCTGGTGGAAAAGTGATTCAGGAATTACAAAAGCTACTGGTTGTACAATCGTAATTAATGAAGTTGATGAGCAAGGTGTTGTAGAAATTCTTGGAACTGATCCTGACGGAATTGCAGCTGTTTTAGCTAAAATTGACTCTATAATTTTCAAACCTCAAGTAGGTGAAGCTTATGAAGTAAAAGTAATAAAATGCTTGACTTTGGTGCAGTTGTAGAATATACAGAAGCTCCTGGGAACGAAGTATTACTTCACGTTTCTGAACTAGCTTGGGAAAGAACAGAAAATGTTTCTGACGTAGTAAACATGGGTGATGTGTTTATGGTGAAATACTTAGGTGTTGATCCAAAAACAAGAAAAGAAAAAGTGTCCAGAAAAGCGCTTTTACCAAGACCTCCAAGAGATGAAAATGCTCCAGCGAGAGAAGATCGTGGCCCACGTCCTGAAAGACGCGACGACAGAAAATAATATTTTTACTGATTATAAAAACCCCCGATTCATGATTTTGAATCGGGGGTTTTTTATTTTAACCTATAACGCAACCTTTTCAAGTTTTAAATACTATTAAGTAATAACCTCAAAAAATATTTTTATGAAAAATTATAATTTATCGTATTAGGAAGTCTATTTATGCTATTAATATCTTGTGATAGTGGCAATTCATCAAACGACAACACATCATTAGAACTTCAAAAAATAGTAACCTTCACTACATTTTGGGCAATCCAACTTATAATACAAAAAACATAAGACATTATGTGAATTTTGAAGTGGTATCAGATTCAACTTTTGATTATCAAGGTCAATTTCTAGAAAAGAATGTTATTAATACTAATGGTCTAACAAAAACTCTTCAGACATTCTCAAATCTAGGTGAGTTGACAGCACAACGCGAAGAAAACTACGATTCACAAGGTCGACTTATTGGAAGACACACTTTTTTGCCCACTTCTGCTTTATATTTCACTTATTTATATAATAGTGACGGAACAGTTAGTTCAAAATATTATAATGAACTTGATGGTCAAACCACAACTTTTAGAACATTCACTAAAGATTCAAACGGATTGTTATTTAAAGAAAACGGAGTGGTTACAATCCGACCACAAGCCTAACGGAAGACTATGAAGTCAATGCAGACATACAAAATCAAAAACTGATTTCGCTTACGCAGTCCGCCATTACTACTTCTTTTCAATATTATCCAAATCAAAACCAAG
>NZ_JAUFQN010000005.1 GCF_030409795.1 Flavobacterium paronense | reverse complement strand
TTGTTGAAACTTTGGCTTTGATTGAAAAAGGAAATGTTCAGACTACAATTCAACAAGATACTTCCGAAATAAGAACAGCTCATAAACTCAACAAAGAAAACTGCAAAATAGATTGGGCAAAATCTGCATTTGAAATTTATAATTTGATTCGGGGATTATCTCCTTATCCCACGGCGTGGTGCTTATTTAAAGATAATGAACAAGAATGGAATGTAAAAATATATGAAGCTAAGATTCATTTTGAAAATCACTCTTATACTATAGGTAGCATTATTACGACTAAAAAAGAAATTAAGATTGCTGTAAAAGATGGTTACATTCAAATTTTGAGCATTCAATTTCCAGGGAGAAAAAAATGGCGGCAAATGAACTACTAAATGGCATTACATTTTCAGACAAAGCACAAGCAGAATAAGGTCTCAAGCTCTTTTTTGAATAAAAAAAACGGCGAAAAGCCTCGGCTTATCAACAAATAAACCAAGTTATTAACAAATATTTGAAAAAAACACGAAAACTCTTGTGCAGTAAGGAATTCCTATTAAATTTGTTATCATTAACAAAATGTTTAACCAACAATTAATAACTAACATTATGAACAAATCAGAATTAATCGATGCGATTGCAGCTGACGCAGGAGTAACAAAAGCAGCAGCAAAATTAGCTTTAGAATCATTTTTAGGTAACGTAAGCGGTACTTTGAAAAAAGGTGGAAGAGTATCTTTAGTAGGATTCGGATCTTGGTCAGTATCTAAAAGAGCTGCAAGAGACGGAAGAAATCCTCAAACAGGAAAAACTATCAAAATTGCTGCTAAGAATGTTGTTAAATTCAAAGCAGGAGCAGATTTAGACGGAGCAGTAAACTAATAATTTAGTTCTTCTGATATACAAAGACCATTCGCAAAACGAATGGTCTTTTGTTTTTAGCATAGAAAAATTTGGAAAATCATTTTTTTTTAAGCAACTTTATTAAAAATTAATTCAAAATGATTGCGGAAAAATTAGAAAAAGGACATTTGTTAATAGCCGAACCATCTATTATTGGTGACATGTCCTTTAATAGATCTGTAATTTTATTGGCTGACCATACTTCAGAAGGTTCAGTTGGATTCATTTTGAATAAACCCCTTAAATACTCTATCAAAGATTTACTTCCAGAGGTTAATTCCAATTTCAAAATCTATAATGGAGGCCCAGTAGAACAAGACAATTTATATTTTATTCATAACGTTCCCGATTTGATTCCGAATAGTATTGAAATATCTAAAGGAATATTTTGGGGTGGCGATTTTGATTTTACCAAAGAATTAATAAATACAGGTGTTATTAAGAAAAAAAATATCCGTTTCTTTTTGGGATACACTGGTTGGGATTCTGAGCAATTAGAAAATGAGATGCAAGCCAACTCCTGGATTTTGATAAAAAATAATTATGAAAACAAAATTCTTGGGAAAGCATCTGTTAACTTTTGGAAAGAGAAAATTTTAGAGCTTGGAGGAGATTATTTAATTTGGTCTAATGCTCCAGAAAATCCTACTTTGAATTAAGCTTCTATTGTATTATTCAATTTCTCTAACAACTGATTAGCTAAGCGAATTTCAAATTCTTTTTTACGATATTTTGTTATTGGCTGTATTCCAATGATAACATTGGTAATAAATAACTCATCTGCTTTCTGCAAATCAAAAGGAGAAATAGCTGCTTCAATAACTTCGATTGAATCAATTTGTTTTGCTAAAGTTATAATTTGTTTTCTCATTATTCCATTCAAACAACCTTCAGAAATTGGTGGTGTTATCAATTTGCTTCCCATCAACATAAACAGATTTCCATTTGCTGCTTCTATAACATTTTTGGTTTCGTTAATAAGTAAAGAGGAATCAAGTTGATTTTCTTTGGCAAAAATACTTGCTGTTACATTTGTAATCTTATTTGTCGTCTTAAGCGTTGACAGTAATTGTTTTGGAACAATAAAGTCTTTATACAAATCCACTTCAAATTGACTTTTAGGGGTTTTATACTTTATGCTATCCAGCTTATTTGCCTGAATGACATAGGAAATTGAATTATCTGTTGGCAAGTAAAATCCGCCTTCGTTTCTAAAAACAGTAAACCTTATTCTTGCAGAATCTTCGATAGCTAATACTTCGACTAGCTTCAAGATTTGCTCTTCAAGATATTCGATGGTAAAAGACATCGGAATTTCCATTCTCACAATTCTCATGGAAGCCATTAAACGAAAATAATGATCTTCAAAAAAAAGTATTTTATTGTTTACAATTTTTAAAGTTTCAAAAACACCATCGCCGTATAAGAATGATCTGTTAGAAACTGTTAACTGTAAATCAGAATCTTGAATTACCCCATTAAAATTTACCATAAAAAAATCCCGTTTAAAACGGGACAAATATAACTTTTAAAAATTTGATTTTATATAGAACCTATTACGTGTTTTAAATCAGAGATTTGATTTTCCCATAATAATTTTGATTCATCTAATTCATCTTCAACAGCAAAATCAACAACCATTAGAGAGACATCTTTAGTAATTTCGTCTTCCAAAATTCTTAATTCAAAATAGTATTCCGTATCCTTCTTATCTTCATCAACCCATTTAAATTTAACTTTCTCTCCAGTTTTTTTTGAAGCAAGACGAGCATTTTCATCAATACTATCCCAAGTAAAAGTAAAAAACTCTCCTCTTGAATTAACATTGTCAGCAAACCATTCTTGCAATCCAGAAGGTGTAGATATATATTGATACAGTAATTGGGGAGATGAATTTAATGGGAACTCAAGTTCGTAGCGTATTTTATGCTCCATGGTTTAGAATATTTTTTGGAAATATATATAATAAAATCAAAAAAAAGGACATTTTAAAAATAATTTTTTTTGTCACTATATATTTGTAAGCTATGATATAAGTTTTATATTTGCACCCGCATTAAGAATATTAACCACTACACTAGGCGAGGTAGCTCAGTCGGTTAGAGCGCAGGATTCATAACCCTGAGGTCGGGAGTTCAAATCTCCCTCTCGCTACAAAATTGAAAAGGTTTGGAAAATTTCCAAGCCTTTTTTTATACTTCACATTCAACCATTTTTTTCCTTTTTTTAAAGAACTAACTATCAACTTACAAAATGAATTGTTTTTGATTGTAAAAATCAAAATTGTAAGTTTTTTATTTATTATAAAACATAAAAAGTGTATTTCATCGATTTTTTTATGCTTTTTATCGATTATTTTAAATAAATATCTAGTTTTGAAATGTCAAATAAAACAGAATGGAGTATTAAGCTTCATTTAATTAATAAATCATAATACCCCGAGTTATGAAAAATTTATTACTTAAAAAAGTAGAAAAGAATTGCATAATATTAATTACCTTACTAATTGGTAGTTTTGGATATGCTCAAATTGCACAAAGAGGAACTGCTACAACAGCAACTTCTTCAAACACCACTCTTACAATTAATAAGCCAACTGGTCTTGCAGTTAATGACCTAATGATTGTTAATCTAGCCCAAGGGAACAACAATACTAATGCTCCAACGGCTACAGGATGGACACTTATTGATGGTAGAAGTCTTGCTGGCGGTACAAAACGTTACGCTGCTGTTTTATACAAAATAGCTAATGCAACCGACGTTTCAGCATCTAATTTTGTATTTACAATGGGTAGTGCAACAGATAGTGCAGCTGGTGCTATTATAGCATTTTCCGGTGTAGATTCTTCAACACCATTTGATGTTAGTTCAGGGACTATTTCAGTTCAAGGAAGCCAAACCGGTGTAGTTGGAACTACTAAAACTACTGTTACCGCAAACGCTGCTGTAATTATGTTGGGGCAAACAGCAGGGAGTTTCCCTACTTGGTCAGCATGGACAACAACATCACCTGGAGCGCTTACTGAGTTATTTGATGTTCAGCATAATGCTAACACACAAACATCTGTTGGTGGAGCATGGGCAATAAAAGCATCAACTGGTGCAACTAGTGCAGGTGGAGCAACCCTTTCTTCTGCAGAACGAAATGGTGGTATCTTATTAGTTCTTAGACCTTGTATAAATACAATTACATTAAGTTCAGCAGTTGGAACTGATGCTCAAACCAAATGTATTAACTCAGCTATAACAGATATTACCTATACTACTACTGGAGCAACTGGAGCAAGTATATCAGGCCTTCCAACAGGAGTTACTGGTGCATGGGCATCAAACGTTTATACAATTAACGGAACTCCATCTGTGGCAGGAACATATAATTATACAATTACCTTAACAGGTGGGTGTGGACCAACTGTAACTAAAACAGGATCTATAACAGTTACTGCTCTGCCAACTGCTACTATTTCTTATGCTGGTAGTCCTTACTGTACTTCTTTAGCATCTGCTCAAAGTGTAACACAAACTGGTACGGGTGGCGGGACTTATTCTGCAAGTCCTGCTGGGTTAACTTTAAATGCTGCATCAGGTGCTGTGACGCCAAGTACTAGCTCGGCAGGAACTTATACTGTAACCTATACTTTATCTACTGGTGGTTGTACTATTACTCCAACGGCATCGGTTACCATTACTGCTCTACCTGTTGCAACTATTTCTTATGCAGGTAACCCTTTCTGTAAATCATTAGGAACTGCTCAAAGTGTAACACAAACAGGTACTGCTGGTGGAACGTATTCTGCTAGTCCTGCTGGGTTAACTTTAAATGCTTCAACTGGCGCTGTTACGCCAAGTACTAGCACGTCCGGAACTTTTACTGTAACCTATACTATTGCTGCGGCTAGTGGTTGTGGGATAGTTACAACAACTACTTCAGTTACAATTACTACTATACCAACAGCTGCCATTTCTTATGCAGGTAGTCCTTACTGTACTTCTTTAGCATCTACTCAAAGTGTAACACAAACTGGTACAGGTGGCGGGACTTATTCTGCTAGCCCTGCTGGGTTAACTTTAAATGCTGCATCAGGTGCTGTGACGCCAAGTACTAGCACGGCCGGAACATATACTGTAACCTATACTTTATCTACTGGTGGTTGTACTATTACTCCAACGGCATCGGTTACCATTACTGCTCTACCTGTTGCAACTATTTCTTATGCAGGTAACCCTTTCTGTAAATCATTAGGAACTGCACAAAGTGTAACTCAAACAGGTACTACTGGTGGAACGTATTCTGCTAGTCCTGCTGGGTTAACTTTAAATGCTTCAACTGGAGCTGTTACACCTAGTACTAGCACGGCCGGAACTTTTACTGTAACCTATACTATTGCTGCGGCTAGTGGTTGCGGGATAGTTACAACAACTACTTCAGTTACAATTACTACTATACCAACAGCTGCCATTTCTTATGCAGGTAGTCCTTACTGTACTTCTTTAGCATCTGCTCAAAGTGTAACACAAACTGGTACAGGTGGCGGGACTTATTCTGCTAGCCCTGCTGGGTTAACTTTAAATGCTGCATCAGGTGCTGTGACGCCAAGTACTAGCACGGCCGGAACATATACTGTAACCTATACTTTATCTACTGGTGGTTGTACTATTACTCCAACGGCATCGGTTACCATTACTGCTCTACCTACTGCAACTATTTCTTATGCAGGTAGTCCTTTCTGTAAATCATTAGGAACTGCTCAAAGTGTAACACAAACTGGGACTGCAGGTGGAACTTATTCTGCTAGTCCTGCTGGGTTAACTTTAAATGCTGCTAACGGAGATGTGACTCCAAGTACTAGCACGGCCGGAACTTATACTGTAACTTATACTATTGCTGCAGCTAGTGGTTGTGGGATTGTTACAACTACGGCGTCAGTTACAATTACTACTATACCAACGGCTGCCATTTCTTATGCTGGTAGTCCATACTGTAAATCTTTAGCATCTGCTCAAAGTGTAACACAAACTGGTACAGGTGGCGGGACTTATTCTGCTAGTCCTGCTGGGTTAACTTTAAATGCTGCATCAGGTGCTGTCACTCCAAGTACTAGCACGGCCGGAACTTATACTGTAACCTATACTTTATCTACTGGTGGTTGTACTATTACTCCAACGGCATCGGTTACCATTACTGCTCTACCTGTTGCAACTATTTCTTATGCAGGTAGCCCTTTCTGTAAATCGTTAGGAACTGCACAAAGTGTAACACAAACAGGTACTGCTGGTGGAACTTATTCTGCAAGCCCTGCTGGGTTAACTTTAAATGCTTCAACTGGCGCTGTTACACCTAGTACTAGCACGGCCGGAACTTTTACTGTAACCTATACTATTGCTGCGGCTAGTGGTTGTGGAATCGTTACAACTACGGCGTCAGTTACAATTACTACTATACCAACGGCTGCCATTTCTTATGCAGGTAGTCCTTACTGTACTTCTTTAGCATCTGCTCAAAGTGTAACACAAACTGGTACAGGTGGCGGGACTTATTCTGCTAGCCCTGCTGGGTTAACTTTAAATGCTGCATCAGGTGCTGTGACGCCAAGTACTAGCACGGCCGGAACTTATACTGTAACCTATACTTTATCTACTGGTGGTTGTACTATTACTCCAACGGCATCGGTTACCATTACTGCTCTACCTGTTGCAACTATTTCTTATGCAGGTAACCCTTTCTGTAAATCATTAGGAACTGCACAAAGTGTAACTCAAACAGGTACTACTGGTGGAACGTATTCTGCTAGTCCTGCTGGGTTAACTTTAAATGCTTCAACTGGAGCTGTTACACCTAGTACTAGCACGGCTGGAACATATACTGTAACTTACACTATTGCTGCGGCTAGTGGTTGCGGGATAGTTACAACAACTACTTCAGTTACAATTACTACTATACCAACAGCTGCCATTTCTTATGCAGGTAGTCCTTACTGTACTTCTTTAGCATCTGCTCAAAGTGTAACACAAACTGGTACAGGTGGCGGGACTTATTCTGCTAGCCCTGCTGGGTTAACTTTAAATGCTGCATCAGGTGCTGTGACGCCAAGTACTAGCACGGCCGGAACTTATACTGTAACCTATACTTTATCTACTGGTGGTTGTACTATTACTCCAACGGCATCGGTTACCATTACTGCTCTACCTACTGCAACTATTTCTTATGCAGGTAGTCCTTTCTGTAAATCATTAGGAACTGCTCAAAGTGTAACACAAACTGGGACTGCAGGTGGAACTTATTCTGCTAGTCCTGCTGGGTTAACTTTAAATGCTGCTAACGGAGATGTAACTCCAAGTACTAGCACGGCCGGAACTTATACTGTAACTTATACTATTGCTGCAGCTAGTGGTTGTGGAATCGTTACAACAACAGCATCAGTTACAATTACTACTATACCAACGGCTGCCATTTCTTATGCTGGTAGTCCATACTGTAAATCTTTAGCATCTGCTCAAAGTGTAACACAAACTGGTACAGGTGGCGGGACTTATTCTGCTAGTCCTTCTGGGTTAACTTTAAATGCTGCATCAGGTGCTGTCACTCCAAGTACTAGCACGGCCGGAACATATACTGTAACCTATACTTTATCTACTGGTGGTTGTACTATTACTCCAACGGCATCGGTTACCATTACTGCTCTACCTGTTGCAACTATTTCTTATGCAGGTAGCCCTTTCTGTAAATCGTTAGGAACTGCTCAAAGTGTAACACAAACAGGTACTGCTGGTGGAACTTATTCTGCAAGCCCTGCTGGGTTAACTTTAAATGCTGCTAACGGAGATGTGACTCCAAGTACTAGCACGGCCGGAACTTATACTGTAACTTATACTATTGCTGCGGCTAGTGGTTGTGGGATTGTTACAACTACGGCGCCAGTTACAATTACTACTATACCAACGGCTGCCATTTCTTATGCTGGTAGTCCTTACTGTAAATCTTTAGCATCTGCTCAAAGTGTAACTCGAACTGGTACTGCTGGTGGAACTTATTCTGCAAGCCCTGCTGGGTTAACTTTAAATGCTGGAACTGGTGCTGTGACTCCAAGTACTAGTACGGCCGGAACTTACACAGTAACCTATACCCTATCTACGGGTGGTTGTACTATCACACCAACGGCATCGGTAACTATTACTGCTATACCTGTTGCAACTATCTCTTATACTGGTAGTCCTTTCTGTAAATCATTAGGAACTGCTCAAAGTGTAACACAAACTGGTACTACTGGTGGAACTTATTCTGCTAGTCCTGCTGGGTTAACTTTAAATGCTGCTAACGGAGATGTAACTCCAAGTACTAGCACGGCCGGAACTTATACTGTAACCTATACTATTGCTGCAGCTAGTGGTTGTGGAATCGTTACAACAACAGCATCAGTTACAATTACTACCATACCAACAGCTGCCATTTCTTATGCTGGTAATCCTTTCTGTAAATCAATAGCTACTGCACAAAGTGTAACACAAACTGGTACTGCTGGTGGGACTTACTCTGCAAGCCCTGCTGGATTAACAATAAATGCTGCATCAGGTGCTGTCACTCCAAGTACTAGTACGGCTGGAAGCTATACAGTAACCTATACCTTATCTACTGGTGGTTGTACTATTACACCAACAACATCGGTTACTATTAATCCAATATTAACAGCTGGTGTAACTATTGCAGCTTCTCCATCTGGAACTATATGTGCTGGAACAAGTGTAACTTTCACTGCTACTCCAACTAACGGAGGGACAACTCCAACTTATCAATGGAAAATTAATGGTACAAATGTTCTCGGAGAGATTGCATCTACTTTTACAACATCCACATTATCAAATACTAATGTAGTTACAGTCGTAATGACATCAAATGCAACACCTTGTTTGGCAGGTTCTCCTGTTACATCAAGTGGTATTACAATGGCTGTTGATACAATGCCATCAATAACAAGCACAACTCCTGCATCAAGAACCGGAACCGGAACTTTAACTTTAGGTGCCACTGCTTCTATTGGTACAATATCTTGGTATGCAAATATAACTGGTGGTCCTTCATTGGGCTCTGGGACAAGTTTTACAACTCCAAGTATTTCAACAACTACAATCTATTATGTTGAAGCTGTTAATGGAGCTTGTACCTCAACTCCAAGAACTCCTGTAACTGCTACTATTAATTATGC
Source organism: Flavobacterium paronense (assembly GCF_030409795.1). Lineage (GTDB taxonomy): Bacteria > Bacteroidota > Bacteroidia > Flavobacteriales > Flavobacteriaceae > Flavobacterium > Flavobacterium paronense. The sequence continues at coordinate 20,016 of NZ_JAUFQN010000005.1, read as the reverse complement.
TGAAATAGACATTCAAGGAAATGCAACTTCAATTGTAGATGGTGATACAACACCTACAACTACTGACTGGACAGATTTTGGAACATCAGCTACAACCCGAACTTTTACGATTTATAATACTGGTGCTTCTGCTTTAAATATTGGTACCGCTACTATATCTGGTTTGAATGCGAGTGAATTTACAATTACATCAGCTCCAAGCAGTGTAGTTGGTATTGGTTCTAGCACAACATTTACTATTACTTTCGATCCAACCGCCGTTGGACTTAGAACGGCTACAATATCAATTGTAAATAATGACACTAACGAAAATCCATACGATTTTGCAATTCAAGGAACTGGAGTTGAACAAGAAATAGATATTCAAGGAAATGCTGTTTCAATTGTAAACGGGGATACAACACCAACAACTACAGATTGGACAGATTTTAGTACAGTTGCAGGAACAAGAACATTTACTATTCGAAATACTGGAAATATAGTTTTAAACATTGGCGCAATAACTGTTTCAGGTTTAAATGCTTCAGATTTTACAGTTACCTCGCTACCTAGTGCAACTGTTGCTGCATTTGGAACAACTACTTTTACAGTTTCATTTTCTCCAAGTGTAATCAATAACAGAACCGCTACTATTAGTATCGCAAACGACGATGCTACTGAAAATCCGTATGCTTTTTCAATACAAGGATTTGGTATTATACCTGAAATTGATATCCAAGGAAATGCAACTTCAATTGTTGACGGAGACATAACTCCAACAACAACAGACTGGACAGACTTTAGTTCTGTTGCTTCAACCAGAACTTTTACTATTTACAACAATGGAAATTTTACATTAAATATTGGAGCAATAACTATTGGTGGTCCAAACGCCTCAGAATTTACAGTTACTACTCTTCCAAGTGCAACAGTTGCAGCATTAGCAAGTACCACTTTTGTAGTTACTTTTTCACCGACTGCTTTAGGTACAAGATCGGCTACAATAAGTATTATAAATAATGACAGTAATGAAGATCCTTATAATTTTTCAATTCAAGGAACTGGTGTTGTTCAGGAAATAGATTTACAAGGTCTTAGTATATCAATTGTTGATGGAGATACAGTACCTTCTGTTTCAGATGGAACAGATTTTGGTCCTGCAGATATTAATCTTGCAACTGTAACCCGTACTTTCTCGATTTTGAATACTGGTTCACTTCCATTGACAATTTCTAACCCAACTATATCTGGACTTAATGCGGCAGACTTTAGTATATCAACAAATCCAGGAGCACTTTCAATTGCTGCAGGCTCAAGTACTACTTTTGTAGTAACATTTAATCCAAGTGGAGTATTTACAAGAGTTGCAACAATTAACATTGTTAATAATGACAGTAGCGAAAACCCTTATGATTTTGCTATTCAAGGTACAGGTTTACTTGATAATGATGGTGATGGAATTGAAAACAATACCGATCAAGATGATGATAATGATGGAATTATAGATATAGTAGAATGTGGAACTTGTATAAGTGACCCATTCGTAAACGGAAGTTTTGAAGCTCCCGTAATTGGGGCTTCAACATACAGCATCGAACCAGCTGCAAATGTTACCGGATGGAATAATAGTGCAGAAAATTTCATTGAAATTTGGAGTACCGGATTTAATGGCGTACCGTCTGCAGCAGGTAATCAATTTGCAGAATTAAATGCAAACGTTGCCGGAAATCTATACCAAACATTTTGTCTAAATGGTGCTGGAGGAACAATAAATTGGGCTATCAAGCACAGAGGAAGATCTGGTACTGACGTTGCAGAAGTTAGATTTGGAGCAACTTTGGCAACAATTGCAACAGTTGCAACCATGACAGATGGAAATACTTCTTGGGGATCTTATTCGGGTACATACAGTATTCCGGTAGGTCAAACGAGTATCGTATTAGCCTTTACTGCAGTTTCATCTACAGGAGGTTTATCTTATGGTAACTTTATAGATGACGTACAAATTATAATCAACCAAAACTGTATTGACTCAGATGCTGATGGTGTTGCTGACTTACTTGACGTAGATGATGAAAACGATGGTATTCCAGATATTGAAGAAGCCGGATTTAAAGCTTATAGTAGTAATAAATCTGTAATGGATAGAAGCAGCGCTGCTACTTGGGTTGATGCTAACTCAAATGGTCTTAATGACTACATAGAAACTATGATAACTGCCGGAACTTATTCAACACCAGATACAGACGGTGATGGTGTGAAAGATTATTTAGATTTAGATAGTGATAACGATACAGCTTTTGACGTTGATGAAGCCGGTATATTAAATGGTGACGGAGATATAAATGGTGACGGTAAAGGTGATGGCCTGGATTCAGATGGTGACGGTTTATTAAACCTTTATGATAACTCTACTGTTTTTGGAACAACAACAAGAGCTTATGCTCAAGATACCGATACTAATGGTACTCCAGATTATAAAGATTTAGACTCTAACGATGATGGAGTTAATGATATCAAAGCTGGTTTATATGGCAGCTATGATGCTAATAATGATGGTAGAATAGATACTCCGGGAGATGCAGATCTTGACGGAATTACAGATGCTTTTGATACAAATGACGCTGTAAAAGGTTCTCCAAGAGATTTAGACAGAAAACTGTTTTTAGATTTTGATGGAAGAAACGATTATGCTGAAAACACTGCAATCTTAGGTGGATTATCAAATGCTACTTTGATGGCTTGGATAGATTTAAACAGTGCTTTTAGTACTACAGGTGTTGTAGTTGGTCAAGATAAATTCCAAATTAGAGTTTCTAGTGCAAAAACATTGCAAGTAATTGTCAACAGTACAACTTTAACTTTTGCTACACCTATGACAACTTCTAGATGGTATCATGTAGCGGCAACTTATGGTGGTGGAAATTTAAACTTGTATTTAAACGGAAAATTAGTAGCTACACAAGCTGTATCAGGAAGTATTTCAGCCGATGCTACAAAATTAACACTAGGTAAAAATCCAGCGTCAAGCACTAACTATTTTAAAGGTAAAATTGATGAAGTAAGAGTATTTAATACTACCTTAACTAATACACAAGTTGAACGCATGGTATATCAAGAAATACAAAATACAGCTTCACAAGTAAGAGGTGCTATAGTTCCTAGGGATATGGCTCATTACCTTTTGCAAACGTATTAAGATATTACAGAATGGATACCTACAAAGATGATATTGTAGATGATTTAACAACTGCATCAATCGATACTGGCACAGGTATGAAATTATATAACCATAAAGTTATAAATGTACAACAAGCTCCAATGCCTTTTGTTACGGCAACAACAGGAACATTTTCAACAGCTGTTAATGATGCGTCAAATGACATCAGAGGTTTAGATGTTTATGATTACGATTATTCAATAATCCAAGTAAAACATAATATTACTGAAACTACAAACAGCGTAGATTTAGCAATGTTTGTTGACCCAGGAGTAACTGTTAATATGACAAATAATACCAAACTTCAAAATGACTGGTATTTAAAATTAGATGGTAAAATTGATTTAGTTGGAAAATCTCAATTAGTTCAAACTGCAAATAGTGAATTAGATGTTACAAGCGCTGGTTCATTAGAAAGAGATCAACAAGGACAAGCAATAAAATATAACTATAACTACTGGTCATCTCCTGTTAGTACAATAAACAGTACTACTATTAATCATGGATTTACAGTTGCTGGTGTTATGAAAGATGGAACCGATCCAAACAATATTCAAAACCTTCAATGGACAACAGGAACTAATGGTTCGCCAACAACTCCTATTACATTGAGTAGCTATTGGATATTTAAATTCCAAAACTCATCTAACAGTTACGCTAACTGGTCATCTGTTGGACAAAATGGAGCACTATTACCGGGTCAAGGATTCACTATGAAAGGATGTGGTTCAGCTGCTGCTGATCAAAATTACACCTTCGTTGGTAAACCAAATAATGGTACTATTACTTCAACAGTTGGTGCAAATAATTTGAACCTATGTGGTAATCCTTATCCTTCTGCAATTGATGCCAATCAATTTATAGATGACAATGCAGCAAGCATAAAAGGAACATTATATATCTGGGAGCACTATAATACAAATTCAAGTCACGCAACCGCACAGTATCAAGGTGGTTATGCAACTTACACAAAAACTGGTGGAACTGCACCTGTTGCTCCAGCTGGTGTAAGCGGAATAGGTTCAAGTAGTAAAACTCCAAAAAGATTTATCCCAGTTGGACAAGGATTTTTTGTAACAGGATCAGCTACTGGCGGAAGTATAACATTTAACAATGGTCAAAGACTATTTATAAAAGAAGACGATGCAACTTCGTACTCTATGTTTAAACAAAATAATGGTCCGATATCAGTTATTAATCCAGCATTTAATAATTCTCCGATACTTTTGTTGACGAACAATTTATGAAACTAAGAGTGGGTTATAATTCAGCTGATAATTATCACAGACAAATATTATTAGGATTTATGAATGAACATGCAACATCAGGATTTGACAATGGTTATGATGGATTAAGCATTGAAACTCCTACTAATGATATGTATTTCATAAATGGAACTGATAAATTAAACATCAATGGTGATGGTGCTTTTAATGTAAACAACATATACCCATTAGGTGTTAAAAATGCTGTGGCCGGTAATGTTAGTTTTGTTGTAGATGGAAAAGAAAATTTTAGTGATTCTCAAGAAATATACATCTATGACAATGTAACTTCACTCTACCATAGTGTTAAAGATCAAAACTTCCAAATCAATTTACCAGTTGGAACTTATGATTCAAGATTCTCATTGCGATTTACTAATGGTTCTTCGCTCGGAACAGTTGATCAGGAAGTAAATCATGGAATTAGCGTAATACATTCGCAAGCTAACAACATGATAAATATTAAAAACGAGTTACAAGAAGTAAATGTGAAGTCAGTTTCATTGTTCAACTTATTAGGCCAAGAGGTTCAAGTTTGGAAAATTTATAACCAAAACCAAGCGGATATACAATTACGCATTACAGATTTAAGCACGGGAACTTACATCGTAAAAGTAACTACTGATAATGGTGACATATCTAAAAAAATAATACTAAAATAATATCTTGTTCTGCTCTTTATTTGACACTAATTTGCTTTTTTATACAAGAAAAAAAATCCCTGCTTCGGCGGGGATTTTTTTTTCTTATTCAACTCAGAAGATTAATGTAATATTAAGAAAGTTTCTCTATGAGAATTTCAAGATTTACTAGAAGCTGTTCTCCTGTCTGAATATCTTTTAAAGTAAAGTTCGAACCATCAATTTCTTTGACCACAAAAGGAATTCCTCTACGTTCAGCATGTTTAAACTGCTTGTCAATTTTAGCTGCATCAGGATAAATATCGGCTTTAATATTTTATTTCGAAGTGTCGTAATGGCTTTCATCGCTTCAAAATTTTGGTGAAAACCAAACTTTGAAGCGATGAAAGCCATTACGACACTTCGAAATAAAAATATTAAAGCCGATATTTATCCTGATGCAGCTAAAATTGACAAGCAGTTTAAACATGCTGAACGTAGAGGAATTCCTTTTGTGGTCAAAGAAATTGATGGTTCGAACTTTACTTTAAAAGATATTCAGACAGGAGAACAGCTTCTAGTAAATCTTGAAATTCTCATAGAGAAACTTTCTTAATATTACATTAATCTTCTGAGTTGAATAAAAAAAAAAATCCCCGCCGAAGCAGGGATTTTTTTCTTGTATAAAAAAGCAAATTAGTGTCAAATAAAGAGCAGAACAAGATATTATTTTAGTATTATTTTTTTAGATATGTCACCATTATCAGTAGTTACTTTTACGATGTAAGTTCCCGTGCTTAAATCTGTAATGCGTAATTGTATATCCGCTTGGTTTTGGTTATAAATTTTCCAAACTTGAACCTCTTGGCCTAATAAGTTGAACAATGAAACTGACTTCACATTTACTTCTTGTAACTCGTTTTTAATATTTATCATGTTGTTAGCTTGCGAATGTATTACGCTAATTCCATGATTTACTTCCTGATCAACTGTTCCGAGCGAAGAACCATTAGTAAATCGCAATGAGAATCTTGAATCATAAGTTCCAACTGGTAAATTGATTTGGAAGTTTTGATCTTTAACACTATGGTAGAGTGAAGTTACATTGTCATAGATGTATATTTCTTGAGAATCACTAAAATTTTCTTTTCCATCTACAACAAAACTAACATTACCGGCCACAGCATTTTTAACACCTAATGGGTATATGTTGTTTACATTAAAAGCACCATCACCATTGATGTTTAATTTATCAGTTCCATTTATGAAATACATATCATTAGTAGGAGTTTCAATGCTTAATCCATCATAACCATTGTCAAATCCTGATGTTGCATGTTCATTCATAAATCCTAATAATATTTGTCTGTGATAATTATCAGCTGAATTATAACCCACTCTTAGTTTCATAAATTGTTCGTCAACAAAAGTATCGGAAGAATTATTAAATGCTGGATTAATAACTGATATCGGACCATTATTTTGTTTAAACATAGAGTACGAAGTTGCATCGTCTTCTTTTATAAATAGTCTTTGACCATTGTTAAATGTTATACTTCCGCCAGTAGCTGATCCTGTTACAAAAAATCCTTGTCCAACTGGGATAAATCTTTTTGGAGTTTTACTACTTGAACCTATTCCGCTTACACCAGCTGGAGCAACAGGTGCAGTTCCACCAGTTTTGTGTAAGTTGCATAACCACCTTGATACTGTGCGGTTGCGTGACTTGAATTTGTATTATAGTGCTCCCAGATATATAATGTTCCTTTTATGCTTGCTGCATTGTCATCTATAAATTGATTGGCATCAATTGCAGAAGGATAAGGATTACCACATAGGTTCAAATTATTTGCACCAACTGTTGAAGTAATAGTACCATTATTTGGTTTACCAACGAAGGTGTAATTTTGATCAGCAGCAGCTGAACCACATCCTTTCATAGTGAATCCTTGACCCGGTAATAGTGCTCCATTTTGTCCAACAGATGACCAGTTAGCGTAACTGTTAGATGAGTTTTGGAATTTAAATATCCAATAGCTACTCAATGTAATAGGAGTTGTTGGCGAACCATTAGTTCCTGTTGTCCATTGAAGGTTTTGAATATTGTTTGGATCGGTTCCATCTTTCATAACACCAGCAACTGTAAATCCATGATTAATAGTAGTACTGTTTATTGTACTAACAGGAGATGACCAGTAGTTATAGTTATATTTTATTGCTTGTCCTTGTTGATCTCTTTCTAATGAACCAGCGCTTGTAACATCTAATTCACTATTTGCAGTTTGAACTAATTGAGATTTTCCAACTAAATCAATTTTACCATCTAATTTTAAATACCAGTCATTTTGAAGTTTGGTATTATTTGTCATATTAACAGTTACTCCTGGGTCAACAAACATTGCTAAATCTACGCTGTTTGTAGTTTCAGTAATATTATGTTTTACTTGGATTATTGAATAATCGTAATCATAAACATCTAAACCTCTGATGTCATTTGACGCATCATTAACAGCTGTTGAAAATGTTCCTGTTGTTGCCGTAACAAAAGGCATTGGAGCTTGTTGTACATTTATAACTTTATGGTTATATAATTTCATACCTGTGCCAGTATCGATTGATGCAGTTGTTAAATCATCTACAATATCATCTTTGTAGGTATCCATTCTGTAATATCTTAATACGTTTGCAAAAGGTAATGAGCCAATATCCCTAGGAACTATAGCACCTCTTACTTGTGAAGCTGTATTTTGTATTTCTTGATATACCATGCGTTCAACTTGTGTATTAGTTAAGGTAGTATTAAATACTCTTACTTCATCAATTTTACCTTTAAAATAGTTAGTGCTTGACGCTGGATTTTTACCTAGTGTTAATTTTGTAGCATCGGCTGAAATACTTCCTGATACAGCTTGTGTAGCTACTAATTTTCCGTTTAAATACAAGTTTAAATTTCCACCACCATAAGTTGCCGCTACATGATACCATCTAGAAGTTGTCATAGGTGTAGCAAAAGTTAAAGTTGTACTGTTGACAATTACTTGCAATGTTTTTGCACTAGAAACTCTAATTTGGAATTTATCTTGACCAACTACAACACCTGTAGTACTAAAAGCACTGTTTAAATCTATCCAAGCCATCAAAGTAGCATTTGATAATCCACCTAAGATTGCAGTGTTTTCAGCATAATCGTTTCTTCCATCAAAATCTAAAAACAGTTTTCTGTCTAAATCTCTTGGAGAACCTTTTACAGCGTCATTTGTATCAAAAGCATCTGTAATTCCGTCAAGATCTGCATCTCCCGGAGTATCTATTCTACCATCATTATTAGCATCATAGCTGCCATATAAACCAGCTTTGATATCATTAACTCCATCATCGTTAGAGTCTAAATCTTTATAATCTGGAGTACCATTAGTATCGGTATCTTGAGCATAAGCTCTTGTTGTTGTTCCAAAAACAGTAGAGTTATCATAAAGGTTTAATAAACCGTCACCATCTGAATCCAGGCCATCACCTTTACCGTCACCATTTATATCTCCGTCACCATTTAATATACCGGCTTCATCAACGTCAAAAGCTGTATCGTTATCACTATCTAAATCTAAATAATCTTTCACACCATCACCGTCTGTATCTGGTGTTGAATAAGTTCCGGCAGTTATCATAGTTTCTATGTAGTCATTAAGACCATTTGAGTTAGCATCAACCCAAGTAGCAGCGCTGCTTCTATCCATTACAGATTTATTACTACTATAAGCTTTAAATCCGGCTTCTTCAATATCTGGAATACCATCGTTTTCATCATCTACGTCAAGTAAGTCAGCAACACCATCAGCATCTGAGTCAATACAGTTTTGGTTGATTATAATTTGTACGTCATCTATAAAGTTACCATAAGATAAACCTCCTGTAGATGAAACTGCAGTAAAGGCTAATACGATACTCGTTTGACCTACCGGAATACTGTATGTACCCGAATAAGATCCCCAAGAAGTATTTCCATCTGTCATGGTTGCAACTGTTGCAATTGTTGCCAAAGTTGCTCCAAATCTAACTTCTGCAACGTCAGTACCAGATCTTCCTCTGTGCTTGATAGCCCAATTTATTGTTCCTCCAGCACCATTTAGACAAAATGTTTGGTATAGATTTCCGGCAACGTTTGCATTTAATTCTGCAAATTGATTACCTGCTGCAGACGGTACGCCATTAAATCCGGTACTCCAAATTTCAATGAAATTTTCTGCACTATTATTCCATCCGGTAACATTTGCAGCTGGTTCGATGCTGTATGTTGAAGCCCCAATTACGGGAGCTTCAAAACTTCCGTTTACGAATGGGTCACTTATACAAGTTCCACATTCTACTATATCTATAATTCCATCATTATCATCATCTTGATCGGTATTGTTTTCAATTCCATCACCATCATTATCAAGTAAACCTGTACCTTGAATAGCAAAATCATAAGGGTTTTCGCTACTGTCATTATTAACAATGTTAATTGTTGCAACTCTTGTAAATACTCCACTTGGATTAAATGTTACTACAAAAGTAGTACTTGAGCCTGCAGCAATTGAAAGTGCTCCTGGATTTGTTGATATACTAAAGTCTGCCGCATTAAGTCCAGATATAGTTGGGTTAGAAATTGTCAATGGAAGTGAACCAGTATTCAAAATCGAGAAAGTACGGGTTACAGTTGCAAGATTAATATCTGCAGGACCAAAATCTGTTCCATCTGAAACAGAAGGTACTGTATCTCCATCAACAATTGATATACTAAGACCTTGTAAATCTATTTCCTGAACAACACCAGTTCCTTGAATTGAAAAATTATAAGGATCTTCATTACTGTCATTATTTATAATACTTATTGTAGCCGATCTTGTACCTAAAGCAGTCGGTGAAAAAGTAACTACAAAAGTGGTACTTGCTAATGCTGCAACTGTTGCACTTGGAAGAGTAGTAACTGTAAATTCTGAGGCGTTTGGACCACCAATAGTTATTGCTCCAATATTTAATGTAAAATTTCCATTGTTGTAAATAGTAAAAGTTCTGGTTGAAGCAACAGAACTAAAGTCTGTCCAGTCTGTTGTTGTTGGAGTTATGTCTCCGTCAACAATTGAAGTTGCATTTCCTTGGATATCAATTTCAGGTATAATACCAAATCCTTGTATTGAAAAAGCATACGGATTTTCAGTAGCATCGTCGTTTGCGATACTAATAGTAGCGGTTCTGTTATTGATTACACTTGGAGAAAATGAAACTGTAAAAGTAGTTGTTCCAAATGCAGCAACAGTTGCACTAGGTAGCGAGGTAACTGTAAAATCTGAAGCATTTAAACCTGAAACAGTTATTGCGCCAATGTTTAAAACTATATTTCCAGTATTTCGAATAGTAAATGTTCTTGTTCCTGCAACTGTACTAAAATCTGTCCAATCTGTAGTTGTTGGTGTTGTATCCCCGTTTACAATTGAAACAGCATTTCCTTGAATATCTATTTCTTGTTCAACTCCAGTTCCTTGAATTGCAAAATCGTATGGATTTTCGTTAGTGTCATTATTTACAATTGATATTGTAGCCGTTCTAAGTCCAACGGCGGTTGGATCGAAAGTAATAGTAAATGTTGTGCTAGAACCAATACCAACTACACTGCTTGGAGCTGATGTAATTGTAAATTCACTCGCATTCAAACCAGATATAGTAGCGGTACCAATATTTAAAGCAGAAGCACCAGTATTATAAATCGTAAAAGTTCGGGTTGTAGCTGATGTTCCAAAATCTGTCCAGTCAGTAGTTGTAGGTGTTGTATCACCATCTACAATTGAAGTTGCATTTCCTTGAATGTCTATTTCAGCATAATTAATAGTAGCAGTTACAGGAGTTCTTGGAGTTGAGGTACAAGCTCCATTAACAGCTTCAACATAATAGATTGTAGTTGTTGAAATACTTGGAGTTGTAAAACTTGTCCCAGAGCCCAATGAAGGACCACCAGTTATATTTGCATACCAAGATATTGTACCAATAGAAGCAGTGGCACCTAAAGTTAAAGTTCCGGTTCCGGTTCTTGATGCAGGAGTTGTGCTTGTTATTGATGGCATTGTATCAACAGCCATTGTAATACCACTTGATGTAACAGGAGAACCTGCCAAACAAGGTGTTGCATTTGATGTCATTACGACTGTAACTACATTAGTATTTGATAATGTGGATGTTGTAAAAGTAGATGCAATCTCTCCGAGAACATTTGTACCATTAATTTTCCATTGATAAGTTGGAGTTGTCCCTCCGTTAGTTGGAGTAGCAGTGAAAGTTACACTTGTTCCAGCACATATAGTTCCAGATGGAGAAGCTGCAATAGTTACACCAGCTGTTAATATTGGATTAATAGTAACCGATGTTGTTGGTGTAATAGTACAACCACCAGTAGATAAGGTATAGGTTACTGTATAGCTTCCAGCCGTACTAGTACTTGGAGTGACAGCACCTGATGCAGCATTTATTGTTAATCCAGCAGGGCTTGCAGAGTAAGTCCCACCAGCAGTACCAGTTTGTGTTACACTTTGTGCAGTAGCTATTGATTTACAGAAAGGATTACCAGCATAAGAAATGGCAGCTGTTGGTATGGTAGTAATTGTAACTGATGCTGTTGTTGTAACGATTCCACAACCACTAGCTGCAGCAATAGTATAGGTTACAGTATAAGTTCCGGCCGTGCTAGTACTTGGAGTTACATCTCCGTTAGCAGCATTTAAAGTTAACCCAGCAGGACTAGCAGAATAAGTTCCACCAGTAGTACCAGTTTGTGTTACACTTTGAGCAGTTCCTAATGATTTACAGAAAGGACTACCAGTATAAGAGATAGTTGCAACAGGTATAGCAGTAATAGTTACCGATGCCGTTGGTGTGATAGTACAACCACCCGTAGATAGGGTATAGGTTACTGTGTAAGTTCCGGCCGTACTAGTACTTGGAGTCACAGCACCAGTTCCAGCATTTAAAGTTAACCCAGCAGGGCTTGCAGAATAAGTTCCACCAGCAGTACCAGTTCGAGTTACACTTTGAGCAGATGCTAAAGATTTACAGTAAGGACTACCAGCATAAGAAATGGCAGCCGTTGGTATAGTAGTAATTGTAACTGGCGCCGTAGTTGTAACAATCCCACAACCACTAGCCGCAGCAATAGTATAAGTTACAGTATAAGTTCCGGCCGTGCTAGTACTTGGAGTCACATCTCCGTTAGCAGCATTTAAAGTTAACCCAGCAGGGCTTGCAGAATAAGTTCCACCAGCAGTACCTGTTTGTGTTACACTTTGAGCAGTTCCTAACGATTTACAGAAAGGGCTACCTGCATAAGAAATAGTTGCAACAGGTAGAGCAGTAATGGTAACCGATGCCGTTGGAGTAATAGTACAACCACCAGTAGATAAAGTATAGGTTACAGTATATGTTCCGGCCGTGCTAGTACTTGGAGTGACAGCACCTGATGCAGCATTTAAAGTTAACCCAGAAGGACTAGCAGAATAAGTCCCGCCACCTGTACCAGTTTGTGTTACACTTTGAGCAGATGCTAAAGATTTACAGTATGGACTACCAGCATAAGAAATGGCAGCCGTTGGTATAGTAGTAATTGTAACTGATGCTGTTGTTGTAACGATTCCACAACCACTAGCTGCAGCAATAGTATAAGTTACAGTATAAGTTCCGGCCGTGCTAGTACTTGGAGTTACATCTCCGTTAGCAGCATTTAAAGTTAACCCAGCAGGACTAGCAGAATAAGTTCCACCTGCAGTCCCAGTTTGTGTTACACTTTGAGCAGTTCCTAATGATTTACAGAAAGGACTACCTGCATAAGAAATAGTTGCAGTAGGTAGAGCAGTAATGGTAACCGATGCCGTTGGAGTAATAGTACAACCACCAGTAGATAAAGTATAGGTTACAGTATAAGTTCCGGCCGTGCTAGTACTTGGCGTCACAGCACCTGATGCAGCATTTAAAGTTAACCCAGCAGGGCTAGCAGAATAAGTCCCGCCACCTGTACCAGTTTGTGTTACACTTTGAGCAGATGCTAAAGAAGTACAGTAAGGACTACCTGCATAAGAAATGGCAGCTGTTGGTATAGTAGTAATTGTAACTGAAGTAGTTGTTGTAACTATCCCGCAACCACTAGCCGCAGCAATAGTGTAAGTTACAGTATATGTTCCAGCCGTGCTAGTACTAGGTGTAACAGCTCCAGTTGAAGCATTTAAAGTTAACCCAGCAGGACTAGCAGAATACGTTCCACCAGTAGTACCTGTTTGAGTTACACTTTGTGCAGTTCCTAATGATTTACAGAAAGGGTTACCTGCATAAGAAATAGTTGCAACAGGTAGAGCAGTAATGGTAACCGATGCCGTTGGAGTAATAGTACAACCACCAGTAGATAAAGTATAGGTTACAGTATAAGTTCCGGCCGTGCTAGTACTTGGCGTCACAGCACCTGATGCAGCATTTAAAGTTAACCCAGCAGGGCTAGCAGAATAAGTCCCGCCACCTGTACCAGTTTGTGTTACACTTTGAGCAGATGCTAAAGAAGTACAGTAAGGACTACCTGCATAAGAAATGGCAGCCGTTGGTATAGTAGTAATTGTAACTGACGCCGTAGTTGTAACGATTCCACAACCACTAGCCGCAGCAATAGTATAGGTTACAGTAAAAGTTCCGGCCGTGCTAGTACTAGGTGTAACAGCGCCAGTTGAAGCATTTAAAGTTAACCCAGCAGGGCTTGCAGAATAAGTTCCACCAGCAGTACCTGTTTGTGTTACACTTTGTGCAGTTCCTAACGATTTACAGAAAGGGCTACCTGCATAAGAAATAGTTGCAACAGGTAGAGCAGTAATGGTAACCGATGCCGTTGGAGTAATAGTACAACCACCAGTAGATAAAGTATAGGTTACAGTATAAGTTCCGGCCGTGCTAGTACTTGGAGTGACAGCACCTGATGCAGCATTTAAAGTTAACCCAGCAGGACTAGCAGAATAAGTCCCGCCACCTGTACCAGTTTGTGTTACACTTTGAGCAGATGCTAAAGATTTACAGTATGGACTACCAGCATAAGAAATGGCAGCCGTTGGTATAGTAGTAATTGTAACTGACGCCGTAGTTGTAACAATCCCACAACCACTAGCTGCAGCAATAGTATAAGTTACAGTATAAGTTCCGGCCGTGCTAGTACTTGGAGTCACATCTCCGTTAGCAGCATTTAAAGTTAACCCAGCAGGACTAGCAGAATAAGTTCCACCTGCAGTCCCAGTTTGTGTTACACTTTGAGCAGTTCCTAATGATTTACAGAAAGGACTACCTGCATAAGAAATAGTTGCAGTAGGTAGAGCAGTAATGGTAACCGATGCCGTTGGAGTAATAGTACAACCACCAGTAGATAAAGTATAGGTTACAGTATATGTTCCGGCCGTGCTAGTACTTGGCGTCACAGCACCTGATGCAGCATTTAAAGTTAACCCAGCAGGGCTAGCAGAATAAGTCCCGCCACCTGTACCAGTTTGTGTTACACTTTGAGCAGATGCTAAAGAAGTACAGTAAGGACTACCTGCATAAGAAATGGCAGCTGTTGGTATAGTAGTAATTGTAACTGAAGTAGTTGTTGTAACTATCCCGCAACCACTAGCCGCAGCAATAGTATAGGTTACAGTAAAAGTTCCGGCCGTGCTAGTACTAGGTGTAACAGCTCCAGTTGAAGCATTTAAAGTTAACCCAGCAGGACTAGCAGAATACGTTCCACCAGTAGTACCTGTTTGAGTTACACTTTGTGCAGTTCCTAATGATTTACAGAAAGGGTTACCTGCATAAGAAATAGTTGCAACAGGTAGAGCAGTAATGGTAACCGATGCCGTTGGAGTAATAGTACAACCACCAGTAGATAAAGTATAGGTTACAGTATATGTTCCGGCCGTGCTAGTACTTGGCGTCACAGCACCTGATGCAGCATTTAAAGTTAACCCAGCAGGGCTAGCAGAATAAGTCCCGCCACCTGTACCAGTTTGTGTTACACTTTGAGTAGATGCTAAAGAAGTACAGTAAGGACTACCTGCATAAGAAATGGCAGCTGTTGGTATAGTAGTAATTGTAACTGAAGTAGTTGTTGTAACTATCCCACAACCACTAGCCGCAGCAATAGTATAGGTTACAGTAAAAGTTCCGGACGTGCTAGTACTTGGCGTAACAGCGCCAGTTGAAGCATTTAAAGTTAACCCAGCAGGACTAGCAGAATACGTTCCACCAGCAGTACCTGTTTGTGTTACACTTTGAGCAGTTCCTAATGATTTACAGAAAGGGTTACCTGCATAAGAAATAGTTGCAACAGGTAGAGCAGTAATGGTAACCGATGCCGTTGGAGTAATAGTACAACCACCAGTAGATAAAGTATAGGTTACAGTATAAGTTCCTGCCGAGCTAGTACTTGGCGTCACAGCACCTGATGCAGCATTTAAAGTTAACCCAGCAGGACTTGCAGAATAAGTCCCGCCACCCGTACCAGTTTGTGTTACACTTTGAGCAGATGCTAAAGAAGTACAGTAAGGACTACCAGCATAAGAAATAGTAGCAGTTGGCAGAGCAGTAACTGTTATAGATCCTGTTTTAGTTACAGTTGGTCCACACCCACCTGTTAAGGTAATTGTATAATTATATGTTCCTGCCACAGATGGAGTTCCGTTAATTGTATAAACGTTTGATGCCCATGCACCAGTAACTCCTGTTGGAAGGCCTGATATACTTGCTCCAGTTGCTCCAGTAGTAGTATAGGTAATATCTGTTATAGCTGAGTTAATACATTTGGTTTGAGCATCAGTTCCAACTGCTGAACTTAATGTAATTGTATTTATACAAGGTCTAAGAACTAATAAGATACCACCATTTCGTTCTGCAGAAGAAAGGGTTGCTCCACCTGCACTAGTTGCACCAGTTGATGCTTTTATTGCCCATGCTCCACCAACAGATGTTTGTGTGTTAGCATTATGCTGAACATCAAATAACTCAGTAAGCGCTCCAGGTGATGTTGTTGTCCATGCTGACCAAGTAGGGAAACTCCCTGCTGTTTGCCCCAACATAATTACAGCAGCGTTTGCGGTAACAGTAGTTTTAGTAGTTCCAACTACACCGGTTTGGCTTCCTTGAACTGAAATAGTCCCTGAACTAACATCAAATGGTGTTGAAGAATCTACACCGGAAAATGCTATAATAGCACCAGCTGCACTATCTGTTGCACTACCCATTGTAAATACAAAATTAGATGCTGAAACGTCGGTTGCATTAGCTATTTTGTATAAAACAGCAGCGTAACGTTTTGTACCGCCAGCAAGACTTCTACCATCAATAAGTGTCCATCCTGTAGCCGTTGGAGCATTAGTATTGTTGTTCCCTTGGGCTAGATTAACAATCATTAGGTCATTAACTGCAAGACCAGTTGGCTTATTAATTGTAAGAGTGGTGTTTGAAGAAGTTGCTGTTGTAGCAGTTCCTCTTTGTGCAATTTGAGCATATCCAAAACTACCAATTAGTAAGGTAATTAATATTATGCAATTCTTTTCTACTTTTTTAAGTAATAAATTTTTCATAACTCGGGGTATTATGATTTATTAATTAAATGAAGCTTAATACTCCATTCTGTTTTATTTGACATTTCAAAACTAGATATTTATTTAAAATAATCGATAAAAAGCATAAAAAAATCGATGAAATACACTTTTTATGTTTTATAATAAATAAAAAACTTACAATTTTGATTTTTACAATCAAAAACAATTCATTTTGTAAGTTGATAGTTAGTTCTTTAAAAAAAGGAAAAAAATGGTTGAATGTGAAGTATAAAAAAAGGCTTGGAAATTTTCCAAACCTTTTCAATTTTGTAGCGAGAGGGAGATTTGAACTCCCGACCTCAGGGTTATGAATCCTGCGCTCTAACCGACTGAGCTACCTCGCCTAGTGTAGTGGTTAATATTCTTAATGCGGGTGCAAATATAAAACTTATATCATAGCTTACAAATATATAGTGACAAAAAAAATTATTTTTAAAAATGTCCTTTTTTTTGATTTTATTATATATATTTCCAAAAAATATTCTAAACCATGGAGCATAAAATACGCTACGAACTTGAGTTCCCATTAAATTCATCTCCCCAATTACTGTATCAATATATATCTACACCTTCTGGATTGCAAGAATGGTTTGCTGACAATGTTAATTCAAGAGGAGAGTTTTTTACTTTTACTTGGGATAGTATTGATGAAAATGCTCGTCTTGCTTCAAAAAAAACTGGAGAGAAAGTTAAATTTAAATGGGTTGATGAAGATAAGAAGGATACGGAATACTATTTTGAATTAAGAATTTTGGAAGACGAAATTACTAAAGATGTCTCTCTAATGGTTGTTGATTTTGCTGTTGAAGATGAATTAGATGAATCAAAATTATTATGGGAAAATCAAATCTCTGATTTAAAACACGTAATAGGTTCTATATAAAATCAAATTTTTAAAAGTTATATTTGTCCCGTTTTAAACGGGATTTTTTTATGGTAAATTTTAATGGGGTAATTCAAGATTCTGATTTACAGTTAACAGTTTCTAACAGATCATTCTTATACGGCGATGGTGTTTTTGAAACTTTAAAAATTGTAAACAATAAAATACTTTTTTTTGAAGATCATTATTTTCGTTTAATGGCTTCCATGAGAATTGTGAGAATGGAAATTCCGATGTCTTTTACCATCGAATATCTTGAAGAGCAAATCTTGAAGCTAGTCGAAGTATTAGCTATCGAAGATTCTGCAAGAATAAGGTTTACTGTTTTTAGAAACGAAGGCGGATTTTACTTGCCAACAGATAATTCAATTTCCTATGTCATTCAGGCAAATAAGCTGGATAGCATAAAGTATAAAACCCCTAAAAGTCAATTTGAAGTGGATTTGTATAAAGACTTTATTGTTCCAAAACAATTACTGTCAACGCTTAAGACGACAAATAAGATTACAAATGTAACAGCAAGTATTTTTGCCAAAGAAAATCAACTTGATTCCTCTTTACTTATTAACGAAACCAAAAATGTTATAGAAGCAGCAAATGGAAATCTGTTTATGTTGATGGGAAGCAAATTGATAACACCACCAATTTCTGAAGGTTGTTTGAATGGAATAATGAGAAAACAAATTATAACTTTAGCAAAACAAATTGATTCAATCGAAGTTATTGAAGCAGCTATTTCTCCTTTTGATTTGCAGAAAGCAGATGAGTTATTTATTACCAATGTTATCATTGGAATACAGCCAATAACAAAATATCGTAAAAAAGAATTTGAAATTCGCTTAGCTAATCAGTTGTTAGAGAAATTGAATAATACAATAGAAGCTTAATTCAAAGTAGGATTTTCTGGAGCATTAGACCAAATTAAATAATCTCCTCCAAGCTCTAAAATTTTCTCTTTCCAAAAGTTAACAGATGCTTTCCCAAGAATTTTGTTTTCATAATTATTTTTTATCAAAATCCAGGAGTTGGCTTGCATCTCATTTTCTAATTGCTCAGAATCCCAACCAGTGTATCCCAAAAAGAAACGGATATTTTTTTTCTTAATAACACCTGTATTTATTAATTCTTTGGTAAAATCAAAATCGCCACCCCAAAATATTCCTTTAGATATTTCAATACTATTCGGAATCAAATCGGGAACGTTATGAATAAAATATAAATTGTCTTGTTCTACTGGGCCTCCATTATAGATTTTGAAATTGGAATTAACCTCTGGAAGTAAATCTTTGATAGAGTATTTAAGGGGTTTATTCAAAATGAATCCAACTGAACCTTCTGAAGTATGGTCAGCCAATAAAATTACAGATCTATTAAAGGACATGTCACCAATAATAGATGGTTCGGCTATTAACAAATGTCCTTTTTCTAATTTTTCCGCAATCATTTTGAATTAATTTTTAATAAAGTTGCTTAAAAAAAAATGATTTTCCAAATTTTTCTATGCTAAAAACAAAAAGACCATTCGTTTTGCGAATGGTCTTTGTATATCAGAAGAACTAAATTATTAGTTTACTGCTCCGTCTAAATCTGCTCCTGCTTTGAATTTAACAACATTCTTAGCAGCAATTTTGATAGTTTTTCCTGTTTGAGGATTTCTTCCGTCTCTTGCAGCTCTTTTAGATACTGACCAAGATCCGAATCCTACTAAAGATACTCTTCCACCTTTTTTCAAAGTACCGCTTACGTTACCTAAAAATGATTCTAAAGCTAATTTTGCTGCTGCTTTTGTTACTCCTGCGTCAGCTGCAATCGCATCGATTAATTCTGATTTGTTCATAATGTTAGTTATTAATTGTTGGTTAAACATTTTGTTAATGATAACAAATTTAATAGGAATTCCTTACTGCACAAGAGTTTTCGTGTTTTTTTCAAATATTTGTTAATAACTTGGTTTATTTGTTGATAAGCCGAGGCTTTTCGCCGTTTTTTTTATTCAAAAAAGAGCTTGAGACCTTATTCTGCTTGTGCTTTGTCTGAAAATGTAATGCCATTTAGTAGTTCATTTGCCGCCATTTTTTTCTTCCCTGGAAATTGAATGCTCAAAATTTGAATGTAACCATCTTTTACAGCAATCTTAATTTCTTTTTTAGTCGTAATAATGCTACCTATAGTATAAGAGTGATTTTCAAAATGAATCTTAGCTTCATATATTTTTACATTCCATTCTTGTTCATTATCTTTAAATAAGCACCACGCCGTGGGATAAGGAGATAATCCCCGAATCAAATTATAAATTTCAAATGCAGATTTTGCCCAATCTATTTTGCAGTTTTCTTTGTTGAGTTTATGAGCTGTTCTTATTTCGGAAAGTATCTTGTTGAATTGTTAGTCTGCTCAAACATTTCCTTTTTCAATCAAA
>NZ_JAUFQN010000004.1 GCF_030409795.1 Flavobacterium paronense | reverse complement strand
CACAAAACCATATAGGTTTTCAAGTTCAACTTTTGCCCAATTGGATGCATCTTGTCGAAGTCTTCTATTGAATTATATTTTGGTGGATAACTTCAACCAGATTCGTTTACAATCCCGAATTTTTCATCGGATTTAACAATAAATATTTTTGACCGAATGAAAAGTAAAAAGTCACATTGAATAGGTAAATAATTTTTCATAATAATAGATTTTAGGGTTTTGTTTAATTACATGTCAAACATAATAATATTATCGATTAAAACACAAATAAAGTCGATGAAATACATGTTTTTGATAAAAAAGTAAGAAATACATATAAAATTACTTACACAACAATGTTTTTTTTAAGCAAGATTTAAGCAATTTTAACACTGACTCTTAACATAAATAATTAGATTTAATTTAATGATTTAACCTATTTTGGAAACACCCATAAACATAGAATTGGATAGATCTGCAGCACAATCAAACTATGTACAGCTGCAAAATGCTACTTACAGCGCAAAAAAATCATCTTACTACAGATGATTTTACGTTATACTTAGAAATCGGAATACTACTTAATTTTTTTCGCATAAACCATATAATATCGTGGGGTAAAAAACCTTAATAAGGGTCGGAAACCTACCTTTTTTACTGGATGAGTGAATTTTTGACGGGTCAATTATTTTCCAACCTGTTTTTTCTAAAAGCCAATCAACTGCCTCTTCAAATTCGTGATAGTGTCTATCCCATTTATCGGTCTTACTTCTGTAAGCTGAAGAAAACCATAATCGCAACGGAATTGAAATCAATAATTTGTTGCATTTTACATTTTCTAAAATAGTATATGGATTTAACAGGTGCTCAAATATTTCAAAACCAGTGAAGACATCATAGCTTTCATTTTGCAAAGCCTTCTGGTCGTTGTCTAAATCTTCTCCGGTAGTATTGATAACCGTATAGCCGTTTTCTTCCATGATTTACTGGAATTCAGATTCAATGTTCGGAAACGCGCTCCCAACAAGATAATCGACAACGTGCAATGCAAATGCTTAAGTCACAATTGTACGAAATTGAATTAAAAAAAACAACAAGCTCAACGTAAAGATATAGAAGCGGGTAAAATGAAAATAGAATGGGGTTCACAATCAGAAACTATGTGATGCAACCCTACAAACTAGTTAAGGATGTGCGCACTGGATTTGAAACAAGCGATGTTGATGGAGTTATGAATGGTAATATAGATAAGTTTTTGAAAGCCTATTTGATGATGATGGGACAGAAAGAAGAATAGAATTCGCATTATTTTAGTTAATATCATAGGATTTTCAAATTCATTTACCTTAATTTGAGAAATAATCAAAATACACCCTAAACATGAGTTCCTATTCAATTCAAGAAATTAATGACGTATTGCATGGCGAAATTGTAGGTGCAACATCTTGCCAAATAACAGCTCCTGAGCAATTAGAAGTTGCCTCAGCTACTGAAATTTCTTTTATTGGAAGCAAAAAATATGAAAAATTTTGGGAGAATTCTAAAGCATGCGTTGCTGTTGTTAATCAAGATATTTCTATTGAACCTGGAGAAAATCGTGCTTTTATAAAAGTAAAAAATGCTGATTTGGCTATGTCTCAGATTTTGGAACTCTTTGCTCCTCCTCCACCTGTATTTTCAGTTGACATTCATCCTTCGTCCGTAATTGATGATTCGGTTTCGATAGGAAACGGAGTTCGAATTGGTGCCGGAAGTTATATTGGACCAAATGTTACATTAGGAGAAAACGTAACTATTTATCCGAATGTTACTATTCTTGACGAATGTACTATTGGCAAAAATACCACTATTTGGTCTGGAACGGTAATTCGGGAACGCTGTCATATTGGAGCTTATTGTATTTTACATCCTAACTGTACTATTGGAGCTGATGGTTTTGGATTTAGACCCTGTCCGGAAAAAGGGTTGGTGAAAATTCCACAAATCGGCAATGTTATTATTGGAAATGGTGTTGAGATTGGAGCCAACTCTTGTGTTGATAGAGGAAAATTCAGTTCAACTATTCTTGGTGATGGTTGTAAAATTGATAATCTGGTTCAAATTGGACACAATTCTAAACTTGGAAGATTCTGTATTATGGCAGGAAATTCAGGTTTGGCTGGTTCGGTTACTTTAGGAAATGGCGTTATGATTGGCGGAAGCGCTTCAATAAAGGACCATTTAACTATAGGAGATGGTGCTATTGTTGGTGCAGGTTCAGGCGTAGCAGCCGATGTCGAAGCGGAAAAGTTGTTTTAGGATATCCTGCTGTTGATGCCCGTGACGCTTTGAAACAATGGGCCATTTTAAAGCGATTGGTAAGAGACTCAAATAAATAATTATAAATTTTGAATTATAAATTATAAATGAATTCAAAATTTATAATTTATAATTCAAAATAACATCCTATATTTGCATCGAGGATTCCGAAAGGAAGTTACACCTCACCGCACTAGTCGATCGCTCCAGATCGACTTTTGTATTTTATAACACTTCCTTTAAAAAATTCAGCATCGCTTCCCAAGAACGTTTTTCTGCCTTTTCGTTATAAGCCGCACCTTTTGAATTATCATTTCCTGCATTTTTATCAGTAAAGGAATGAACAGCATTGGCATAATAAACCATTTGCCAATCGGCTTTTGCAGTTCGCATTTCATTTTGGAATTTTTCAATCTCTTCTTTTGATTCATATGGGTCATCAGCTCCGTGAAGCACTAAAACTTTTGATGCTATAGGATTAATTGTTCTGGCTTCATCACGACCTAAACCTCCATGAAAAGAAACGATTCCTTTTACTTTCATATTTACTCTTGCGGCTTCAACTGCTCCGGTTCCTCCAAAGCAATAACCCATAATTACTATATCATCCGGATTAGCACCTTGTTTAACCAATTGGTCTAATGCTAACTGAATTCGGGTTTGGTATTCTTTGATATTTTTCTTGAAATAACCTGCTTTTGCACCAGCTTCATTATAGTTTGTTGGACGTTGATCAGCGCCATAAATATCAGCTACAAATATGGTATAACCTGATTCAGCCAATCTATTTGCGCTATCTTTCGCATGATCATCAATTCCCATCCAAGCCGGAAGAATTAGTATTCCCGGATTATTTTTTAATGCTTTGGAAGGTTTGACACTAATGCCACTTAATAGTTGACTTCCATCTTTATATTCAACCGCTTTAGATTGTGAAAAAACAGTAAAAGTGCTCAGTAAAATAACTGTCAGCATAAGAAATTTAGTTTTCATAAGAAATAAGTTTTTAGCTGATAAATTTAAGGAAACAGAAACGAAAAAATTGTTAATTGTGTCCTAAAAAAAAACCGACAGTATGACTATCGGTTTTATAATTCAGAAAATTATTTTTTCTTTTTAGATTTAGATTTTTTCTTTTGGCTTTGCCTTTTTGGCTTTCTCTTTTGCTTTAGCTTTTTTCTTTTTTTCTTTGTCTTTGGCTTTCTGCTTCTCTTTCTTTGCTTTTTCTTTTTTCTTAGCTTTTTCCTTTTTTCTTTTTCTTTAACCTTAGCTTTTTTTGCTTTTTCTTTGTTGGAATCTTTCATAGTTTCTACTTTTTCTTCATTGGAAGTAGTAGGTTCTACTAATATTACTTCCGGTTTAACTTCCTTTTTTACTATTGGCGATACAGCTCTTGATCTAGTTCGTGTTGGTGTTGAACTAGCTGTAGCTTTTACAGCAGTTATTCTGGTGCGAGTTGTTTTTACTTCAGGTTTGGTTTCAATTGTTGGCTGAACTTCTGTCTCTGAATTTGACACTTCTTCGTTTGTTGTTAATTCATTGTTTATCATAGTAATAATTGTATTTTTATATTTAATGTTAATTTAATGTAAATTTTACGTTAACAAAAATAGTGTTTAAACCAATTCGCCAATGTTAAGTTTTCGTTTCAACGAAAACCTTAACATTGAAAACTTGTTAAGTACTGTCATTAGAGAGAATCAAAAAGTAAATAAAAATTTTATAACCTTTTTAAAATAAAAAACTCCTAAAGAAAAATCTTTAGGAGTTGAAAACTTTAAAAAATATTTTTTATATAAATGTTCTTAATAAATAATATACCAAAGCTGCTAAAACACCTGAAACTGGTATGGTTAACACCCAAGCCCAAAGAAGTTTTACAGTAACACCCCAACGAACTGCAGAAACCCTTTTAGTTACTCCTACTCCAATTATGGAACCAGTTATTGTATGTGTTGTTGATACTGGAATTTTAAAATGTTCTGTAATGAATAAGGTTAACGCTCCAGCTGATTCGGCAACAACACCCTCAAAGGCGGTTACTTTTGTAATTTTTGAACCCATTGTTTTTACAATTTTCCATCCACCACTCAAGGTTCCCAAAGCAATAACGGTATAACAAGTTAACGGAATCCAAGAAGGCATAACACCATCAATTTTTACTCCATCTTTTTCAGAGGGTAATACTACATTTAAATCTAACCAACCCATTGACATATTAGCATTTGGATGGGTATTTAAATAAACAGCTACAGCAGCAGCTATGATTCCCATAACTTTTTGAGAATCATTCCCACCGTGTCCTAAACTGAAAGAAGCAGAAGAGAGCAACTGCATTCTTTTTAATACTTTTTCTGCTTTTGAAGTTGAAAAGCTACTGAATACTAAATTGAATATGGCAACACTGAAAAAGATAATAGCTACCAATGACCATTTTATATTAGATGGTTCAGAAATCACACTCCAAAGATGGCTCTCAAATCTTGGTTTCTTAATGTCATTATAACCAACTAATACTGTTGACAAAAACCAAAATACTAATAACATTAACACTAGGGTTAATATTTTTGGGTAAATACTTTTGCGTGACGAATACATCAACCAAAGTGAAATAAAATAGGAAATCAACATTCCTAATAAAGGAGCTAAAACTATAAAAGCAATTATGACCGAAACTCCCGATGGTAATCCTCCATCTTCTCCTGGTTTATACCAATTTACAATATTGTACCAATGCTTTGTGACTTCTGCACCATCTTGAATTGCAGTATAATCGGAAAAACCATGAAGAGAAATAGCATGTGCAATAGCTGCTCCGGCAAAACCCCCAATTAAAGTGTGGGATGATGATGAAGGAATTCCTTTCCACCAAGTGATTAAATTCCATATAATAGCAGCAATAACTCCAGCTAATATAACCGTCAAATTAATACTATCGGTTTTGGCGGTTTTAGCAACTGTATCTGCAACACCAAAACCAAAAACCCAATACGCTAAAAAATTAAAAAAAGCTGCCCAAAGCACAGCCTGAAATGGTGTTAGTACTTTAGTAGCTACAATAGTTGCTATAGAATTCGCAGCATCATGAAATCCGTTGATATAATCAAATAAAAGTGCAAGAACTATAATTACAATTAGTAATGTCATGATTTCCTAATTGATTTTATTATGAGTGCTTAACTGAAATTTGTTCCATAACATTTGAAACGCTTTTACATTTATCAGAAGCCATTTCCAAAGCAGAAAGCACTTCTTTGTATTTAATAACGTTTTTAGCATCGACTTCATTTTCAAAAATGTCTGCAACTGCTTTATCAAATACTGAATCTGCTTTACTTTCTAATTTATTGATTTTTTTGCAGGTTTCTTTTATTGCTTTATGATTCATAGCTTTCAATTCTTTGATACCGAGACCAATTAATTGACAAGCTTCTAAATTAATCTCCGTTAATTTACGAATTGATTTTGTTATTTTTTCTACTTGATACAAGCGCATTCTACTGGCAGCACCATGCATGTTGTCGGCAACATTATCAATGGCTTTTATTAACGAATGAATATCTTCTCTATCAAAAGGTGTGATAAAATTTCGACTTAATTCTAAATGTGTTTTATGCGTAATCTCTTCTATTTCAGCTTCAAGTTCTTCAATTTTTCTAAAATATTCTTCTCTCTCTGCTTTGGGTGCGTTTACTGCTTCATGAAGTGTTTCTGCCAATAAAATTAAACCTGCTGAAGCTTGTTCAAATAACGGGAAGAACTTTTTATCCTTTGGAACTAAAAACTGGAAAATATTGTTAAGAGTCATTGTTTTTATGTTTACTTTGGTACAAATGTATTTTTCTAATGTTAAGTGAATATTAACTAATCAAAAATATGCTTTTTTTTTATTGAATTACAATTTCAAATCTTCAGAAATTATCTTATTGAAAACGTTTTCGTATTTTAGCACATTTGATATTAAGAGGAGAATGTCCTGTGGACATTCGGAAATACCTATTAATGCTGAACACAGTGATATAAAATAAAACCCATGGACATTAACTTCAATAAAAACGAAGATCATAATAAACTTTTAATAACCGATTTAAAGCAACGTTTTACCAAAGTTAAAGTTGGTGGTGGTGAAAAACGTATCGAAAAACTGCACACCGAAGGTAAGATGACTGCCCGTGAACGAATCGATTATTTGCTTGACGCGAAAGCAAAAAGCATAGAAATTGGCGCTTTTGTTGGTGACGGAATGTATGCTGAACATGGCGGATGTCCTTCTGGTGGCGTTGTGGTAAAAATGGGTTACATCAAAGGAAAACAATGTATTGTTGTTGCCAATGATGCGACTGTAAAAGCCGGAGCATGGTTTCCGATTACAGCAAAAAAGAATCTGCGCGCGCAGGAAATTGCGATGGAAAACCGTTTACCTATAATTTATTTAGTTGATTCTGCCGGAGTTTATTTACCAATGCAGGATGAAATTTTTCCTGATAAAGAACATTTTGGTAGAATTTTTAGAAACAATGCCATAATGTCCAGCATGGGAATTACACAAATTGCAGCCGTTATGGGAAGTTGTGTGGCTGGTGGTGCTTATCTCCCGATTATGAGTGATGAAGCAATGATAGTTGATAAAACTGGAAGTATTTTCTTGGCTGGAAGTTATTTGGTAAAAGCTGCCATCGGTGAAAACATTGATAATGAAACATTAGGCGGAGCCACAACACACTGCGAAATCTCGGGTGTTACTGATTATAAAGCTAAAGACGATAAAGACGCTTTGGACAGAATTAAAAGTATCGTTGGGAAAATCGGTGATTATGATAAAGCCGGTTTCAACAGAGAAGCTTCTCAAAAACCAATGCTGAAAGAGGAAGAAATCTACGGAATACTACCAAAATTACGCACCGAACAATACGATATGATGGAAATCATCAAACGCTTAGTTGATAATTCAGAAATGGATATGTATAAAGACGGTTATGGTCAATCCATTATCACTTGCTATGCAAGGATTGACGGTTGGGCAGTGGGAATTGTAGCAAATCAACGTACGGTTTCTAAAACCAAAAAAGGAGAAATCCAATTTGGTGGCGTTATTTATTCCGATTCTGCTGATAAAGCCACTCGTTTTATTGCCAATTGCAACCAAAAGAAAATTCCTTTAGTATTTGTGCAAGATGTTACCGGATTTATGGTTGGAAGCAAATCAGAACATGGCGGCATCATTAAAGACGGAGCCAAAATGGTGAATGCGGTTTCCAATTCGGTCGTCCCAAAATTTACTGTAATTGTCGGAAATTCTTATGGAGCAGGAAACTATGCCATGTGTGGAAAAGCGTATGACCCAAGATTAATATTCGCCTGGCCAAGTGCCGAACTTGCCGTTATGGGCGGAACGCAAGCTGCTAAAGTATTGGCACAAATAGAAGCTTCATCTTTAAAAGCCAAAGGCGAAACAGTAGACGAAAAAGTAGAACAGGAATTATTCGATAAAATCAAGGCGCGGTATGATGCGCAAGTTTCTCCTTATTATGCTGCAGCACGACTTTGGACTGATGCTATTATTGATCCTTTAGAAACCCGCACTTGGATTTCAATGGGAATAGAAGCTGCTAATCACTCGCCTATTGAAAAGAAATTTAATTTAGGTGTGATTCAGGTTTAATAAATAGTAACAAAATTAAAATCAAACCAACTAATGCTTTAGATTTTCTATTCTTATTCTCATGAAAAAAATACTTGCCTTAAGTTTCATTATTATTAGTTTCCAAAACATCTTTTCTCAAGAAACAACGACACGAAAAGACTCACTTCAAGGCGGATTACGACCGGAACGAACTTGCTTTGATGTGTTGCGCTATGATTTAAATATCAAAGTAAATCCTGATGAAAAATCAGTTGTTGGCTATAATGACATTAGCTTTAAAGTAGTTGACAACACTTCAAAAATTCAATTGGATTTATTTGATAATATGCAAGTAGATTCTATTGTTTTCAATTCGGAAAAATTGAATTACAAGAGAGAATTTAATGCCGTTTTTATCAATTTCCCCACATCCTTAAAAATTGGTACCAATGAAAAAATACGCTTTTATTATTCGGGTAAACCCATAATTGCAAAAAACGCGCCTTGGGATGGTGGATTTATTTTTACTAAAGATGGGCAAGGAAAGCCGTGGGTTGGTGTAGCATGCCAAGGTACAGGAGCCAGTTTATGGTATCCAGTAAAAGACTCGCAAAGCGATGAGCCCGATTTTGGCGCGACTATAAAAGTAGCTGTTCCGAATGGTTTGATGGAAGTTTCCAACGGAAGATTAATAGGCAGTGAAGATCTAAAAAATGGTTATACCCGTTGGGATTGGGAAGTTAAAAATCCAATAAATACTTATTCCATAAATGTCAGTGTTGGCGATTATGTGTCTATACATGAAAATTATAAAGGATTAGATTTAGATTACTACGTACTCCGCCAAAATGAAGTTGCAGCCAAAATACATTTTGAGGAAGTAAAACCTATGATGGATTGTTTTCAGAGTAAATTCGGACCCTATCCTTTTGCAAGTGACAGTTACAAATTAGTGGAAACGCCTTATTTAGGAATGGAACATCAAAGCGCCGTTGCCTATGGAAACAAATATGTAAATGGTTATTTAGGAACTGATAGATCTGGAACCGGAATTGGGTTACTTTTTGACTACATTATAATTCACGAAAGTGGACACGAATGGTTTGGTAATAATATAACATCCAAAGATTCTGCCGATATGTGGATACATGAAGGATTTACTTGTTACACCGAAAATGTTTTGTTGAATGTCAATTTGGTTACGAAAAAGGGCAACAATACGTAAACGGTTGCAAAAGAAATATTGATAATGTAAGTCCAATTATTGGCCCGTATGGGGTGAATAAAGAAGGCTCGGGTGATATGTATGAAAAAGGTGCTTTGCTTTTAAATACTTTGAGGCATGTTGTCAATGATGACGATAAATGGTGGAAACTGTTCTTAAAATATTCTGAAACATTTCACAACAAAATTATTGATACAGAAGCTGTTATTAGCTTTTTCAATACCGAAACAGGAATGAATTTAACACCTATTTTTAATCAATATCTCAGACATGCATCAATTCCTAAACTTGAATTGAGAAAATCTAAAGCAAACTTGGGCTTCGTTGGAAAACAGATGAACCTAAATTCAATATGCCAATTGATCTTAAAGTTAATGGTAAAAAATACCGATTTTATCCAACAACTACTTGGGTTACTACAAAATATAAAATCAATAAGTTAGAAGAAGTTGAAGTCTTGACCAATGATTTTTATATAGATGTTAACTAATTCATCACTAACTTTATTGGGAATGTACTTTTTATTAATTCAGCGTTTCTTTTCTCAAGATTTTCCCAGTTACACTATCTTTAAACTTAGGAACAAAAATAATTTCTTTGGGCTTTTCGTATTTGTCTAAAGTTTCATAAATTGAATTGTCCAGTTCGCATTTTTCTCCCTCAATAACTAAAACTACTTTTTCTCCTAATTCATTATCAGGTTTTGATGCAATAAAGAAGCGTTGACTAATTTTGCTTATCAATTTCTTCTCTATTTGCTCTGGAATTAATTTTATTCCACCACTATTGATAACATTATCAAATCTGCCGAGAAATATAAATTGATTTTCATTGACCAATTCAACAATATCATTTGTGATAATAACTTCAGGAGAAATTGTTGGTGCATGAATAACCAAACAATTTCTTTCATCAAACGAAACAGTAACATTAGGCAAAACCGTAAATGCTTTTTCTCCTAATTTTCTGGCTGCAATATGAGTAATGGTTTCGGTCATACCATAAGTTTCATAAACTATGGTAGGTAACTTTAGTAACTGCTTCTCCAGAATTTTATTAACAGCTGCGCCTCCAATAATCAACTTTTTAACTCTCTTTAATTGGGGTATTGAATTTTGTGCTTGCAAAGGCACCATCGCAACAAAATCATAATCAATTTCGTTGTTAGCTAATGGATTTGAACTTGGAGCCACAAACTCTAAATCAAGTCCTAAAATCATAGCACGAACTAGCATCATTTTTCCCGCAACATATTTTACAGGTAAACATTGTAATGCTTTATTGCCAGGTTGCAATTCAAAAAAATCACCTGTAGCCAATGCTGAATCAACCATGGCTTGTTTGCTAACTGAAATAGTTTTTGGTGCTCCGGTTGTCCGAGTTTCCATTTGAATATAACTTTTTTTCATCAAACCATCCAAAGAAAATTACCAACTGGTTTTTCAAAATCTTCTCCTTCTTTGATAAACTATAAGCTACGCGACACAAATCTTCCCTATCGAGGTGAAATCCATTAAGCTTAAATAAATTATGTACATTTTC
>NZ_JAUFQN010000003.1 GCF_030409795.1 Flavobacterium paronense | reverse complement strand
GTTTAAATTACCTACTGAACCCTATTCCTCAATACCAGTAATTGTTGATGCATTAGATAAATTATTTATTCTTCATGCTGACACGAACAAAATTGTTCTACATCAACAGTTAGGATTGTTGGTTCTTCTCATGCAGGATTATTTGCTTCAATATCTGCAGGAGTTTCGGCACTTTGGGGACCATTACACGGCGGAGCCAATCAAGCTGTTTTAGAAATGTTAGAAGATATTCAAAAGATGGGGGAGACGCTGATAAATATATGGCTAAAGCCAAAGATAAAGACGATCCATTTCGTTTGATGGGATTTGGACACCGAGTATACAAAAATTTTGACCCAAGAGCCAGAATCATTAAGAAAGCGGCCGATGAGGTTTTAAGAACATTAGGTGTTGATGATCCAATTTTAAATATTGCTAAGCAATTGGAAGAAGCAGCTTTGGTTGATGAGTATTTTGTTTCCAGAAAATTATATCCAAATGTTGATTTCTACTCCGGAATTATTTACCGTGCTTTAGGAATTCCAACCGATATGTTTACTGTAATGTTTGCTATCGGAAGACTACCGGGCTGGATAGCACAGTGGAAAGAAATGCGTATCAACAAAGAACCAATCGGAAGACCAAGACAAGTATATACAGGTCATCCTTTGAGAGATTTCAAACCGATGGATAAAAGATAATTACTTAAAAACAATAAAAAACTCCTTGTGTAAACAAGGAGTTTTTTATTAGTACTATTTCTTTTTCAATCTATCTTTAAAGACTTTCTCGAATTTTTCAATTTTAGGTTGAATTACCATTTGACAATAAGGCTGGTCTTTGTTATTTTCATAATAATTCTGATGATAATCTTTGGCTTTGTAAAAAGCTTTAAGCGGTTCTAAAGTGGTTACAATTTTACTACTGCCATAAACTTTAGCACCATTCAATTCAGCAATAATACTCTCAGCTGCTTTCTTTTGTTCATCATTTGCATAAAATATCACAGAACGATATTGTGTTCCCACATCTGCTCCTTGACGGTTCAAAGTGGTTGGGTCATGAACAGTAAAGAACACTTGAAAAATTTCATCCAGATTCATTTTGGTTTTGTCATAAGTAATTTGAACTACTTCAGCAGCGCCAGTTCTTCCGGTACATACTTCTTCATAACTCGGATTGGCAACTGTTCCTCCTGCAAAACCCGAAACCACTTTGTCAACACCTTGTAATTGTTCATAAACAGCTTCAACACACCAATAACATCCGCCACCAAGTACAATGGTTTCCGTGTTTCCTTTGTTTTCGTTAGGTATTACTCCATCAGGAACAAAATCTAAAGAAATCGCATTCATACAATAGCGTTTTCCAGTTGGCTCTGGACCATCATCAAATAAATGTCCTAAATGACTGTTGCATCGACCGCAAAGCGCTTCTGTGCGTTGCATTCCAAAAGAATTATCATTTTTAAAAACAATACTTTCTTTGTTATCTTGTTCGAAGAAACTTGGCCAGCCACAACTACTGGTAAATTTTTGATTTGATTTGAATAGTTTTAATCCACACGTAGCACAATAATAAGTCCCTTTAGTTTCAGAATTCCACATCGTTCCTGTAAAAGCTCTTTCAGTATCCGCTTCACGGGCAACAGCATATAAATCGGGTGATAATACTTTTTTCCATTCGTCATCAGTCACTTTTAATTTTTTAGTATCGGTATTAGAATAATAAGGATTTTCAGGTTTTGAAATTACATTTTCCATAGCAGTGGTTTTTGTTGTTTTAGTTTCAGTTTTGTTGTTTTGTCCGCATGCTGTTATCATAAACATCGGAAACAAAAGTAAATAGTTTAAAATGGATTTTTTCATAGTATGTGTTTTTTAATCTGATACAAATTTACTTTACATATACGAGGTGAGATGTCGTATAGTTTACAAATTACTTGGTTTTAAGGAAAGTTTAACGGTTGTTCAAAAGCTATAATTATGAAGCCTTGTTTTTTTTCGTATTTTTGAAAGATTAATTTACTTTATGATAGAAGAACAAGTAATCTTGGTAAATGAACAAGATGAACCAATTGGTTTAATGAATAAACTCGAAGCACATCAGAAAGCAGTTTTGCACCGTGCTTTTTCGGTTTTTGTGTTGAATAGTAACAACGAAATAATGTTGCAGCAACGAGCACATCATAAATATCATTCCCCTTTGTTATGGACGAATACTTGTTGCAGCCATCAACGAAAAGATGAAACCAATATTCAAGCAGGAACCCGAAGATTACATGAAGAAATGGGTTTCAAAACGGAACTCAAAGAACTCTTTCATTTTATTTATAAAGCGCCATTTGATAATGGTTTAACCGAACACGAACTCGATCATGTGATGATTGGTTATTATAATGACGAACCTATCATTAATCATGAAGAAGTAGAAAGATGGAAGTGGATGTGTATTGAAGAAGTGCGACAAGACATGATACAAAATCCTGATTTATACACGGTTTGGTTCAAAATCATTTTCGATAAATTTTATCATTACCTGGAAGACCACAAGCTATAATTATGAAAGTAACCGTATCAAGAAAAGCCCACTTCAATTCAGCTCATCGATTGTATCGCAAAGACTGGTCGATGGAGCAAAACGATGCCATTTTTGGCAAATGCAATAATCCCAATTATCACGGTCATAATTATGAACTCATCGTTTCGGTAACTGGAGAAATTGATCAAGAAACAGGATTTGTAATTGATGTAAAAATTCTATCCGATTTGATTAAAGAACATATAGAAAACGCTTTTGATCATAAAAACTTAAATCTAGATGTTCCGGAATTTGCCAATCTAAATCCAACAGCCGAAAATATAGCGGTTATCATTTGGCAAAAACTCAGAAAACATATTGATAATAATAAAGATTTAGAAATCGTTTTATACGAAACGCCTCGAAATTTTGTAACCTATAACGGAAAGTAATGGCGCTAAAAATTGGGGACAAAATCCCTTCATTTACTTCGATTGACAGTAAAGGAGATTCATTTGAGATAAAAGATTACTTGGGAAAACCATTAGTAATTTATTTTTATCCAAAAGATGATACGCCCGGTTGCACTATTCAAGCCTGCACTTTTCGGGATAAGTACGAAGATTTCAAATCTTTAGGAGCTGAAGTTATTGGTATTAGCAGTGATAGTTTGTCATCGCATCAAAAGTTTGCTTCTCGATATAAACTCCCTTTTATTTTACTTTCTGATTTTGACAAAAAAATCAGAACACAGTTTGGCGTTCCCAATGATTTCTTGGGATTAATTCCAGGAAGAGCAACCTATGTTATTGATAAAAATGGACTTGTTCAGTTAATTTTTGATAGTACTTCGGCTAAAATTCATATCGAAAAAGCCCTCGAAATTCTGAAAAGAATGTAAGTTTGTCTAAAATCATTTCAAATGAAATTATACCCATTACAATTTGAACCTATCTTAAAGGAAAGAATTTGGGGCGGAACCAAATTGAAGACTTATCTCAACAAACCCATAACTTCTGATATTACGGGTGAAAGCTGGGAAATAGCAACAGTTGAGAATGATATTAGCATCATAGCTAATGGTACTTTAAAAGGAAAATCATTAAACGAATTGATTAACGAATTCCCTGTATCGGTTCTTGGTACTAAAGTTTATGCCCAATTTGGAAAACAATTTCCATTGCTTTTTAAGTATTTAGATGCTCGCGAAGATTTATCAATTCAAGTACATCCAAACGATGAATTGGCAAAAAAGCGCCACAACTCTTTTGGTAAAACCGAAATGTGGTATGTAATACAGGCTGATTCTGATGCGAGATTAATAGTTGGTTTTAAAGAAAAATCGTCACCTGAAGAATTCATTGAAAACCTAAATAATAAAACTTTACTTTCTATTTTAGACACTAAAAAAGTAAAGCAAGGCGATGTTTTTATACTCAATACCGGAACAATTCATGCCATTGGTGCCGGAATTATAATAGCCGAAATCCAACAAACTTCTGATATTACGTATCGTGTTTATGATTTTGACAGAAAAGAGGCCAACGGGAATACTCGTGAATTGCATGTCAACTTGGCTTTGGAAGCTTTGAATTATGAAAAGATTGAAGCACAACGATTCTATTCTAAAACCGAAAACACGTCCAACGAAATAATCAATTGCAACTATTTTACAACGAATTTTATTCCGCTTGACGGAGCTACAGAAATACATAAAAATGAAAAGTCATTCACAGTTTATATGTGTGTAGAAGGAAGCTTTCAGCTAACAATAGATGGTAAAAACTATACTTATCAAAAAGGCAATACGGTTTTAATTCCGGCTGCTTTGACTGATTTTCAACTTTCTGGAAAGGCTTCAATCTTAGAAATTTATATTTCGTAGTTTGTTTTCTAAAGATTTAGTGTAATTTTGCACCGAATTTTAAAAATAAAGAAAATGCCAAGTGTTAAAAATTTAAAGAAAGATATTAACTTCGTATTAGGTGATATTATTGAAGCGGTTTACATTTATGAAATGACAACTACCGGAAAACCATCTGATAAAACAAACGCTATCATTGATGAAGCTATCACGTCTTTTGACGGTTTGATTGAAAAAGTTAATGCTAAGAAAGTTGAAAATAAGAAAGCGCATTTCAAGCAAATTAATGCAGATTTAGAACAAACTGCAAATCAATTGGTTGAAAAAATCAACGCACTTTAATAGAAAAAAGTTCGAAAATATTTTGGTGGATTAAATTACACTTTTATATTTGCAGAACTATTACGCTGCCAGCGTAGCTCAGTTGGCTAGAGCAGCTGATTTGTAATCAGCAGGTCGTGGGTTCGAGTCCCTCCGCCGGCTCCAAAAGAAACCGTTTCGTTTATTCGAAGCGGTTTTTGGTTTTATATTGATATGGGACGAGAAGTTTATCCCGATGGCTATCGGGAAGTCCCTCCGCCGGCTCCAAAAAAGGAAAACGAAAGTTTTCCTTTTTTTTATGGAATGAACTTGCAAAATCATTTCAATTCGTATCTTTATTGGCTTCAAAATTTTGAAAGCGCTCAAAAACTATATTAAAAATTATCATAACTATATGTGTTCAACAAAGCAAAGTGAATTTATGCAGGAAGCCATTCAGCTTTCTATCGAAAATGTGAAATCAGGAAAAGGCGGACCGTTTGGTGCAGTAATTGTAAAAGACGGAAAAATTATTGCCCGTGGAGCTAATGGTGTGACATCAACCAATGATCCAACAGCACATGCCGAAGTAGTGGCAATCAGAAATGCCTGCTCCGTCTTGGGAACTTTCCAATTAGACGGTTGCGAAATCTATACGAGTTGTGAACCATGTCCAATGTGTTTGGGAGCCATTTATTGGGCAAGACCAGACAGAATGTATTTCGCCAATACCAAAAAAGACGCTGCTGATATTAACTTCGACGACCAATTCATCTACGAAGAAATAGAGTTGCCATATCAAAACCGTAAATTAGAAACCATCCAAATGATGAATGAAGAAGCGCTGGAAGCTTTCAAACTATGGTCAGAAAACATAAACAAAATAGAATATTGATTGCTAAAAAAGCTCTATGATTCAATTTATATTAAACAACCAACTCATCAAAACCGACAAGCCAGCAAGTACCACTCTGCTGGATTTTGTTCGTTATGACGAAAACTTACGCGGCACAAAAATAGGTTGCCGAGAAGGCGATTGCGGCGCTTGTACTGTTTTGATTGGCTCGATGAAAGAAGGAAAACTTGAGTACATGAGCGCCACTTCCTGCTTAACGCCATTGCCAAACGTTCACGGAAAGCATGTTGTAACCGTCGAAGGATTGAACTTGCCCGACAAACTAAACCAAGCACAACAAGCTATGGTGGATTGCTCAGGAACCCAATGTGGATTCTGCACGCCGGGTTTTGTAAACTCAATGTGTGGCTATGCTTTGACGTGCGCCGAACCAACATTAGAAAGCGCTATCAGTGCCATTGATGGAAATATTTGTCGTTGCACGGGGTATAAAACCATTGAACGTGCATCGGGTCAATTGGCCAGTAAATTAATTTCAAAAGACCAAAATAATCCAATCTCTTGGTTGGTAGCCAACGAATTTGTACCGGATTATTTTTTAACTATTGAAGAAAGAATAATGGCAATTCAAGCCAAAGAATATAAGTCGAACGGACAAATACCTATAGGTGGTGGAACCGATTTGTATGTTCAAAAGCATGACGAATTGCACGATTTCGATTTGGATTATTTATTTGATAAAGATCATCTTAACGGAATTTCTTTCTACGGAAACACTTGCGTTTTAAAATCATCAGCAACAGTAACGGATTTAATTGAGAATAAAACCTTATTGGATGCCATTCCAAATTGGTACCAATATTTAAAATTATTGTCATCAACACCAATCAGAAACATTGCAACCATAGCAGGAAACATTGCCAACGGTTCGCCAATTGGTGACTTTACCATTATTCTTTTGGCGATGAAAGCGGAACTGACGTTGACCAATAAAGTTAATGAAAGCCGAAAAGTAATGCTGAAAGATTTTTATTTGGGTTACAAAACCTTAGATAAAAAAGCAGACGAAATTATCAGCGAAATCGCTTTTAAAATGCCAACAAACGGAACGCTATTTAACTTCGAGAAAGTCTGTAAAAGACAATATCTAGACATTGCCAGTGTGAACTCAGCTATTACGGTTTCAAGTTTTGAAAATACTATTACCGAAGCTCATGCATCCATGGGTGGAGTAGGACCCATTCCGAAATATCTCGCGAAGACCAGCGAGTTTTTGGCAAACAAAGCAATCACAGTTTCAGTTATCAAAGAAGCGGAACAAATCCTGCAAACTGAATTATCACCAATAAGCGATGCGCGAGGATCCGAAGCCTATAAAAGATTATTGGGACGCCAATTATTCTTCAGCCATTTCATCACCCTTTTTCCTGAAACCATTAAAATGGACGACCTGATATGATTAACATAGACGCACACAATCACGTAAAAGGAAAATCCATTTACCTTGATGATATTCAGGAACTGAACGGAACTTTATACGCATTGCCTTTCGATTCGACTGTAGCTCATGCCAAAATTAAGAGTATTGATTTTGCTGCCGCTTTGAATCATAAAGGAATTGTTTCAATCTTAACCGCCAAAGATGTTACAGGTTCAAACCAAATAGGAGGTATCATTCCAGATGAACCTTTATTTGCTGAAGATGAAGTGCACTTTCGTGGACAAGTAATCGCATTGATTGTTGGTACTTCTGAGCATCATTGCCGTCAAGCGGCGAAACTGATTAAAGTCGAATACGAAGAACTTCCAGTAATTGTTGATCCAAGAGAAGCTCAGGCACAAGGGAAATTAATTGTACCACCAAGACAGTTTAAATTAGGTGATACCGAATCGGCTTGGGCAAAATGCGACCATATATTTGAAGGTAG
This sequence comes from Flavobacterium paronense, assembly GCF_030409795.1. Classification (GTDB taxonomy): domain Bacteria; phylum Bacteroidota; class Bacteroidia; order Flavobacteriales; family Flavobacteriaceae; genus Flavobacterium; species Flavobacterium paronense. The sequence continues at coordinate 16,174 of NZ_JAUFQN010000003.1, read as the reverse complement.
AAGCGACGTTAACGGACAAGAACATTTATACATAGAAACACAAGGGGCTTATGCCAGACCAAAAGAAGACGAAAGCATAATCATATCCTCATCTACACAAGGACCAACTGCCGTTCAGCGAATGGTAGCACAGGTTTTGGGAATTCCAATGCATAAAATTGAGATTGACACCGTTCGTCTTGGTGGTGGTTTTGGAGGAAAAGAAGACCAAGCAACTCCTTGGGCTGTAATGGTAGCTTTAGCTTGCCAGATTTTGCACAAACCCGTAAAAATGGCGATGCATCGAATGGATGATATGCGAATGACAGGAAAAAGACATCCATATTCAGCTGATTTCAAAATTGGTTTGGATAAGAATTATAAAATAATCGCCTACGAAGTAACGCATTACCAAAATGCCGGAGCTGCAGCCGATTTGTCACCAGCAGTTATGGAGCGAACCTTATTTCATTCGACCAATGCGTATTTTGTTCCGAATGTGATTGCTAAAGCCTACAGTTGTAAAACCAATTTACCGCCAAACACCGCCTTCCGAGGATTTGGTGGACCGCAAGGAAAATTTGTTATAGAAGCCGCCATTGTAAAAGCTGCTGAAAGTTTGGGAATTTCTCCATCCGTAATCCAGAAAACAAACTTGGTTGTTGACGGAGACGAATTATCGTACGGACAAATTCTGCAACAAGTTGAAGCAACTAATACATGGGAAACCTGTATGAAAAGCTACGACTACGAAGCACAAAAGAATAGAGTAGAAGCCTTCAATAAAACCAATACGCGTTTCAAAAAAGGGTTGGCGATTCAACCGATTTGTTTCGGAATTTCGTTTACCAATACCATGATGAATCACGCCCGTGCTTTGGTGCACATTTACCATGACGGAAGTGTTGTCGTAAGTACCGGCGGCGTCGAAATGGGACAAGGTTTGAATACCAAAATGCTTCAGATTGTGACCGAGACTTTTAGCATTAATGCGAATAAAGTCCGAATAGAATCTACGAATACATTGCGTGTTGCGAACACTTCTCCAACAGCAGCAAGTGCCGGAGCCGACCTTAACGGAAAGGCTTTGCAGATGGCCTGCAACAATTTATTGGAACGATTAAAAGCGGTCGCTCAAAAAGAATACACCGACCAAATCATTGAAGTCAAAGACGAAATGGTTTATGCTAATGAAATCAAAACGGATATTACTTGGAATGCATTAATTACAAGAGCTTTTACACAAAGAGTTGCGCTCTCTGAAAATGCTCATTATGCAACCCCAACAATCCATTACGATAAAACTAAAGAGAAAGGACATCCGTTTGCGTACCATGTTTACGGAACTTCCATTCACGAAGTTACCGTGGATTGTCTAAAAGGAACTTACGATTTTGATAGCGTAAACATCGTTCATGATTTCGGGAAAAGTATGAACCCAACCATTGACAATGGTCAAATAGAAGGCGGGTTGGTACAAGGAATCGGTTGGATGACTTTAGAAGAGATTGTCTTTAACGACCAAGGAAGATTACTATCTAATGCACTTTCAACTTATAAAGTTCCAGATATTTATTCGGTGCCAAAGCAAATCAACATCCAACATCTGGAAACCGAAGGCCACGAACTAGCCATCAAAAAATCAAAAGCAGTAGGCGAGCCGCCATTGATGTATGGCATCGGAGCTTATTTCGCCATCAGAAATGCAGTAAAAGCTTTCAATCCTAATGTTGATTTAATCATAAATGCACCTTATACTCCGGAAAAAGTTTTAATGGATTTATATAAAAAATAAAGAGATGGCTAATATTGAAATAAGCAAAGTAACGCTAAGCGATATAGACCAGTTGCAAAAAATTGGCAGACAAACTTTTCAGGAAACATTTTCAGAAGCTAACTCTGAAGAGAATATGCAGAATTATCTGCAGGAAGGATTTTCTATAGAAAAACTAACTACTGAACTTAACGATGAAAACTCCGAATTTTATTTTGCTACACTTGATAAAGTAATAATAGGTTACTTAAAGCTCAACTTTGGAGAATCACAAACGGAATTAAAGGACAGCAAAGCTCTTGAAATAGAACGAATCTATGTGTTGAAAGAGTTTTTCGGAAAAAGCGTTGGCCAATTATTATATGACAAAGCAATACAAATAGCAAGACATAAAGAGGCCGAGTATGTTTGGTTAGGAGTTTGGGAAGAAAATCCAAGGGCAATAAGCTTCTATAAGAAAAATGGTTTCATAGAGTTCGATAAACACATTTTCAAATTAGGAGATGACGAACAAACAGACATAATGATGAAACTCAAATTGAGTAATTGAATGTGATGAAATAAAACGCAACCACTATTAATAAGGTTTTCTAAACCAATAAAAAAAAAACATCAGCAACTTCCTTTCTAAACCTCCGCATCTTTAAAGTAAAACCTCCGCATCTTTGATTCGAAAGATGCGGAGGTTTTTTAGCCCTTGTATTTACTGGGCTTCACAAAGGAGAATTGCATAAAAAAACCGCACCATTAATAATGCGGTTTCTTTATAATAGTTAGTTAACTGCTAACTAATATCTGAACACTGAACACTTATTTCCCAGCTCTATTCTCTAAAATCTTTTTAAACGAACGCCCTCTAATTTCATCTAAAGTCAAGCCAGTTGCTAAAACTTCTTCTTCGGTAATCGCGCCGCTGTTTAAAGCTCTAAGGAAATAGTTTAATAATCCTTGTCCCGTTGCAGCATCATCAAATACATCGCCAATCAAAGTAGCACGCGCCGCTTTTTCTACAAACGTTTTCAAACGATCCACGGCATCATCATAACTTTCCAAAAAGAAAGCATACACCGCTGCATAACGCATTGGGAACTGCGCTGGGTTTAAATCCCAACCTTGGTAATAGCCATTCCACAACGAATGACGAATATGGTCATATCCTTTTTTCCAAGCTCTGTGAACCACTTCCATATTTTCTTTTTCTTGCTCTGGAGTTAAGTTACCACGGTGCGGACCAATAGGCATCGTATTCGTAGCGCCATCGCTCAACCAGATGCCGGTGTGAGCCAAAGCCACTTTGGTTACGTGATGCGCAAAATCACAAACAGGATGATCCATTTCTTGGTATTTTGCCGTGATGCTGCAACTTGCTGTATAATCATAAGTTCCGAAATGCATTGCGATGCAACGACCTTGAGCCGCTTTTATAAATCGGTATAATGGGTTTGTTCCGTCAATATCCATAATGGCTTGTGTGGTTTCTACCATCATTTCCATTTTTAGGGTTCCTTTTGCCAAACCTAATTCTTCTTCCAGAATCGTAAAGAAATTAGCCAAGGTTTCCGGTTGTTCCGGAATAGTAACTTTTGGCAACATTACTACAAAATTGTCCGGTAATTTGCCGTGAGTTGCTTTCACTAAAGTCGTTACAAAAATATCCAAAGTACGCAAACCTCTTTCTTTCATTTCTTCAGTAAATGGTTTAATACGGATGCCTATAAAAGGAGAAAGTGTTTTGTCCTGCATGCCTTTGGCAACTTCTAAAGCGGTAGTAATAGCTGTTGCATCTTCTTCCTCGTTGCTTCGATTGCCGTAACCATCTTCAAAATCGATACGAAAATCTTCAATCGCTTCCGATTGTAGTTTGGCCACGACCTTATCATAAATACGCTTGCTGAAATCAGTTCCGCCAGTCAAGCCAAAAGCTTTTCCAAAAACTTCATGATTGGGTGCATAGGTTTCTAATATCTCCAAAGCTCTTTGACCTAATAGGATAGGAGCATCCGATTTAAATAAGTTCGCTCCACCATACAGAGTATGCACAGGCTGACGATCACTTCGGTCACCCGGATATATTTCGTTGAAAGTCGAATTGGCTTTGCTTAAACTGTTGAACAATTGTTCTTTTTTATTACTAGGAATGGTCATAATAATTATGAATTATATTTTGTCTATTATCTCTTATCTATTCGTCTCTTATCTTTTTCAGCTTCCCCTATAGGTACTGTATCCAAAAGGATTAACCAACAAAGGAACGTGATAATGCGTTTCATCAAAAGTGTTGAAAATGATTTCTACTTTTGGGTAAAAGGTCTTGGTATTTGCATAATAGTTTCCGGTATCGAAAACCATTTTATAAGTATCAGGTTTTAGGTTTCGCTCTTGGGGAAGTAAGTCCGGAATTCTGCCGTCACCATTGGTAATGCCTTGCGCGATGGTTTGCCAGATGTTATTTCTGAAAGCTTGTAATCGGATGGAAATGTCCTTTCCTGGGATTCCAGTTGAGGTATCTAATACATGTGTTGTGATTTGGCTTACTTTCAGAAAACTAAAATCACCATCGGGTAGCATCTTTTTGAAACGGATGATAGAAATTTTCTGAAGAAGAATTACATATTGCGATGGGCGAACACAGAAAATTTCTATCATCCGTTTCAAAAAGATGCTACCCGATGGTGATTTTAGTTTTCTGAAAGTAAGCCAAATCACAACACATGTATTAGATACCTCAACTGGAATCCCAGGAAAGGACATTTCCATCCGATTACAAGCTTTCAGAAATAACATCTGGCAAACCATCGCGCAAGGCATTACCAATGGTGACGGCAGAATTCCGGACTTACTTCCCCAAGAGCGAAACCTAAAACCTGATACTTATAAAATGGTTTTCGATACCGGAAACTATTATGCAAATACCAAGACCTTTTACCCAAAAGTAGAATCATTTTCAACACTTTTGATGAAACGCATTATCACGTTCCTTTGTTGGTTAATCCTTTTGGATACAGTACCTATAGGGGAAGCTGAAAAAGATAAGAGACGAATAGATAAGAGATAATAGACAAAATATAATTCATAATTATTATGACCATTCCTAGTAATAAAAAAGAACAATTGTTCAACAGTTTAAGCAAAGCCAATTCGACTTTCAACGAAATATATCCGGGTGACCGAAGTGATCGTCAGCCTGTGCATACTCTGTATGGTGGAGCGAACTTATTTAAATCGGATGCTCCTATCCTATTAGGTCAAAGAGCTTTGGAGATATTAGAAACCTATGCACCCAATCATGAAGTTTTTGGAAAAGCTTTTGGCTTGACTGGCGGAACTGATTTCAGCAAGCGTATTTATGATAAGGTCGTGGCCAAACTACAATCGGAAGCGATTGAAGATTTTCGTATCGATTTTGAAGATGGTTACGGCAATCGAAGCAACGAGGAAGAAGATGCAACAGCTATTACTACCGCTTTAGAAGTTGCCAAAGGCATGCAGGACAAAACACTTTCTCCTTTTATAGGCATCCGTATTAAACCATTTACTGAAGAAATGAAAGAAAGAGGTTTGCGTACTTTGGATATTTTTGTAACGACTTTAGTGAAAGCAACTCACGGCAAATTACCGGACAATTTTGTAGTAATGTTGCCAAAAGTTACTATTCCGGAACAACCGGAAACCTTGGCTAATTTCTTTACGATTCTGGAAGAAGAATTAGGTTTGGCAAAAGGAACCCTAAAAATGGAAATGATGGTAGAAACCACACAAGCCATTATGGATATTGACGGAACAAACCCATTATACCGATTTATAAAAGCGGCTCAAGGTCGTTGCATCGCAATGCATTTCGGAACTTATGATTATACAGCAAGTTGCAGCATCACGGCAAAATACCAAGAAATGGATCATCCTGTTTGTGATTTTGCGCATCACGTAACCAAAGTGGCTTTGGCTCACACCGGCATCTGGTTGAGCGATGGCGCTACGAATACGATGCCTATTGGTCCGCACCGTGGTAACTTAACTCCAGAGCAAGAAAAAGAAAATATGGAAGTGGTTCACAGAGCTTGGAAAAAAGGATATGACCATATTCGTCATTCGTTGTGGAATGGCTATTACCAAGGTTGGGATTTAAACCCAGCGCAGTTCCCAATGCGTTATGCAGCGGTGTATGCTTTCTTTTTGGAAAGTTATGATGATGCCGTGGATCGTTTGAAAACGTTTGTAGAAAAAGCGGCGCGTGCTACTTTGATTGGCGATGTATTTGATGATGCTGCAACGGGACAAGGATTATTAAACTATTTCCTTAGAGCTTTAAACAGCGGCGCGATTACCGAAGAAGAAGTTTTAGCAACTGGCTTGACTTTAGATGAAATTAGAGGGCGTTCGTTTAAAAAGATTTTAGAGAATAGAGCTGGGAAATAAGTGTTCAGTGTTCAGATATTAGTTAGCAGTTAACTAACTATTATAAAGAAACCGCATTATTAATGGTGCGGTTTTTTTATGCAATTCTCCTTTGTGAAGCCCAGTAAATACAAGGGCTAAAAAACCTCCGCATCTTTCGAATCAAAGATGCGGAGGTTTTACTTTAAAGATGCGGAGGTTTAGAAAGGAAGTTGCTGATGTTTTTTTTTATTGGTTTAGAAAACCTTATTAATAGTGGTTGCGTTTTATTTCATCACATTCAATTACTCAATTTGAGTTTCATCATTATGTCTGTTTGTTCGTCATCTCCTAATTTGAAAATGTGTTTATCGAACTCTATGAAACCATTTTTCTTATAGAAGCTTATTGCCCTTGGATTTTCTTCCCAAACTCCTAACCAAACATACTCGGCCTCTTTATGTCTTGCTATTTGTATTGCTTTGTCATATAATAATTGGCCAACGCTTTTTCCGAAAAACTCTTTCAACACATAGATTCGTTCTATTTCAAGAGCTTTGCTGTCCTTTAATTCCGTTTGTGATTCTCCAAAGTTGAGCTTTAAGTAACCTATTATTACTTTATCAAGTGTAGCAAAATAAAATTCGGAGTTTTCATCGTTAAGTTCAGTAGTTAGTTTTTCTATAGAAAATCCTTCCTGCAGATAATTCTGCATATTCTCTTCAGAGTTAGCTTCTGAAAATGTTTCCTGAAAAGTTTGTCTGCCAATTTTTTGCAACTGGTCTATATCGCTTAGCGTTACTTTGCTTATTTCAATATTAGCCATCTCTTTATTTTTTATATAAATCCATTAAAACTTTTTCCGGAGTATAAGGTGCATTTATGATTAAATCAACATTAGGATTGAAAGCTTTTACTGCATTTCTGATGGCGAAATAAGCTCCGATGCCATACATCAATGGCGGCTCGCCTACTGCTTTTGATTTTTTGATGGCTAGTTCGTGGCCTTCGGTTTCCAGATGTTGGATGTTGATTTGCTTTGGCACCGAATAAATATCTGGAACTTTATAAGTTGAAAGTGCATTAGATAGTAATCTTCCTTGGTCGTTAAAGACAATCTCTTCTAAAGTCATCCAACCGATTCCTTGTACCAACCCGCCTTCTATTTGACCATTGTCAATGGTTGGGTTCATACTTTTCCCGAAATCATGAACGATGTTTACGCTATCAAAATCGTAAGTTCCTTTTAGACAATCCACGGTAACTTCGTGAATGGAAGTTCCGTAAACATGGTACGCAAACGGATGTCCTTTCTCTTTAGTTTTATCGTAATGGATTGTTGGGGTTGCATAATGAGCATTTTCAGAGAGCGCAACTCTTTGTGTAAAAGCTCTTGTAATTAATGCATTCCAAGTAATATCCGTTTTGATTTCATTAGCATAAACCATTTCGTCTTTGACTTCAATGATTTGGTCGGTGTATTCTTTTTGAGCGACCGCTTTTAATCGTTCCAATAAATTGTTGCAGGCCATCTGCAAAGCCTTTCCGTTAAGGTCGGCTCCGGCACTTGCTGCTGTTGGAGAAGTGTTCGCAACACGCAATGTATTCGTAGATTCTATTCGGACTTTATTCGCATTAATGCTAAAAGTCTCGGTCACAATCTGAAGCATTTTGGTATTCAAACCTTGTCCCATTTCGACGCCGCCGGTACTTACGACAACACTTCCGTCATGGTAAATGTGCACCAAAGCACGGGCGTGATTCATCATGGTATTGGTAAACGAAATTCCGAAACAAATCGGTTGAATCGCCAACCCTTTTTTGAAACGCGTATTGGTTTTATTGAAGGCTTCTACTCTATTCTTTTGTGCTTCGTAGTCGTAGCTTTTCATACAGGTTTCCCATGTATTAGTTGCTTCAACTTGTTGCAGAATTTGTCCGTACGATAATTCGTCTCCGTCAACAACCAAGTTTGTTTTCTGGATTACGGATGGAGAAATTCCCAAACTTTCAGCAGCTTTTACAATGGCGGCTTCTATAACAAATTTTCCTTGCGGTCCACCAAATCCTCGGAAGGCGGTGTTTGGCGGTAAATTGGTTTTACAACTGTAGGCTTTAGCAATCACATTCGGAACAAAATACGCATTGGTCGAATGAAATAAGGTTCGCTCCATAACTGCTGGTGACAAATCGGCTGCAGCTCCGGCATTTTGGTAATGCGTTACTTCGTAGGCGATTATTTTATAATTCTTATCCAAACCAATTTTGAAATCAGCTGAATATGGATGTCTTTTTCCTGTCATTCGCATATCATCCATTCGATGCATCGCCATTTTTACGGGTTTGTGCAAAATCTGGCAAGCTAAAGCTACCATTACAGCCCAAGGAGTTGCTTGGTCTTCTTTTCCTCCAAAACCACCACCAAGACGAACGGTGTCAATCTCAATTTTATGCATTGGAATTCCCAAAACCTGTGCTACCATTCGCTGAACGGCAGTTGGTCCTTGTGTAGATGAGGATATGATTATGCTTTCGTCTTCTTTTGGTCTGGCATAAGCCCCTTGTGTTTCTATGTATAAATGTTCTTGTCCGTTAACGTCGCTTCTACCTTCAAATATATGGTCGCATTTTGCCCAAGCCGATTCGGTATCACCTAATTTAAACTGTCTTGGTGGTACAATTAATTTCCCTTGTGCCTGAGCTTCTCTTGGATCAACAATTACTGGAAGTTCTTCGTATTCGACTTTAATCAGTTTCGCCGCTTGACGGCAATGATGCTCAGAAGTACCAACAATCAATGCGATTACTTGTCCACGAAAGTGCACTTCATCTTCAGCAAATAAAGGTTCATCTGGAATGATACCTCCTATTTGGTTTGAACCTGTAACATCTTTGGCGGTTAAGATTGAAACAATTCCTTTATGATTCAAAGCGGCAGCAAAATCAATACTCTTAATTTTGGCATGAGCTACAGTCGAATCGAAAGGCAATGCGTATAAAGTTCCGTTCAGTTCCTGAATATCATCAAGGTAAATGGATTTTCCTTTTACGTGATTGTGTGCGTCTATGTTAATCATATCAGGTCGTCCATTTTAATGGTTTCAGGAAAAAGGGTGATGAAATGGCTGAAGAATAATTGGCGTCCCAATAATCTTTTATAGGCTTCGGATCCTCGCGCATCGCTTATTGGTGATAATTCAGTTTGCAGGATTTGTTCCGCTTCTTTGATAACTGAAACTGTGATTGCTTTGTTTGCCAAAAACTCGCTGGTCTTCGCGAGATATTTCGGAATGGGTCCTACTCCACCCATGGATGCATGAGCTTCGGTAATAGTATTTTCAAAACTTGAAACCGTAATAGCTGAGTTCACACTGGCAATGTCTAGATATTGTCTTTTACAGACTTTCTCGAAGTTAAATAGCGTTCCGTTTGTTGGCATTTTAAAAGCGATTTCGCTGATAATTTCGTCTGCTTTTTTATCTAAGGTTTTGTAACCCAAATAAAAATCTTTCAGCATTACTTTTCGGCTTTCATTAACTTTATTGGTCAACGTCAGTTCCGCTTTCATCGCCAAAAGAATAATGGTAAAGTCACCAATTGGCGAACCGTTGGCAATGTTTCCTGCTATGGTTGCAATGTTTCTGATTGGTGTTGATGACAATAATTTTAAATATTGGTACCAATTTGGAATGGCATCCAATAAGGTTTTATTCTCAATTAAATCCGTTACTGTTGCTGATGATTTTAAAACGCAAGTGTTTCCGTAGAAAGAAATTCCGTTAAGATGATCTTTATCAAATAAATAATCCAAATCGAAATCGTGCAATTCGTCATGCTTTTGAACATACAAATCGGTTCCACCACCTATAGGTATTTGTCCGTTCGACTTATATTCTTTGGCTTGAATTGCCATTATTCTTTCTTCAATAGTTAAAAAATAATCCGGTACAAATTCGTTGGCTACCAACCAAGAGATTGGATTATTTTGGTCTTTTGAAATTAATTTACTGGCCAATTGACCCGATGCACGTTCAATGGTTTTATACCCCGTGCAACGACAAATATTTCCATCAATGGCACTGATAGCGCTTTCTAATGTTGGTTCGGCGCACGTCAAAGCATAGCCACACATTGAGTTTACAAAACCCGGCGTGCAGAATCCACATTGGGTTCCTGAGCAATCCACCATAGCTTGTTGTGCTTGGTTTAGTTTGTCGGGCAAGTTCAATCCTTCGACGGTTACAACATGCTTTCCGTGAACGTTTGGCAATGGCGTTAAGCAGGAAGTGGCGCTCATGTACTCAAGTTTTCCTTCTTTCATCGAGCCAATCAAAACAGTACAAGCGCCGCAATCGCCTTCTCGGCAACCTATTTTTGTGCCGCGTAAGTTTTCGTCATAACGAACAAAATCCAGCAGAGTGGTACTTGCTGGCTTGTCGGTTTTGATGAGTTGGTTGTTTAATATAAATTGAATCATAGAGCTTTTTTAGCAATCAATATTCTATTTTGTTTATGTTTTCTGACCATAGTTTGAAAGCTTCCAGCGCTTCTTCATTCATCATTTGGATGGTTTCTAATTTACGGTTTTGATATGGCAACTCTATTTCTTCGTAGATGAATTGGTCGTCGAAGTTAATATCAGCAGCGTCTTTTTTGGTATTGGCGAAATACATTCTGTCTGGTCTTGCCCAATAAATGGCTCCCAAACACATTGGACATGGTTCACAACTCGTATAGATTTCGCAACCGTCTAATTGGAAAGTTCCCAAGACGGAGCAGGCATTTCTGATTGCCACTACTTCGGCATGTGCTGTTGGATCATTGGTTGATGTCACACCATTAGCTCCACGGGCAATAATTTTTCCGTCTTTTACAATTACTGCACCAAACGGTCCGCCTTTTCCTGATTTCACATTTTCGATAGAAAGCTGAATGGCTTCCTGCATAAATTCACTTTGCTTTGTTGAACACATATAGTTATGATAATTTTTAATATAGTTTTTGAGCGCTTTCAAAATTTTGAAGCCAATAAAGATACGAATTGAAATGATTTTGCAAGTTCATTCCATAAAAAAAAGGAAAACTTTCGTTTTCCTTTTTTGGAGCCGGCGGAGGGACTTCCCGATAGCCATCGGGATAAACTTCTCGTCCCATATCAATATAAAACCAAAAACCGCTTCGAATAAACGAAACGGTTTCTTTTGGAGCCGGCGGAGGGACTCGAACCCACGACCTGCTGATTACAAATCAGCTGCTCTAGCCAACTGAGCTACGCTGGCAGCGTAATAGTTCTGCAAATATAAAAGTGTAATTTAATCCACCAAAATATTTTCGAACTTTTTTCTATTAAAGTGCGTTGATTTTTTCAACCAATTGATTTGCAGTTTGTTCTAAATCTGCATTAATTTGCTTGAAATGCGCTTTCTTATTTTCAACTTTCTTAGCATTAACTTTTTCAATCAAACCGTCAAAAGACGTGATAGCTTCATCAATGATAGCGTTTGTTTTATCAGATGGTTTTCCGGTAGTTGTCATTTCATAAATGTAAACCGCTTCAATAATATCACCTAATACGAAGTTAATATCTTTCTTTAAATTTTTAACACTTGGCATTTTCTTTATTTTTAAAATTCGGTGCAAAATTACACTAAATCTTTAGAAAACAAACTACGAAATATAAATTTCTAAGATTGAAGCCTTTCCAGAAAGTTGAAAATCAGTCAAAGCAGCCGGAATTAAAACCGTATTGCCTTTTTGATAAGTATAGTTTTTACCATCTATTGTTAGCTGAAAGCTTCCTTCTACACACATATAAACTGTGAATGACTTTTCATTTTTATGTATTTCTGTAGCTCCGTCAAGCGGAATAAAATTCGTTGTAAAATAGTTGCAATTGATTATTTCGTTGGACGTGTTTTCGGTTTTAGAATAGAATCGTTGTGCTTCAATCTTTTCATAATTCAAAGCTTCCAAAGCCAAGTTGACATGCAATTCACGAGTATTCCCGTTGGCCTCTTTTCTGTCAAAATCATAAACACGATACGTAATATCAGAAGTTTGTTGGATTTCGGCTATTATAATTCCGGCACCAATGGCATGAATTGTTCCGGTATTGAGTATAAAAACATCGCCTTGCTTTACTTTTTTAGTGTCTAAAATAGAAAGTAAAGTTTTATTATTTAGGTTTTCAATGAATTCTTCAGGTGACGATTTTTCTTTAAAACCAACTATTAATCTCGCATCAGAATCAGCCTGTATTACATACCACATTTCGGTTTTACCAAAAGAGTTGTGGCGCTTTTTTGCCAATTCATCGTTTGGATGTACTTGAATTGATAAATCTTCGCGAGCATCTAAATACTTAAAAAGCAATGGAAATTGTTTTCCAAATTGGGCATAAACTTTAGTACCAAGAACCGATACAGGGAATTCGTTAATCAATTCGTTTAATGATTTTCCTTTTAAAGTACCATTAGCTATGATGCTAATATCATTCTCAACTGTTGCTATTTCCCAGCTTTCACCCGTAATATCAGAAGTTATGGGTTTGTTGAGATAAGTCTTCAATTTGGTTCCGCCCCAAATTCTTTCCTTTAAGATAGGTTCAAATTGTAATGGGTATAATTTCATTTGAAATGATTTTAGACAAACTTACATTCTTTTCAGAATTTCGAGGGCTTTTTCGATATGAATTTTAGCCGAAGTACTATCAAAAATTAACTGAACAAGTCCATTTTTATCAATAACATAGGTTGCTCTTCCTGGAATTAATCCCAAGAAATCATTGGGAACGCCAAACTGTGTTCTGATTTTTTTGTCAAAATCAGAAAGTAAAATAAAAGGGAGTTTATATCGAGAAGCAAACTTTTGATGCGATGACAAACTATCACTGCTAATACCAATAACTTCAGCTCCTAAAGATTTGAAATCTTCGTACTTATCCCGAAAAGTGCAGGCTTGAATAGTGCAACCGGGCGTATCATCTTTTGGATAAAAATAAATTACTAATGGTTTTCCCAAGTAATCTTTTATCTCAAATGAATCTCCTTTACTGTCAATCGAAGTAAATGAAGGGATTTTGTCCCCAATTTTTAGCGCCATTACTTTCCGTTATAGGTTACAAAATTTCGAGGCGTTTCGTATAAAACGATTTCTAAATCTTTATTATTATCAATATGTTTTCTGAGTTTTTGCCAAATGATAACCGCTATATTTTCGGCTGTTGGATTTAGATTGGCAAATTCCGGAACATCTAGATTTAAGTTTTTATGATCAAAAGCGTTTTCTATATGTTCTTTAATCAAATCGGATAGAATTTTTACATCAATTACAAATCCTGTTTCTTGATCAATTTCTCCAGTTACCGAAACGATGAGTTCATAATTATGACCGTGATAATTGGGATTATTGCATTTGCCAAAAATGGCATCGTTTTGCTCCATCGACCAGTCTTTGCGATACAATCGATGAGCTGAATTGAAGTGGGCTTTTCTTGATACGGTTACTTTCATAATTATAGCTTGTGGTCTTCCAGGTAATGATAAAATTTATCGAAAATGATTTTGAACCAAACCGTGTATAAATCAGGATTTTGTATCATGTCTTGTCGCACTTCTTCAATACACATCCACTTCCATCTTTCTACTTCTTCATGATTAATGATAGGTTCGTCATTATAATAACCAATCATCACATGATCGAGTTCGTGTTCGGTTAAACCATTATCAAATGGCGCTTTATAAATAAAATGAAAGAGTTCTTTGAGTTCCGTTTTGAAACCCATTTCTTCATGTAATCTTCGGGTTCCTGCTTGAATATTGGTTTCATCTTTTCGTTGATGGCTGCAACAAGTATTCGTCCATAACAAAGGGGAATGATATTTATGATGTGCTCGTTGCTGCAACATTATTTCGTTGTTACTATTCAACACAAAAACCGAAAAAGCACGGTGCAAAACTGCTTTCTGATGTGCTTCGAGTTTATTCATTAAACCAATTGGTTCATCTTGTTCATTTACCAAGATTACTTGTTCTTCTATCATAAAGTAAATTAATCTTTCAAAAATACGAAAAAAAACAAGGCTTCATAATTATAGCTTTTGAACAACCGTTAAACTTTCCTTAAAACCAAGTAATTTGTAAACTATACGACATCTCACCTCGTATATGTAAAGTAAATTTGTATCAGATTAAAAAACACATACTATGAAAAAATCCATTTTAAACTATTTACTTTTGTTTCCGATGTTTATGATAACAGCATGCGGACAAAACAACAAAACTGAAACTAAAACAACAAAAACCACTGCTATGGAAAATGTAATTTCAAAACCTGAAAATCCTTATTATTCTAATACCGATACTAAAAAATTAAAAGTGACTGATGACGAATGGAAAAAAGTATTATCACCCGATTTATATGCTGTTGCCCGTGAAGCGGATACTGAAAGAGCTTTTACAGGAACGATGTGGAATTCTGAAACTAAGGGACTTATTATTGTGCTACGTGTGGATTAAAACTATTCAAATCAAATCAAAAATTTACCAGTAGTTGTGGCTGGCCAAGTTTCTTCGAACAAGATAACAAAGAAAGTATTGTTTTTAAAAATGATAATTCTTTTGGAATGCAACGCACAGAAGCGCTTTGCGGTCGATGCAACAGTCATTTAGGACATTTATTTGATGATGGTCCAGAGCCAACTGGAAAACGCTATTGTATGAATGCGATTTCTTTAGATTTTGTTCCTGATGGAGTAATACCTAACGAAAACAAAGGAAACACGGAAACCATTGTACTTGGTGGCGGATGTTATTGGTGTGTTGAAGCTGTTTATGAACAATTACAAGGTGTTGACAAAGTGGTTTCGGGTTTTGCAGGAGGAACAGTTGCCAATCCGAGTTATGAAGAAGTATGTACCGGAAGAACTGGCGCTGCTGAAGTAGTTCAAATTACTTATGACAAAACCAAATGAATCTGGATGAAATTTTTCAAGTGTTCTTTACTGTTCATGACCCAACCACTTTGAACCGTCAAGGAGCAGATGTGGGAACACAATATCGTTCTGTGATATTTTATGCAAATGATGAACAAAAGAAAGCAGCTGAGAGTATTATTGCTGAATTGAATGGTGCTAAAGTTTATGGCAGTAGTAAAATTGTAACCACTTTAGAACCGCTTAAAGCTTTTTACAAAGCCAAAGATTATCATCAGAATTATTATGAAAATAACAAAGACCAGCCTTATTGTCAAATGGTAATTCAACCTAAAATTGAAAAATTCGAGAAAGTCTTTAAAGATAGATTGAAAAAGAAATAGTACTAATAAAAAACTCCTTGTTTACACAAGGAGTTTTTATTGTTTTAAGTAATTATCTTTTATCCATCGGTTTGAAATCTCTCAAAGGATGACCTGTATATACTTGTCTTGGTCTTCCGATTGGTTCTTTGTTGATACGCATTTCTTTCCACTGTGCTATCCAGCCCGGTAGTCTTCCGATAGCAAACATTACAGTAAACATATCGGTTGAATAATCCTAAAGCACGGTAAATAATTCCGGAGTAGAAATCAACATTTGGATATAATTTTCTGGAAACAAAATACTCATCAACCAAAGCTGCTTCTTCCAATTGCTTAGCAATATTTAAAATTGGATCATCAACACCTAATGTTCTTAAAACCTCATCGGCCGCTTTCTTAATGATTCTGGCTCTTGGGTCAAAATTTTGTATACTCGGTGTCCAAATCCCATCAAACGAAATGGATCGTCTTTATCTTTGGCTTTAGCCATATATTTATCAGCGTCTCCCCCATCTTTTGAATATCTTCTAACATTTCTAAAACAGCTTGATTGGCTCCGCCGTGTAATGGTCCCCAAGTGCCGAAAACTCCTGCAGATATTGAAGCAAATAATCTGCATGAGAAGAACCAACAATCCTAACTGTTGATGTAGAACAATTTTGTTCGTGGTCAGCATGAAGAATAAATAATTTATCTAATGCATCAACAATTACTGGATTTGAAGAATAGGGTTCAGTAGGTAATTTAAAC
>NZ_JAUFQN010000002.1 GCF_030409795.1 Flavobacterium paronense | reverse complement strand
TTGCTGTTTTCACTATCTGTATTTGCAGCATTAAGACCTTTTTTACTTGAAATAACTGTCGATAATACATCAAAAACAGCTAGTAAATCAGGGCTTTTGATTTATGGGATAATAATGGGAATTTCGCTTTTACTGGAAACTATTTCACAGTTCTATTTTGTATATTGGGCAAACTGGTTGGGTCAAGATATCATAAAAGATATTCGGACAAAATTATTCAAACACTTGTTGAGTTTCAGAATGAAATATTTTGATAATGCACCTGTTGGGCAATTAGTGACTCGGTCGGTTTCTGATATTGAACAAATCGCTCGAATCTTAGTCAAGGGTTATTCATGATTTTTAGTGATTTGATGAAGATGTTCATTTGCATCATTGTAATGTTTTACATGAACTGGCATCTTTCAATGATTGTAGTAATTGCCATTCCAATATTGGTTTATATCACAAGAATTTTTCAACGCAAAATGCAAGTTGCTTTTGAAGAAGTAAGAACTCAAGTAGCCAACATGAATACGTTTATTCAGGAACGTGTTACCGGAATGAAGATTGTGCAACTTTTCAATCGAGAAGAAATAGAATATGAGAAGTTTAAAGAAATTAATAATAAACACAAACAATGCTTGGATTAAAACTATTTTCTATAACTCTATCTTCTTCCCCATTGCTGATATTATTTCTTCAATAACCTTAGGAGCCATTATTTTATATGGCGGAATGCAAATTGTAAACGGAAACCCATTTACAACAGTTGGTCAAATGATTTCTTATACTATGTTTATCGGAATGCTCTTCAATCCGTTGCGCCAAATCGCTGATAAATTCAACGAAATGCAAATGGGAATGATTTCGGCAAACCGTGTTTTTGATATTTTAGATTCTGACAGTGATGTTCAGCATGATGGAACAAAAACGGCTAGTCATTTTCATGGAAATATTCAATTTGAAAACGTTCGCTTTGGTTATATCGATAATGAAGAAGTTCTGAAAGGAATCAATCTAAAAGTCAATGCTGGTGAAACGATAGCTATTGTTGGTGCCACAGGTGCAGGAAAATCAACCATTATCAATCTCTTAAATCGGTTTTACGAAATTAATTCGGGTGCTATTTACATTGATGACGAAAATATTAATGATTTCCAGTTGGAAAGTTTACGTGCTCAAATTGCCATTGTCCTTCAGGATGTTTTTCTTTTTGCCGATACCATTCACAATAATATCACGCTGAATAATCCAGCTATAACTAGAGAAGATGTAATTGTGGCTGCCAAAAAAATCGGGATTCACAAGTTCATAAAAAGTCTGCCAAACGGCTATGACTATGATGTAAAAGAACGTGGCGTTATGCTGTCTTCGGGTCAGCGTCAACTAATTGCTTTTCTTCGGGCTTACATGAGTAATCCGAGTATTTTGATTTTGGATGAAGCGACTTCTTCTATTGATACTTACAGCGAAGAATTAATCCAAAAAGCTACCGAAACCATTACCAAAGGCAGGACTTCAATAGTAATTGCGCATCGATTGGCAACCATTATCAAAGCGGATAAAATTATTGTAATGGACAAAGGCCAGATTGTAGAAGAAGGAACGCATCAAGAGTTAGTTAACAAAACAGAGGGTTATTATAAAAAATTATATGATTCACAGTTTGCCACTGAAGTTGAATAAATTATGAAGACATTTCAGCAAATAAAAAAGAACCTGAAGAATGATTTTTCATCTTTAAAAAAATAAAGGTTGCCGTTCTGGGCGACACAGCTACTCAGTTTTTGACTCAAGCCTTAAAAGGATTAGGATTTGACAAAGGATTTGATTTACAAATTTGGGAGTCCGATTTCAATCAAATTGAACAACAAGTTAGTGATCCTAATTCGGAGCTTTATGATTTTAAGCCGGAGATTGTTATTGTTTTTCAATCTTCGCATAAATTATTATCCAAATACAACAAGTTAAAACCAGAAACCTGCTCATCATTAGCGAACGATGAAATAGATTCGATTGGATTTATGTTGGAAAACCTGAGCATCCAGTTAGACGCCAAAATCATCTATTACAATTACACTGAAATTGACGATGCTGTTTTTGGAAGTTATGCTTTAAAAACTGAATCTTCTTTTTTATTTCAATTGCGAAAACTGAATTTTGAATTGATGCAGTTTGCTACCGAAAACGCTAATTTTTATTTGTGTGACCTTTCGACTATTCAAAACCAAATAGGGAAATCCAACTTTTTTCAAAGTTCTATTTATATTAATACTGAAATGGTATTGAGTCTCGATGCCCTACCATTAATAGCTTCAAGAACATTGAATATAATCGAATCGTTAAACGGTAATTTCAAAAAATGCGTGATTTTAGATTTGGATAACACTATCTGGGGCGGCATTATTGGAGATGATGGTATCGAGAATATTCAGATTGGAAGTTTAGGCATTGGAAAAGCATTTTCAGAATTTCAATATTGGATAAAAAAATTAAAAAGCCGTGGAATCATAATAGCCGTTTGCAGTAAAAATACCGAATCAGTAGCGAAAGAACCTTTTGAAAAACATCCTGATATGGTATTGCGATTAGATGACATTTCTGTCTTTATAGCCAATTGGGAAAACAAGGCAGACAATATCCGCCAAATTCAAAACATCTTAAATATTGGTTTTGATTCGATGGTTTTTTTAGATGACAATCCGTTTGAACGCAACATCGTTCGCGAAAATATTCCAGGCATTACAGTTCCTGAATTGCCCGAAGATCCGGCAGATTATCTGGAATATCTTTATACTTTAAATCTTTTTGAAACCGTTTCGTTTTCTGGTGAAGATACCGAGCGAACTAAAATGTATCAAATTGAAGCCAAAAGAGCCAACATCCAACAAAAATTTACCAATGAAGAAGATTTCCTAAAAAGCCTTAATATGGTTTCATTAGTTGAACCTTTTAATAAATTTAATAACCCCAGAGTTGCCCAACTTTCTCAGCGTTCTAATCAATTCAATTTGAGAACCATTCGCTATACAGATGCTGATATTGAAAAAGTTTGCTTATCTGACCAGCATTTTACTTTTACCTTTACTCTTGAAGACAAATACGGCGATAACGGATTGATTTGTGTAATTATTTTAAAACAGGAAATGGAACACACCCTATTCGTTGACACTTGGTTTATGAGTTGCCGGGTTTTGAAACGCACTATGGAGAATTTTGTTTTGAATACGTTAGTAAATTTTGGTTTGGAACATAATTTTACAACACTAAAAGGAGAATATATCCCGACACCCAAAAATGAAATGGTGGCCAATCATTATGAAAACTTAGGGTTTCAAAAAGCAGCTCATTTCTGGGAACTGGATTTGAAAAATTATTCCAATAAAAAAACATATATTTCGAAAAAATAATAGCATGAGCAAAGCCGACATTATAAAAGAAGTAACCGATATATTTATTGATGTTCTTGACAACGAAGACATCGTTTTAAACGAGTCTACACAAGCCAAAGATATAGAGGATTGGGATTCCTTAAATCATATCCAACTAGTAGTTGCCATTGAAAAACATTTTAAAATTCGTTTTACTTCTAAGGAAATTCAAAGCTGGAATAATGTGGGTGAAATGTTGAATTGCATTCAGGAAAAAGGAATATGATGTTTAAAGTTGATGATACTTTTGTAGCCAATTTTATAGTTTCTGAGGAAATTTATAATGGGTTCGTTGTACTTTTCAAAGACAAAAATCCACTACACACTAATCGTCAATTTGCAACCGAAAATGGTTTTAAATCCGAAGTAATGCACGGCAATATTTTAAACGGATTTCTATCGTATTTTATTGGTGAATGTTTGCCTATCAAAAATGTCATCATTCATTCCCAGGAAATCCAGTTTAAAAATGCCGTTTATCTAAACGACAAATTAGAATTCAATGCCAAAGTAACTGGCATATACGAATCAGTGAAAGCGGTAGAATTTAAATATGATTTTAAGAATGCAGACGGTAAAATAGTGGCTAAAGGTAAAATTCAAATAGGCTTATTGGAATGAATATACTGATAACTGGTGGTGCGTCCGGGCTTGGAGAAGCCATTACTAAAACTCTGGCCAAGAATGAAAATAACGTGGTTTATTTTACATTCAACAAGTCAGTGGCTGCTGCAAAAAAATTAGAAAAGCAATTCAAAAATGTCAAGGGAATTCAATGCAACTTTGAAGAAGAAAGCACTTTAAAATCATTGTCAGAAATCATAAATGAACTTGACTTAGACGTTGTTATACACAATGCCTACAACGGTGACTATTTAAAATCCCATTTTCATAAAATAGATTCGAATGATTTTTTGACGGATTTTAAAGCTAATGTTATCCCAGTTGTGGAAATTTCTCAAGCTGCTATAACCCATTTCAGAAAGAAAAAAAGCGGAAAAATAATTACCATATTGACATCTGCATTGCAAGGTATGCCACCAATTGGTTCGGCTGTATATACTTCCAACAAGGCCTATTTGGAAAAACTGACTCAAGTTTGGGCCAATGAAAATACCAAATTTAATATTACGTCCAACTCCATTTCGCCTTCTTTTATGGAAACTGCAATGACCAGTGCAACAGACGATAGAGTAAAAGAACAAATGATAGAAAGCAATCCTTTAAAAAGATTATTGACCACAAATGAAGTTGCAGAAGCGGTTCAATTTCTAGTAAATGATGTGACACAAATCAATGGTAAGGATTTCGTAATTAACGCGGGAAGCATTTTAAAATAAGGGAATTATGATTTTCAACTCCATACCTTTTGTTTTATTTTTTTCACTGTTCTTTTGTTTGTATTGGTTTGTTACCAACAAAAATCTAAAAACACAAAACGTATTAATACTAATAGGTAGTTATTTTTTTTATGCTTGGTCTGATTGGCGTTTACTTTCGTTTTTGATTGGTGTTTCGGCACTCAATTATTTTTTAGGAATTAAAATTGAAACTACCTCAAATCCAAAATGGAGAAAGGTTTTTCTTTATATTGGCCTGCTTCAAGGGATTGGCGGCTTGTTGTTTTTTAAATATTATAATTTTTTCATCATCTCATTTAACGAAGCTCTTTCCATTGGATTACCCACATTGAAAATCCTGGTTCCATTAGGCATAAGTTTCTTTACTTTTAGAACCATCAGTTACTTATTAGATATTGATAAAGGAAAACAAAAAGCTACTACTGATTGGATAATTTTCTTCAATTATGTAGCCTTTTTTCCTTCCTTACTTTCCGGACCTATTGATAAAGCCAACAAGCTGATTCCACAATTGGAAAAAAGTAGAACATTTGACTATAACATTGCTGTTGACGGTTTGCGTCAGATATTATGGGGACTATTCAAGAAAGTGGTCATTGCCAATAATTGTGCTGTCATTACTTCGGAAGTATTTGCTAATTATCACAACTTACCTGCAAGTTCGCTTTTAATCGGAACCTTTTTATACACCATTCAAATCTATGCTGATTTCTCTGGATATTCGGATATGGCGATTGGTTTTGCCAATTTGTTGGGGATTAAGATTACCAAAAACTTTGACTTTCCTTTCTTTGCCCAAAACATTGCTGACTTCTGGAGGAGATGGCATATTTCATTGACATCATGGTTGACAGAATATGTATTTACGCCTTTGTGTATTTATTTTAGAGATTACAATAATTTAGGTTTGATTCTGGCTATTGTTATCAATTTTACGCTTATCGGAATTTGGCATGGCGCCAATTGGACGTATATCTTATTCGGATTTCTTCATGGTCTATATTATATTCCGTTGATATTGAAAGATACTCTGAATAAGAAGAAAAAATTGGGTGCAACTTCTTTTCCCAGTTTTTTAGAAGTATTCAACATGATGAAAACATTCGTTTTAGTGATGTTTACTTTTGTCATTTTTAAATCCAATAGCATTACAGAAGCAGTCCATTTTTATAAAAGCATTTTTTCAAAATCATTAATGCAATTGCCAGTGTTTAAGGGTGTATCTGTGATTTATTTTGTATCACTGTTACTTTATATTTTGTTCTTATTTGTACTGGAATGGAATGCCAGAAAAAAAGAACACGCCTTAGAGAATTTTGGCATTGGACTTCTAAAACCAATTCGATGGACTCTTTATAGCGGACTGGTACTGGTTATTTATTATTTTTCGAGTATCGTTTCCAATCAAGATTTTATATACTTTCAATTTTAAAATGAAACCGTTTCTTAAAAATATATTTTTATTTGTGCTCTTGATAATAGGAATCATTTCAGTGGTTCAGATTGCCATATCCTATAGAATTGATGGCAAAACTGTAACAGGTTACGACACTTTAGAATCTACAGCAAATACCAACGCCGATTTGGTTTGCTTGGGAAGTTCAAGATGCTGGGCACATTTTGACCCTCGTTTTTTTGAAAGCAACTATCATATTAAAACTATAAATATTGGTATGAACGGCCATTCCGATTTGACCGCTACACTACTTCGTTTACAAAATTATTTATCCAGAAACAAAGCTCCAAAATTTGCCATTCTAAACATTGATCCATTTGTAAGTGCTGGCAGTCTCACTAATAATACCAATTTTGTCACTAAAAATCAATATGCGCGTTATGCCTTTTTTCCGAATGAAAAAGACAACCCTTTTTGAATTATTTTAAATTTGACAACTATGAAAAATATGTTCCGCTTTATGCTTTGTTCAAATATCAGTTGTTTGCCGATTGCTTAACATTGAAAAATGCCAATTCTTTTAAAGCGGGATTTGAATTAAATGATGAAAAGTGGGATACTATTAAATATCCTATTACGGCTCAAGCCAAAAGATATTTTTTTAAACAAAAAGACATTCCACAGCTAGAACATTGCTTGAAAATACTTCAAAATTTATGTCAAAAAAACAACATCCAATTATTTTGCATACAAACACCTGCTTACCAAATTACTTATGATAGTGCCACATTTGAAAAGCCAAAGACATTTTGTGCTAAATTGGGCATTCCTTTTATTGATGCGAATTATGAATCGATAAGAACAAAAACCGACTATTTTTATAACGTGATGCATCTCAATAAAAAAGGCGTTATTGAAATGAATAAACTGCTCAAGAATGAAAAAGAATTAGCTGAGTTTTTAAAATAAATCCATAAATTCGCAGTCTCAATTAATTTAGAAAATTATACACAATGACACGAGCTTTTTGCGACTGCATTTTGTACAAATAACAAATAAATAAGCACAAAATGAAATACGATATTATTGTTTTAGGAAGTGGTCCTGGCGGTTATGTTACTGCTATTCGCGCTTCACAATTGGGCTTTAAAGTAGCCGTAATCGAAAAGGAAAGCCTTGGTGGGATTTGCCTAAATTGGGGTTGTATTCCAACCAAAGCGCTTCTTAAATCGGCACAAGTTTTTGATTACCTAAAACATGCTTCTGATTATGGATTAACTATCAAAGAATTTGACAAAGATTTCTCAGCGGTTGTAAAACGTTCAAGAGATGTTGCTGACGGAATGAGCAAAGGTGTTCAGTTCTTAATGAAAAAAAATAAAATCGATGTTATTGATGGTTTCGGAAAACTAAAACCTGGAAAGAAAGTTGACGTTACCGATAAAGACAAAAAAGTTACTGAATACTCAGCTGATCACATTATCATAGCAACTGGTGCACGTTCTCGTGAATTGCCAAACTTGCCGCAAGATGGTGTAAAAGTAATTGGTTACCGTCAAGCGATGACATTGCCAACACAACCAAAGAAAATGATTGTTGTAGGTTCAGGAGCAATCGGTGTCGAGTTTGCTCATTTCTACAACGCCATGGGAACAGAAGTTACCATTGTTGAATTCATGCCAAATGTGGTTCCGGTGGAAGATGAAGATATTTCAAAGCAATTCGAGCGTTCATTAAAAAAAGCAGGGATTACAATAATGACCAATTCTTCTGTAGAAAGAATTGATACTTCGGGCAAAGGTGTAAAAGCTTTTGTAAAAACAGCCAAAGGTGAAGAAATTTTGGAAGCTGATATTTTACTTTCGGCTGTTGGAATTAAAACTAATATTGAAAACATAGGTTTAGAAGAAGTTGGCATTGCAACCGATAAAGATAAAATTTTGGTAAACGCTTATAATCAAACAAATGTTCCAGGATATTATGCTATTGGTGATGTAACTCCAGGTCAAGCTTTGGCTCACGTTGCTTCGGCAGAAGGAATTAATTGTGTGGAGAAAATTGCAGGTTTACACGTAGAACCAATTGATTACGGAAATGTTCCAGGCTGTACTTATGCTACTCCGGAAATTGCTTCTGTTGGTTTAACCGAAAAACAAGCTAAAGAAAAAGGATACGAATTAAAAATTGGAAAATTCCCATTCTCAGCTTCAGGAAAAGCAAAAGCTGCCGGAACTCCGGATGGTTTTGTAAAAGTTATTTTTGATGCCAAATATGGCGAATGGTTGGGTTGCCACATGATTGGTGCCGGTGTTACTGATATGATTGCAGAAGCTGTTGTTGCCCGTAAACTCGAAACTACGGGACATGAAATCCTAAAATCAATCCATCCGCACCCAACTATGAGCGAAGCCGTTATGGAAGCAGTTGCTGATGCATACGGAGAAGTGATTCATTTGTAAATATACCTTAAAAGGTATTTTAAGTAATCCGTTTTGTGAAAGCAAAACGGATTTTTTTATACCTAAAAGCCTTAAAGTATGATATATATCATTGGATTTGATTTGAATATATTCTTAACTTTCATATGGGAAATTGGAGTCCAGACACCAAATTAAAAAACGGGGTGGAACTGAAAAACCATACGAGTAGGAATTTTAATCTTTATCAAAATGAAAAATATTATTTTATTTATCGGACTGGTAATTTTGGGATTATACAATTTTACCGCATATGGTCAGGGAAGCTGGAATTTACAAACAAATCCAGTTGCAGCAACATCTAGTCTTGGTAAGTTGCAATTTGTAAGCGCCTCAGAGGGATGGATTTCCATTTCTAATGGTTTTCTACTTCATACTATAAATGGAGGTGCAACATGGACTGAAATGGTAAAACCTTTTCCTGGTGATGTTATTGGTTCTATGTCTGACCCTGGACTAAATATTAGTTTTATTAATCCATCAACCGGATGGGTTTTAAAATCTTTTGGAACTTACGACAACCCTCTTGGTGCTGTCGTTTATAAAACAACTAATGGCGGTGCTAATTGGAATAGAACCGTACTTTCAAATACAACTGGTGATTTAGCTATTCAAATACAATTTGTAGATGCCAATAATGGTTGGGCTTTATATTATAACATGATTACCGGAACACCTACTTTTCTTAAAACTACTAATGGTGGAACAACATGGGAAACAACCAATGGTGCCGGAATATTTTATTATGTTAATACCAATATTGGTTGGGCATATTCTGCTGGCCCAAGTCAGTTGCCTCCCTACTCTATCTACAAAACAGTTGATGGTGGTAGCAGTTGGACACCACAGTTTACTGATAATAGCGCAGGTGAATTAAATGCTATGCAATTTTCAGACTTAAACAATGGATGGGTTGTAGGCAGTAAAGGTAAAATATTTAAAACAACTAACGGTGGAACCAATTGGACTGCAGTAACTAATACTGGTATCACTTCAAGTTATGATAGTAAAACTTTATATTTTATGAACTCCTCAACCGGATGGATTGGAAGTAAACTAAATGGTAGTCCAGGCAATGCCATTGTACTTAAAACTACTGATGGAGGTGCCAGTTGGATAACTCAAAATACTCCTGCTTTGAATCCGTTTAGTATTTCATTTTGGGATGAAAACAATGGTTGGCTCACCTCTGATGATAATAAAATTGTAAATTACAGTATTACAACAGGTAGCTATAATAACGCAACTTTAAACGGACCTTGGTTTGTGTATGCTGATGTAACCCCAATAGACCCTTTTAATGATAATTTTCTTTATTTAGTTTTTGATGGAAATGGAAGTATTACAGATTTGAGCGGTTTTGGAGGTCCTTGGACTGGTAATTATTCTGTTAGTCCAAGTGGTATAATTTCAGGATATATATATGGTGGAGGTAATGTATATCCTATGAACGGACAACTTACATCAAATACTGAAGGCACAACACAACTAGTTGGTCAAAATTGGAGATTGCATAAAATAGCAAACCCAGGTGCGCTAAAAGATAAAATTGTGGGAACGCTTACTACTGATGATTGTGGCGGAAGAAACGTAACCCTTAGTATAGACAGTAATGGCAACATAATTTCAGCAATAGGATTAACAGGACCAGTTACCGGAAGAGTTTATACAGATTTAGGTGTATACATAGGGCACATGACAACTGGAGAAGGAATTCATTGGAGTGAATTAACTATAACAGGATACTACAGCAATAATAATTTAATTGGTCATCTCGGATTAGACGCAGATCAAGTCACTTGTGTCAATGGAGTTTCAAATTTTGTTCGCTCTGATAACTTAGGTATTTATGATGTAATCAATGATAAAAAAATTACCATTTATCCAAATCCAAACAATGGAACA
The DNA here is from genome assembly GCF_030409795.1 of Flavobacterium paronense. Taxonomy (GTDB): domain Bacteria; phylum Bacteroidota; class Bacteroidia; order Flavobacteriales; family Flavobacteriaceae; genus Flavobacterium; species Flavobacterium paronense. The sequence goes on along the minus strand of NZ_JAUFQN010000002.1, from coordinate 14,836 downwards.
TTCACTTTGAACTTCCCAAATATTGGTGCTGAATTTCAAATTGAGATATATGATATCATTGGTCATAAAGTCTTCTCATCAAGACAAACATCTTCAGAAATTAACTTTAATGCTACATCAAAAGGTATTTACTTCTTGAAAGTTAATGATGGTAAAGATGTATATAAAGGAAAAGTAATTATTGAGTAACAGGATTTATTAACAATACAAATCCGTCTCTCACTGAGGCGGATTTTTTTGTTAATAAATATTAATTCCCATAGATAATTAGCAATCAATATTTTATAAATTTAATAGTCAAAAAACTAATCAATAACTAACCATTAAATTTATTACTTATGAAGAAAATCCAATTATTAAAAATCGTTTGTGCTTCTTTAATTTTAGTAAGCATGAGTTGTAAAAAAGCAGAAGAAACTCCTGCCGAAACAGCAAAACCTACATTTGATTTAGCTGCAGAAAAAACTGCAGTTGAGGCAGGATACAGAGAATTTGAAAAGGCTTTTAATGCAAAAGATTCAGTTACACTGGCTAATTGCTATGCCACAGATGCTAAGTTTATGCCACAAAGCAGCAAAGCTGTTGAAGGCAGACCAGCAATTCAAAAAGAATTTACACAATGGTTTAAAGGCGATACACCACAGATTGCTATTAAGCTTGTTGAGCTTTGGGGTAACGAAACCAATCTAACTGCCGAAAACTCATGGACCATGACCGGTAAGGACGGAAAAGTAGTTGATGAAGGAAAATCAATAGAACTCTATAAAAAAGAAGAAGGCAAATGGAAGCTATTACGTGATTGCTATAATTCGAATATGCCACAGGCCAAATAGATTTCTACTTTTAAAAAATAAAAAAACCGCCAATAAGGCGGTTTTCTATTTTAAATTACAACGGAATATTTCCGTGTTTTCGTTTAGGCAAATCAACTACTTTATTTTCAAGCATACTAAATGCTTTTAATAATTTTCTACGAGTGTTTTTTGGCAAAATAACTTCATCTATAAAACCACGTTGCGCAGCGGTGTAGGGATTAGCAAATAGCTCAGCATATTCTGCTTCTTTTTCCAATAATTTTGCTGCTGGATCTAGTGCTTCTGAAATTTCTTTTTTGAAAATAATTTCCGACGCTCCTTTAGCTCCCATAACAGCTATTTCGGCACTTGGCCATGCGAAATTCATATCCGCACCAATGTGTTTTGAGTTCATCACGTCATAGGCACCACCATAAGCTTTTCTTGTAATGACTGTAACTCTTGGAACAGTTGCTTCACTAAAGGCGTATAATAATTTTGCTCCATGAACAATAATCCCATTCCACTCTTGGTCAGTTCCGGGTAAAAAACCAGGTACATCTTCTAAAACCAACAATGGAATATTGAAACAATCACAAAAACGCACAAATCGTGCACCTTTGATTGAAGATTTAACATCTAAGCATCCTGCTAAAAACTTTGGATTATTAGCCACAATTCCAATACTTCTTCCTCCTAATCTAGCAAAACCAACAATAATATTTTCAGCATAATCTTTATGAATTTCAAAAAAAGAATCTTCGTCGATGATGTTGGAAATTACATCATGCATGTCATAAGGTTTATTGGCATTATCCGGAACAATCGTATCTAATTTTTCACGCACTTCGTCATTAGTTACATAAGGCAATTTTGGTGTTACTTCCCGGTTATTTGGGGCATATAACTTAATAATCTTTTAATATCTTCCAGACATTCAACACCATTAGGGGAAGTGATATGTGCGACACCTGATTTTGTTGAATGTGTACTTGCACCTCCTAATTCTTCTGAAGTAACTTCTTCGTTAGTTACTGTTTTTACAACATTTGGACCTGTAACAAACATATAACTGTTGCCTTCAACCATCATCGTAAAATCAGTCATCGCAGGCGAATAAACAGCTCCTCCCGCACAAGGTCCCATTATGGCCGAAATTTGTGGAATAATACCGCTAGATTGTACATTTCTATAAAAAATATCAGCATAGCCACCAAGCGAACGTACACCTTCTTGTATACGTGCTCCACCGGAATCATTCAGGCCAATCATTGGTGCACCGCTGCGCAATGCCATATCCATAACTTTACAAATTTTCTCAGCATGTGTTTCTGATAATGATCGATCATTATCAGAAACACATCATGCTGAGAAAATTTGTAAAGTTATGGATATGGCATTGCGCAGCGGTGCACCAATGATTGGCCTGAATGATTCGGTGGAGCACGTATACAAGAAGGTGTACGTTCGCTTGGTGGCTATGCTGATATTTTTTATAGAAATGTACAATCTAGCGGTATTATTCCACAAATTTCGGCCATAATGGGACCTTGTGCGGGAGGAGCTGTTTATTCGCCTGCGATGACTGATTTTACGATGATGGTTGAAGGCAACAGTTATATGTTTGTTACAGGTCCAAATGTTGTAAAAACAGTAACTAACGAAGAAGTTACTTCAGAAGAATTAGGAGGTGCAAGTACACATTCAACAAAATCAGGTGTCGCACATATCACTTCCCCTAATGGTGTTGAATGTCTGGAAGATATTAAAAGATTATTAAGTTATATGCCCCAAAATAACCGGGAAGTAACACCAAAATTGCCTTATGTAACTAATGACGAAGTGCGTGAAAAATTAGATACGATTGTTCCGGATAATGCCAATAAACCTTATGACATGCATGATGTAATTTCCAACATCATCGACGAAGATTCTTTTTTGAAATTCATAAAGATTATGCTGAAAATATTATTGTTGGTTTTGCTAGATTAGGAGGAAGAAGTATTGGAATTGTGGCTAATAATCCAAAGTTTTTAGCAGGATGCTTAGATGTTAAATCTTCAATCAAAGGTGCACGATTTGTGCGTTTTTGTGATTGTTTCAATATTCCATTGTTGGTTTTAGAAGATGTACCTGGTTTTTTACCCGGAACTGACCAAGAGTGGAATGGGATTATTGTTCATGGAGCAAAATTATTATACGCCTTTAGTGAAGCAACTGTTCCAAGAGTTACAGTCATTACAAGAAAAGCTTATGGTGGTGCCTATGACGTGATGAACTCAAAACACATTGGTGCGGATATGAATTTCGCATGGCCAAGTGCCGAAATAGCTGTTATGGGAGCTAAAGGAGCGTCGGAAATTATTTTCAAAAAAGAAATTTCAGAAGCACTAGATCCAGCAGCAAAATTATTGGAAAAAAGAGCAGAATATGCTGAGCTATTTGCTAATCCCTACACCGCTGCGCAACGTGGTTTTATAGATGAAGTTATTTTGCCAAAAAACACTCGTAGAAAATTATTAAAAGCATTTAGTATGCTTGAAAATAAAGTAGTTGATTTGCCTAAACGAAAACACGGAAATATTCCGTTGTAATTTAAAATAGAAAACCGCCTTATTGGCGGTTTTTTATTTTTTTAAAAGTAGAAATCTATTTGGCCTGTGGCATATTCGAATTATAGCAATCACGTAATAGCTTCCATTTGCCTTCTTCTTTTTATAGAGTTCTATTGATTTTCCTTCATCAACTACTTTTCCGTCCTTACCGGTCATGGTCCATGAGTTTTCGGCAGTTAGATTGGTTTCGTTACCCCAAAGCTCAACAAGCTTAATAGCAATCTGTGGTGTATCGCCTTTAAACCATTGTGTAAATTCTTTTTGAATTGCTGGTCTGCCTTCAACAGCTTTGCTGCTTTGTGGCATAAACTTAGCATCTGTGGCATAGCAATTAGCCAGTGTAACTGAATCTTTTGCATTAAAAGCCTTTTCAAATTCTCTGTATCCTGCCTCAACTGCAGTTTTTTCTGCAGCTAAATCAAATGTAGGTTTTGCTGTTTCGGCAGGAGTTTCTTCTGCTTTTTTACAACTCATGCTTACTAAAATTAAAGAAGCACAAACGATTTTTAATAATTGGATTTTCTTCATAAGTAATAAATTTAATGGTTAGTTATTGATTAGTTTTTTGACTATTAAATTTATAAAATATTGATTGCTAATTATCTATGGGAATTAATATTTATTAACAAAAAAATCCGCCTCAGTGAGAGACGGATTTGTATTGTTAATAAATCCTGTTACTCAATAATTACTTTTCCTTTATATACATCTTTACCATCATTAACTTTCAAGAAGTAAATACCTTTTGATGTAGCATTAAAGTTAATTTCTGAAGATGTTTGTCTTGATGAGAAGACTTTATGACCAATGATATCATATATCTCAATTTGAAATTCAGCACCAATATTTGGGAAGTTCAAAGTGAATGTTCCATTGTTTGGATTTGGATAAATGGTAATTTTTTTATCATTGATTACATCATAAATACCTAAGTTATCAGAGCGAACAAAATTTGAAACTCCATTGACACAAGTGACTTGATCTGCGTCTAATCCGAGATGACCAATTAAATTATTATTGCTGTAGTATCCTGTTATAGTTAATTCACTCCAATGAATTCCTTCTCCAGTTGTCATGTGCCCTATGTATACACCTAAATCTGTATAAACTCTTCCGGTAACTGGTCCTGTTAATCCTATTGCTGAAATTATGTTGCCATTACTGTCTATACTAAGGGTTACGTTTCTTCCGCCACAATCATCAGTAGTAAGCGTTCCCACAATTTTATCTTTTAGCGCACCTGGGTTTGCTATTTTATGCAATCTCCAATTTTGACCAACTAGTTGTGTTGTGCCTTCAGTATTTGATGTAAGTTGTCCGTTCATAGGATATACATTACCTCCACCATATATATATCCTGAAATTATACCACTTGGACTAACAGAATAATTACCAGTCCAAGGACCTCCAAAACCGCTCAAATCTGTAATACTTCCATTTCCATCAAAAACTAAATAAAGAAAATTATCATTAAAAGGGTCTATTGGGGTTACATCAGCATACACAAACCAAGGTCCGTTTAAAGTTGCGTTATTATAGCTACCTGTTGTAATACTGTAATTTACAATTTTATTATCATCAGAGGTGAGCCAACCATTGTTTTCATCCCAAAATGAAATACTAAACGGATTCAAAGCAGGAGTATTTTGAGTTATCCAACTGGCACCTCCATCAGTAGTTTTAAGTACAATGGCATTGCCTGGACTACCATTTAGTTTACTTCCAATCCATCCGGTTGAGGAGTTCATAAAATATAAAGTTTTACTATCATAACTTGAAGTGATACCAGTATTAGTTACTGCAGTCCAATTGGTTCCACCGTTAGTTGTTTTAAATATTTTACCTTTACTGCCTACAACCCATCCATTGTTTAAGTCTGAAAATTGCATAGCATTTAATTCACCTGCGCTATTATCAGTAAACTGTGGTGTCCAACTGCTACCACCATCAACTGTTTTGTAGATAGAGTAGGGAGGCAACTGACTTGGGCCAGCAGAATATGCCCAACCAATATTGGTATTAACATAATAAAATATTCCGGCACCATTGGTTGTTTCCCATGTTGTTCCACCATTAGTAGTTTTAAGAAAAGTAGGTGTTCCGGTAATCATGTTATAATATAAAGCCCAACCATTATTGGCATCTACAAATTGTATTTGAATAGCTAAATCACCAGTTGTATTTGAAAGTACGGTTCTATTCCAATTAGCACCGCCATTAGTTGTTTTATAAACGACAGCACCAAGAGGGTTGTCGTAAGTTCCAAAAGATTTTAAAACCCATCCGGTTGATGGATTAATAAAACTAATATTTAGTCCAGGGTCAGACATAGAACCAATAACATCACCAGGAAAAGGTTTTACCATTTCAGTCCATGTTGCACCTCCATTTATAGTATGAAGTAGAAAACCATTAGAAATGGAAATCCATCCCTCTGAGGCGCTTACAAATTGCAACTTACCAAGACTAGATGTTGCTGCAACTGGATTTGTTTGTAAATTCCAGCTTCCCTGACCATATGCGGTAAAATTGTATAATCCCAAAATTACCAGTCCGATAAATAAAATAATATTTTTCATTTTGATAAAGATTAAAATTCCTACTCGTATGGTTTTTCAGTTCCACCCCGTTTTTTAATTTGGTGTCTGGACTCCAATTTCCCATATGAAAGTTAAGAATATATTCAAATCAAATCCAATGATATATATCATACTTTAAGGCTTTTAGGTATAAAAAAATCCGTTTTGCTTTCACAAAACGGATTACTTAAAATACCTTTTAAGGTATATTTACAAATGAATCACTTCTCCGTATGCATCAGCAACTGCTTCCATAACGGCTTCGCTCATAGTTGGGTGCGGATGGATTGATTTTAGGATTTCATGTCCCGTAGTTTCGAGTTTACGGGCAACAACAGCTTCTGCAATCATATCAGTAACACCGGCACCAATCATGTGGCAACCCAACCATTCGCCATATTTGGCATCAAAAATAACTTTTACAAAACCATCCGGAGTTCCGGCAGCTTTTGCTTTTCCTGAAGCTGAGAATGGGAATTTTCCAATTTTTAATTCGTATCCTTTTTCTTTAGCTTGTTTTTCGGTTAAACCAACAGAAGCAATTTCCGGAGTAGCATAAGTACAGCCTGGAACATTTCCGTAATCAATTGGTTCTACGTGTAAACCTGCAATTTTCTCCACACAATTAATTCCTTCTGCCGAAGCAACGTGAGCCAAAGCTTGACCTGGAGTTACATCACCAATAGCATAATATCCTGGAACATTTGTTTGATTATAAGCGTTTACCAAAATTTTATCTTTATCGGTTGCAATGCCAACTTCTTCTAAACCTATGTTTTCAATATTAGTTTTAATTCCAACAGCCGAAAGTAAAATATCAGCTTCCAAAATTTCTTCACCTTTGGCTGTTTTTACAAAAGCTTTTACACCTTTGCCCGAAGTATCAATTCTTTCTACAGAAGAATTGGTCATTATTGTAATCCCTGCTTTTTTTAATGAACGCTCGAATTGCTTTGAAATATCTTCATCTTCCACCGGAACCACATTTGGCATGAATTCAACAATGGTAACTTCTGTTCCCATGGCGTTGTAGAAATGAGCAAACTCGACACCGATTGCTCCTGAACCTACAACAATCATTTTCTTTGGTTGTGTTGGCAATGTCATCGCTTGACGGTAACCAATTACTTTTACACCATCTTGCGGCAAGTTTGGCAATTCACGAGAACGTGCACCAGTTGCTATGATAATGTGATCAGCTGAGTATTCAGTAACTTTTTTGTCTTTATCGGTAACGTCAACTTTCTTTCCAGGTTTTAGTTTTCCGAAACCATCAATAACATCGATTTTATTTTTTTTCATTAAGAACTGAACACCTTTGCTCATTCCGTCAGCAACATCTCTTGAACGTTTTACAACCGCTGAGAAATCTTTGTCAAATTCTTTGATAGTTAATCCATAATCAGAAGCATGTTTTAGGTAATCAAAAACTTGTGCCGATTTAAGAAGCGCTTTGGTTGGAATACAACCCCAATTTAGGCAAATCCCACCAAGGCTTTCCTTTTCGATTACGGCTACTTTAAAGCCCAATTGTGAAGCGCGAATAGCAGTAACATAACCGCCAGGACCACTTCCTAAAACAATAATATCGTATTTCATTTTGTGCTTATTTATTTGTTATTTGTACAAAATGCAGTCGCAAAAAGCTCGTGTCATTGTGTATAATTTTCTAAATTAATTGAGACTGCGAATTTATGGATTTATTTTAAAAACTCAGCTAATTCTTTTTCATTCTTGAGCAGTTTATTCATTTCAATAACGCCTTTTTTATTGAGATGCATCACGTTATAAAAATAGTCGGTTTTTGTTCTTATCGATTCATAATTCGCATCAATAAAAGGAATGCCCAATTTAGCACAAAATGTCTTTGGCTTTTCAAATGTGGCACTATCATAAGTAATTTGGTAAGCAGGTGTTTGTATGCAAAATAATTGGATGTTGTTTTTTTGACATAAATTTTGAAGTATTTTCAAGCAATGTTCTAGCTGTGGAATGTCTTTTTGTTTAAAAAAATATCTTTTGGCTTGAGCCGTAATAGGATATTTAATAGTATCCCACTTTTCATCATTTAATTCAAATCCCGCTTTAAAAGAATTGGCATTTTTCAATGTTAAGCAATCGGCAAACAACTGATATTTGAACAAAGCATAAAGCGGAACATATTTTTCATAGTTGTCAAATTTAAAATAATTCAAAAAAAGGTTGTCTTTTTCATTCGGAAAAAAGGCATAACGCGCATATTGATTTTTAGTGACAAAATTGGTATTATTAGTGAGACTGCCAGCACTTACAAATGGATCAATGTTTAGAATGGCAAATTTTGGAGCTTTGTTTCTGGATAAATAATTTTGTAAACGAAGTAGTGTAGCGGTCAAATCGGAATGGCCGTTCATACCAATATTTATAGTTTTAATATGATAGTTGCTTTCAAAAAAACGAGGGTCAAAATGTGCCCAGCATCTTGAACTTCCCAAGCAAACCAAATCGGCGTTGGTATTTGCTGTAGATTCTAAAGTGTCGTAACCTGTTACAGTTTTGCCATCAATTCTATAGGATATGGCAATCTGAACCACTGAAATGATTCCTATTATCAAGAGCACAAATAAAAATATATTTTTAAGAAACGGTTTCATTTTAAAATTGAAAGTATATAAAATCTTGATTGGAAACGATACTCGAAAAATAATAAATAACCAGTACCAGTCCGCTATAAAGAGTCCATCGAATTGGTTTTAGAAGTCCAATGCCAAAATTCTCTAAGGCGTGTTCTTTTTTTCTGGCATTCCATTCCAGTACAAATAAGAACAAAATATAAAGTAACAGTGATACAAAATAAATCACAGATACACCCTTAAACACTGGCAATTGCATTAATGATTTTGAAAAAATGCTTTTATAAAAATGGACTGCTTCTGTAATGCTATTGGATTTAAAAATGACAAAAGTAAACATCACTAAAACGAATGTTTTCATCATGTTGAATACTTCTAAAAAACTGGGAAAAGAAGTTGCACCCAATTTTTTCTTCTTATTCAGAGTATCTTTCAATATCAACGGAATATAATATAGACCATGAAGAAATCCGAATAAGATATACGTCCAATTGGCGCCATGCCAAATTCCGATAAGCGTAAAATTGATAACAATAGCCAGAATCAAACCTAAATTATTGTAATCTCTAAAATAAATACACAAAGGCGTAAATACATATTCTGTCAACCATGATGTCAATGAAATATGCCATCTCCTCCAGAAGTCAGCAATGTTTTGGGCAAAGAAAGGAAAGTCAAAGTTTTTGGTAATCTTAATCCCCAACAAATTGGCAAAACCAATCGCCATATCCGAATATCCAGAGAAATCAGCATAGATTTGAATGGTGTATAAAAAGGTTCCGATTAAAAGCGAACTTGCAGGTAAGTTGTGATAATTAGCAAATACTTCCGAAGTAATGACAGCACAATTATTGGCAATGACCACTTTCTTGAATAGTCCCCATAATATCTGACGCAAACCGTCAACAGCAATGTTATAGTCAAATGTTCTACTTTTTTCCAATTGTGGAATCAGCTTGTTGGCTTTATCAATAGGTCCGGAAAGTAAGGAAGGAAAAAAGGCTACATAATTGAAGAAAATTATCCAATCAGTAGTAGCTTTTTGTTTTCCTTTATCAATATCTAATAAGTAACTGATGGTTCTAAAAGTAAAGAAACTTATGCCTAATGGAACCAGGATTTTCAATGTGGGTAATCCAATGGAAAGAGCTTCGTTAAATGAGATGATGAAAAAATTATAATATTTAAAAAACAACAAGCCGCCAATCCCTTGAAGCAGGCCAATATAAAGAAAAACCTTTCTCCATTTTGGATTTGAGGTAGTTTCAATTTTAATTCCTAAAAAATAATTGAGTGCCGAAACACCAATCAAAAACGAAAGTAAACGCCAATCAGACCAAGCATAAAAAAAATAACTACCTATTAGTATTAATACGTTTTGTGTTTTTAGATTTTTGTTGGTAACAAACCAATACAAACAAAAGAACAGTGAAAAAAATAAAACAAAAGGTATGGAGTTGAAAATCATAATTCCCTTATTTTAAAATGCTTCCCGCGTTAATTACGAAATCCTTACCATTGATTTGTGTCACATCATTTACTAGAAATTGAACCGCTTCTGCAACTTCATTTGTGGTCAATAATCTTTTTAAAGGATTGCTTTCTATCATTTGTTCTTTTACTCTATCGTCTGTTGCACTGGTCATTGCAGTTTCCATAAAAGAAGGCGAAATGGAGTTGGACGTAATATTAAATTTGGTATTTTCATTGGCCCAAACTTGAGTCAGTTTTTCCAAATAGGCCTTGTTGGAAGTATATACAGCCGAACCAATTGGTGGCATACCTTGCAATGCAGATGTCAATATGGTAATTATTTTTCCGCTTTTTTTCTTTCTGAAATGGGTTATAGCAGCTTGAGAAATTTCCACAACTGGGATAACATTAGCTTTAAAATCCGTCAAAAAATCATTCGAATCTATTTTATGAAAATGGGATTTTAAATAGTCACCGTTGTAGGCATTGTGTATAACAACGTCTAAGTCAAGTTCATTTATGATTTCTGACAATGATTTTAAAGTGCTTTCTTCTTCAAAGTTGCATTGAATTCCCTTGACATTTTTGAATTGCTTTTCTAATTTTTTTGCAGCAGCCACTGACTTGTTGAATGTAAAATAAACCACGTTATTTTCATTCTTGGCCAGAGTTTTAGTAATGGCTTCTCCAAGCCCGGACGCACCACCAGTTATCAGTATATTCATTCCAATAAGCCTATTTGAATTTTACCTTTAGCCACTATTTTACCGTCTGCATTCTTAAAATCATATTTAAATTCTACCGCTTTCACTGATTCGTATATGCCAGTTACTTTGGCATTGAATTCTAATTTGTCGTTTAGATAAACGGCATTTTTAAACTGGATTTCCTGGGAATGAATGATGACATTTTTGATAGGCAAACATTCACCAATAAAATACGATAGAAATCCGTTTAAAATATTGCCGTGCATTACTTCGGATTTAAAACCATTTTCGGTTGCAAATTGACGATTAGTGTGTAGTGGATTTTTGTCTTTGAAAAGTACAACGAACCCATTATAAATTTCCTCAGAAACTATAAAATTGGCTACAAAAGTATCATCAACTTTAAACATCATATTCCTTTTTCCTGAATGCAATTCAACATTTCACCCACATTATTCCAGCTTTGAATTTCCTTAGAAGTAAAACGAATTTTAAAATGTTTTTCAATGGCAACTACTAGTTGGATATGATTTAAGGAATCCCAATCCTCTATATCTTTGGCTTGTGTAGACTCGTTTAAAACGATGTCTTCGTTGTCAAGAACATCAATAAATATATCGGTTACTTCTTTTATAATGTCGGCTTTGCTCATGCTATTATTTTTTCGAAATATATGTTTTTTTTATTGGAATAATTTTTCAAATCCAGTTCCCAGAAATGAGCTGCTTTTTGAAACCCTAAGTTTTCATAATGATTGGCCACCATTTCATTTTTGGGTGTCGGGATATATTCTCCTTTTAGTGTTGTAAAATTATGTTCCAAACCAAAATTTACTAACGTATTCAAAACAAAATTCTCCATAGTGCGTTTCAAAACCCGGCAACTCATAAACCAAGTGTCAACGAATAGGGTGTGTTCCATTTCCTGTTTTAAAATAATTACACAAATCAATCCGTTATCGCCGTATTTGTCTTCAAGAGTAAAGGTAAAAGTAAAATGCTGGTCAGATAAGCAAACTTTTTCAATATCAGCATCTGTATAGCGAATGGTTCTCAAATTGAATTGATTAGAACGCTGAGAAAGTTGGGCAACTCTGGGGTTATTAAATTTATTAAAAGGTTCAACTAATGAAACCATATTAAGGCTTTTTAGGAAATCTTCTTCATTGGTAAATTTTTGTTGGATGTTGGCTCTTTTGGCTTCAATTTGATACATTTTAGTTCGCTCGGTATCTTCACCAGAAAACGAAACGGTTTCAAAAAGATTTAAAGTATAAAGATATTCCAGATAATCTGCCGGATCTTCGGGCAATTCAGGAACTGTAATGCCTGGAATATTTTCGCGAACGATGTTGCGTTCAAACGGATTGTCATCTAAAAAAACCATCGAATCAAAACCAATATTTAAGATGTTTTGAATTTGGCGGATATTGTCTGCCTTGTTTTCCCAATTGGCTATAAAGACAGAAATGTCATCTAATCGCAATACCATATCAGGATGTTTTTCAAAAGGTTCTTTCGCTACTGATTCGGTATTTTTACTGCAAACGGCTATTATGATTCCACGGCTTTTTAATTTTTTTATCCAATATTGAAATTCTGAAAATGCTTTTCCAATGCCTAAACTTCCAATCTGAATATTCTCGATACCATCATCTCCAATAATGCCGCCCCAGATAGTGTTATCCAAATCTAAAATCACGCATTTTTTGAAATTACCGTTTAACGATTCGATTATATTCAATGTTCTTGAAGCTATTAATGGTAGGGCATCGAGACTCAATACCATTTCAGTATTAATATAAATAGAACTTTGAAAAAAGTTGGATTTCCCTATTTGGTTTTGAATAGTCGAAAGGTCACACAAATAAAAATTAGCGTTTTCGGTAGCAAACTGCATCAATTCAAAATTCAGTTTTCGCAATTGAAATAAAAAAGAAGATTCAGTTTTTAAAGCATAACTTCCAAAAACAGCATCGTCAATTTCAGTGTAATTGTAATAGATGATTTTGGCGTCTAACTGGATGCTCAGGTTTTCCAACATAAATCCAATCGAATCTATTTCATCGTTCGCTAATGATGAGCAGGTTTCTGGTTTTAACTTGTTGTATTTGGATAATAATTTATGCGAAGATTGAAAAACAATAACAATCTCCGGCTTAAAATCATAAAGCTCCGAATTAGGATCACTAACTTGTTGTTCAATTTGATTGAAATCGGACTCCCAAATTTGTAAATCAAATCCTTTGTCAAATCCTAATCCTTTTAAGGCTTGAGTCAAAAACTGAGTAGCTGTGTCGCCCAGAACGGCAACCTTTATTTTTTTTAAAGATGAAAAATCATTCTTCAGGTTCTTTTTTATTTGCTGAAATGTCTTCATAATTTATTCAACTTCAGTGGCAAACTGTGAATCATATAATTTTTTTATAATAACCCTCTGTTTTGTTAACTAACTCTTGATGCGTTCCTTCTTCTACAATCTGGCCTTTGTCCATTACAATAATTTTATCCGCTTTGATAATGGTTGCCAATCGATGCGCAATTACTATTGAAGTCCTGCCTTTGGTAATGGTTTCGGTAGCTTTTTGGATTAATTCTTCGCTGTAAGTATCAATAGAAGAAGTCGCTTCATCCAAAATCAAAATACTCGGATTACTCATGTAAGCCCGAAGAAAAGCAATTAGTTGACGCTGACCCGAAGACAGCATAACGCCACGTTCTTTTACATCATAGTCATAGCCGTTTGGCAGACTTTTTATGAACTTGTGAATCCCGATTTTTTTGGCAGCCACAATTACATCTTCTCTAGTTATAGCTGGATTATTCAGCGTGATATTATTGTGAATGGTATCGGCAAAAAGAAAAACATCCTGAAGGACAATGGCAATTTGAGCACGTAAACTTTCCAACTGGAAATCATTAATATTTTCGTCATCAATGTAAATAGCACCCGAATTAATTTCGTAAAACCGATTTAAGAGATTGATAATGGTTGATTTTCCTGCACCTGTGGCACCAACAATAGCTATCGTTTCACCAGCATTGACTTTTAGATTGATTCCTTTCAGAACTTCTTCATTATCGATATAACCAAAGCGAACGTTTTCAAATTGAATATTTCCATGAAAATGACTAGCCGTTTTTGTTCCATCATGCTGAACATCACTGTCAGAATCTAAAATATCAAAAACACGGTTTGCCGAAATCATTCCCATTTGCATTTCGTTGAATTTATCAGCGATTTGGCGCAACGGATTGAAGAGCATTCCGATAAACATAGTATAAGAAATCATTTGACCAACTGTTGTAAATGGGTTTCCGTTTACAATTTGCATTCCGCCATATAAAATAATGGCTCCTAAGGTTATTGAAGAAATAATATCAGCAATGGGGAAGAAGATAGAGTTATAGAAAATAGTTTTAATCCAAGCATTGTTGTGTTTATTATTAATTTCTTTAAACTTCTCATATTCTATTTCTTCTCGATTGAAAAGTTGCACAATCTTCATTCCGGTAACACGTTCCTGAATAAACGTATTCATGTGGCTACTTGAGTTCTTACTTCTTCAAAAGCAACTTGCATTTTGCGTTGAAAAATTCTTGTGATATAAACCAATATTGGAATGGCAATTACTACAATCATTGAAAGATGCCAGTTCATGTAAAACATTACAATGATGCAAATGAACATCTTCATCAAATCACTAAAAATCATGAATAACCCTTGACTAAAGATTCGAGCGATTTGTTCAATATCAGAAACCGACCGAGTCACTAATTGCCCAACAGGTGCATTATCAAAATATTTCATTCTGAAACTCAACAAGTGTTTGAATAATTTTGTCCGAATATCTTTTATGATATCTTGACCCAACCAGTTTGCCCAATATACAAAATAGAACTGTGAAATAGTTTCCAGTAAAAGCGAAATTCCCATTATTATCCCATAAATCAAAAGCCCTGATTTACTAGCTGTTTTGATGTATTTATCGACAGTTATTTCAAGTAAAAAAGGTCTTAATGCTGCAAATACAGATAGTGAAACAGCAAAGAAAAT
>NZ_JAUFQN010000001.1 GCF_030409795.1 Flavobacterium paronense | reverse complement strand
TAAATTTTACGTTAACAAAAATAGTGTTTAAACCAATTCGCCAATGTTAAGTTTTCGTTTCAACGAAAACCTTAACATTGAAAACTTGTTAAGTACTGTCATTAGAGAGAATCAAAAAGTAAATAAAAATTTTATAACCTTTTTAAAATAAAAAACTCCTAAAGAAAAATCTTTAGGAGTTGAAAACTTTAAAAATATTTTTTATATAAATGTTCTTAATAAATAATATACCAAAGCTGCTAAAACACCTGAAACTGGTATGGTTAACACCCAAGCCCAAAGAAGTTTTACAGTAACACCCCAACGAACTGCAGAAACCCTTTTAGTTACTCCTACTCCAATTATGGAACCAGTTATTGTATGTGTTGTTGATACTGGAATTTTAAAATGTTCTGTAATGAATAAGGTTAACGCTCCAGCTGATTCGGCAACAACACCCTCAAAGGCGGTTACTTTTGTAATTTTTGAACCCATTGTTTTTACAATTTTCCATCCACCACTCAAGGTTCCCAAAGCAATAACGGTATAACAAGTTAACGGAATCCAAGAAGGCATAACACCATCAATTTTTACTCCATCTTTTTCAGAGGGTAATACTACATTTAAATCTAACCAACCCATTGACATATTAGCATTTGGATGGGTATTTAAATAAACAGCTACAGCAGCAGCTATGATTCCCATAACTTTTTGAGAATCATTCCCACCGTGTCCTAAACTGAAAGAAGCAGAAGAGAGCAACTGCATTCTTTTTAATACTTTTTCTGCTTTTGAAGTTGAAAAGCTACTGAATACTAAATTGAATATGGCAACACTGAAAAAGATAATAGCTACCAATGACCATTTTATATTAGATGGTTCAGAAATCACACTCCAAAGATGGCTCTCAAATCTTGGTTTCTTAATGTCATTATAACCAACTAATACTGTTGACAAAAACCAAAATACTAATAACATTAACACTAGGGTTAATATTTTTGGGTAAATACTTTTGCGTGACGAATACATCAACCAAAGTGAAATAAAATAGGAAATCAACATTCCTAATAAAGGAGCTAAAACTATAAAAGCAATTATGACCGAAACTCCCGATGGTAATCCTCCATCTTCTCCTGGTTTATACCAATTTACAATATTGTACCAATGCTTTGTGACTTCTGCACCATCTTGAATTGCAGTATAATCGGAAAAACCATGAAGAGAAATAGCATGTGCAATAGCTGCTCCGGCAAAACCCCCAATTAAAGTGTGGGATGATGATGAAGGAATTCCTTTCCACCAAGTGATTAAATTCCATATAATAGCAGCAATAACTCCAGCTAATATAACCGTCAAATTAATACTATCGGTTTTGGCGGTTTTAGCAACTGTATCTGCAACACCAAAACCAAAAACCCAATACGCTAAAAAATTAAAAAAAGCTGCCCAAAGCACAGCCTGAAATGGTGTTAGTACTTTAGTAGCTACAATAGTTGCTATAGAATTCGCAGCATCATGAAATCCGTTGATATAATCAAATAAAAGTGCAAGAACTATAATTACAATTAGTAATGTCATGATTTCCTAATTGATTTTATTATGAGTGCTTAACTGAAATTTGTTCCATAACATTTGAAACGCTTTTACATTTATCAGAAGCCATTTCCAAAGCAGAAAGCACTTCTTTGTATTTAATAACGTTTTTAGCATCGACTTCATTTTCAAAAATGTCTGCAACTGCTTTATCAAATACTGAATCTGCTTTACTTTCTAATTTATTGATTTTTTTGCAGGTTTCTTTTATTGCTTTATGATTCATAGCTTTCAATTCTTTGATACCGAGACCAATTAATTGACAAGCTTCTAAATTAATCTCCGTTAATTTACGAATTGATTTTGTTATTTTTTCTACTTGATACAAGCGCATTCTACTGGCAGCACCATGCATGTTGTCGGCAACATTATCAATGGCTTTTATTAACGAATGAATATCTTCTCTATCAAAAGGTGTGATAAAATTTCGACTTAATTCTAAATGTGTTTTATGCGTAATCTCTTCTATTTCAGCTTCAAGTTCTTCAATTTTTCTAAAATATTCTTCTCTCTCTGCTTTGGGTGCGTTTACTGCTTCATGAAGTGTTTCTGCCAATAAAATTAAACCTGCTGAAGCTTGTTCAAATAACGGGAAGAACTTTTTATCCTTTGGAACTAAAAACTGGAAAATATTGTTAAGAGTCATTGTTTTTATGTTTACTTTGGTACAAATGTATTTTTCTAATGTTAAGTGAATATTAACTAATCAAAAATATGCTTTTTTTTTATTGAATTACAATTTCAAATCTTCAGAAATTATCTTATTGAAAACGTTTTCGTATTTTAGCACATTTGATATTAAGAGGAGAATGTCCTGTGGACATTCGGAAATACCTATTAATGCTGAACACAGTGATATAAAATAAAACCCATGGACATTAACTTCAATAAAAACGAAGATCATAATAAACTTTTAATAACCGATTTAAAGCAACGTTTTACCAAAGTTAAAGTTGGTGGTGGTGAAAAACGTATCGAAAAACTGCACACCGAAGGTAAGATGACTGCCCGTGAACGAATCGATTATTTGCTTGACGCGAAAGCAAAAAGCATAGAAATTGGCGCTTTTGTTGGTGACGGAATGTATGCTGAACATGGCGGATGTCCTTCTGGTGGCGTTGTGGTAAAAATGGGTTACATCAAAGGAAAACAATGTATTGTTGTTGCCAATGATGCGACTGTAAAAGCCGGAGCATGGTTTCCGATTACAGCAAAAAAGAATCTGCGCGCGCAGGAAATTGCGATGGAAAACCGTTTACCTATAATTTATTTAGTTGATTCTGCCGGAGTTTATTTACCAATGCAGGATGAAATTTTTCCTGATAAAGAACATTTTGGTAGAATTTTTAGAAACAATGCCATAATGTCCAGCATGGGAATTACACAAATTGCAGCCGTTATGGGAAGTTGTGTGGCTGGTGGTGCTTATCTCCCGATTATGAGTGATGAAGCAATGATAGTTGATAAAACTGGAAGTATTTTCTTGGCTGGAAGTTATTTGGTAAAAGCTGCCATCGGTGAAAACATTGATAATGAAACATTAGGCGGAGCCACAACACACTGCGAAATCTCGGGTGTTACTGATTATAAAGCTAAAGACGATAAAGACGCTTTGGACAGAATTAAAAGTATCGTTGGGAAAATCGGTGATTATGATAAAGCCGGTTTCAACAGAGAAGCTTCTCAAAAACCAATGCTGAAAGAGGAAGAAATCTACGGAATACTACCAAAATTACGCACCGAACAATACGATATGATGGAAATCATCAAACGCTTAGTTGATAATTCAGAAATGGATATGTATAAAGACGGTTATGGTCAATCCATTATCACTTGCTATGCAAGGATTGACGGTTGGGCAGTGGGAATTGTAGCAAATCAACGTACGGTTTCTAAAACCAAAAAAGGAGAAATCCAATTTGGTGGCGTTATTTATTCCGATTCTGCTGATAAAGCCACTCGTTTTATTGCCAATTGCAACCAAAAGAAAATTCCTTTAGTATTTGTGCAAGATGTTACCGGATTTATGGTTGGAAGCAAATCAGAACATGGCGGCATCATTAAAGACGGAGCCAAAATGGTGAATGCGGTTTCCAATTCGGTCGTCCCAAAATTTACTGTAATTGTCGGAAATTCTTATGGAGCAGGAAACTATGCCATGTGTGGAAAAGCGTATGACCCAAGATTAATATTCGCCTGGCCAAGTGCCGAACTTGCCGTTATGGGCGGAACGCAAGCTGCTAAAGTATTGGCACAAATAGAAGCTTCATCTTTAAAAGCCAAAGGCGAAACAGTAGACGAAAAAGTAGAACAGGAATTATTCGATAAAATCAAGGCGCGGTATGATGCGCAAGTTTCTCCTTATTATGCTGCAGCACGACTTTGGACTGATGCTATTATTGATCCTTTAGAAACCCGCACTTGGATTTCAATGGGAATAGAAGCTGCTAATCACTCGCCTATTGAAAAGAAATTTAATTTAGGTGTGATTCAGGTTTAATAAATAGTAACAAAATTAAAATCAAACCAACTAATGCTTTAGATTTTCTATTCTTATTCTCATGAAAAAAATACTTGCCTTAAGTTTCATTATTATTAGTTTCCAAAACATCTTTTCTCAAGAAACAACGACACGAAAAGACTCACTTCAAGGCGGATTACGACCGGAACGAACTTGCTTTGATGTGTTGCGCTATGATTTAAATATCAAAGTAAATCCTGATGAAAAATCAGTTGTTGGCTATAATGACATTAGCTTTAAAGTAGTTGACAACACTTCAAAAATTCAATTGGATTTATTTGATAATATGCAAGTAGATTCTATTGTTTTCAATTCGGAAAAATTGAATTACAAGAGAGAATTTAATGCCGTTTTTATCAATTTCCCCACATCCTTAAAAATTGGTACCAATGAAAAAATACGCTTTTATTATTCGGGTAAACCCATAATTGCAAAAAACGCGCCTTGGGATGGTGGATTTATTTTTACTAAAGATGGGCAAGGAAAGCCGTGGGTTGGTGTAGCATGCCAAGGTACAGGAGCCAGTTTATGGTATCCAGTAAAAGACTCGCAAAGCGATGAGCCCGATTTTGGCGCGACTATAAAAGTAGCTGTTCCGAATGGTTTGATGGAAGTTTCCAACGGAAGATTAATAGGCAGTGAAGATCTAAAAAATGGTTATACCCGTTGGGATTGGGAAGTTAAAAATCCAATAAATACTTATTCCATAAATGTCAGTGTTGGCGATTATGTGTCTATACATGAAAATTATAAAGGATTAGATTTAGATTACTACGTACTCCGCCAAAATGAAGTTGCAGCCAAAATACATTTTGAGGAAGTAAAACCTATGATGGATTGTTTTCAGAGTAAATTCGGACCCTATCCTTTTGCAAGTGACAGTTACAAATTAGTGGAAACGCCTTATTTAGGAATGGAACATCAAAGCGCCGTTGCCTATGGAAACAAATATGTAAATGGTTATTTAGGAACTGATAGATCTGGAACCGGAATTGGGTTACTTTTTGACTACATTATAATTCACGAAAGTGGACACGAATGGTTTGGTAATAATATAACATCCAAAGATTCTGCCGATATGTGGATACATGAAGGATTTACTTGTTACACCGAAAATGTTTTTGTTGAATGTCAATTTGGTTACGAAAAAGGGCAACAATACGTAAACGGTTGCAAAAGAAATATTGATAATGTAAGTCCAATTATTGGCCCGTATGGGGTGAATAAAGAAGGCTCGGGTGATATGTATGAAAAAGGTGCTTTGCTTTTAAATACTTTGAGGCATGTTGTCAATGATGACGATAAATGGTGGAAACTGTTCTTAAAATATTCTGAAACATTTCACAACAAAATTATTGATACAGAAGCTGTTATTAGCTTTTTCAATACCGAAACAGGAATGAATTTAACACCTATTTTTAATCAATATCTCAGACATGCATCAATTCCTAAACTTGAATTGAGAAAATCTAAAGGCAAACTTGGGCTTCGTTGGAAAACAGATGAACCTAAATTCAATATGCCAATTGATCTTAAAGTTAATGGTAAAAAATACCGATTTTATCCAACAACTACTTGGGTTACTACAAAATATAAAATCAATAAGTTAGAAGAAGTTGAAGTCTTGACCAATGATTTTTATATAGATGTTAACTAATTCATCACTAACTTTATTGGGAATGTACTTTTTATTAATTCAGCGTTTCTTTTCTCAAGATTTTCCCAGTTACACTATCTTTAAACTTAGGAACAAAAATAATTTCTTTGGGCTTTTCGTATTTGTCTAAAGTTTCATAAATTGAATTGTCCAGTTCGCATTTTTCTCCCTCAATAACTAAAACTACTTTTTCTCCTAATTCATTATCAGGTTTTGATGCAATAAAGAAGCGTTGACTAATTTTGCTTATCAATTTCTTCTCTATTTGCTCTGGAATTAATTTTATTCCACCACTATTGATAACATTATCAAATCTGCCGAGAAATATAAATTGATTTTCATTGACCAATTCAACAATATCATTTGTGATAATAACTTCAGGAGAAATTGTTGGTGCATGAATAACCAAACAATTTCTTTCATCAAACGAAACAGTAACATTAGGCAAAACCGTAAATGCTTTTTCTCCTAATTTTCTGGCTGCAATATGAGTAATGGTTTCGGTCATACCATAAGTTTCATAAACTATGGTAGGTAACTTTAGTAACTGCTTCTCCAGAATTTTATTAACAGCTGCGCCTCCAATAATCAACTTTTTAACTCTCTTTAATTGGGGTATTGAATTTTGTGCTTGCAAAGGCACCATCGCAACAAAATCATAATCAATTTCGTTGTTAGCTAATGGATTTGAACTTGGAGCCACAAACTCTAAATCAAGTCCTAAAATCATAGCACGAACTAGCATCATTTTTCCCGCAACATATTTTACAGGTAAACATTGTAATGCTTTATTGCCAGGTTGCAATTCAAAAAAATCACCTGTAGCCAATGCTGAATCAACCATGGCTTGTTTGCTAACTGAAATAGTTTTTGGTGCTCCGGTTGTTCCCGAAGTTTCCATTTGAATATAACTTTTTCCATCAAACCAATCCAAAAGAAAATTACCAACTGGTTTTTCAAAATCTTCTCCTTCTTTGATAAAACTATAAGCTACGCGACACAAATCTTCCCTATCGAGGTGAAATCCATTAAGCTTAAATAAATTATGTACATTTTCATAGGTTGGGTTACTCATAACTTTTATCATTTACAATATTTTCAATTTGTTCATTCTTTTCAACAACTATAATTTTACCTGTCAGTTTCTCTTTCCAGTCAGTCCAATTATATTTTTTACTAAAGATAAATAATAGTAATGGAAAAATAATGAGAACTGGTACTAGAATTTCAAATCCGGCAGATGGTGATGAAATATCTTTAAAAATAGAATTAGTTTGAAAAGCTGACCAATCTGAAGTAACTAAAAGTGCCGTCATTAAATTATTGGCAGCATGAAAACCAAGAGCCAATTCCATTCCTTCATCCATTAGTGTAATAACTCCAAGGAAGAAACCTGTTCCTATATAATATACTAATATAATATACCCCATTTTTTCAACTTCAGGATTGGCGATATGCATCGTTCCAAAAATAACGGATGTCATTACCAACGGAAACCATCTGTTTTTCGCCAAAAGGGCAAACCCTTGCATTAAATAACCACGAAAAACATATTCTTCAGTACTGGTTTGAACCGGAATTAGAAGAATTCCAATAATTGCCAAAATTAAAAATGGAAAAGGTTTAAAATTGTATACAAAATCACCTGGACTAGTATAAAACATTATTAACGTTGATCCTACAGTAAAAACTCCCCAAAGAGTAAACGAAAAAAATATTCTTTTCCAATCAACTTTTACCCTTGACGTAGTGATTGATAATAAGGTTTGTTTGTGAAAGTACTTTATAACTAAAATTATGGCAATAAAGGCAACGACAAATGAAAATAGCAATAAAAATAAAGTTGTATTTAAATTTAAAAAGTTCATCATTTCCATTTCTTTTGTCGGAAATGGCTTCCCCGTTTTTAAAGATTTAATAAAAACAGCTATAACCCATGGTATTTGACCAATGGCTGATGCAATAAAAATTATCAAGGAACCAACTAAATATTTCCAAAATTTATTGGTAGGCAAAAAACCGTTTTCTAAAAACATAGTACTCATATTTTCTTTCGCCTAAATTAACTTTTTTCTATTAAAATAGATTACTTTGTAAAAAAAATATGTTGCAAATACTTCACAATCCAAGATGCGGAAAATCAAGAGCCTGTTTGGCTTTTGTAACGGAATCTAAACAGGAATTTGAAATTATAAATTACATCGAAAAACCATTAAGTGCTAAAGATTTAAAAAATCTACTTAAAAAACTGAATCTCAAACCTATAGAATTAGTCCGTCAAAAAGAAAGCATTTGGATAGAAAATTATAAAGGAAAATCTCTGACAGATAGTGACATCCTAAATGCCTTAGCCAAACATCCCATATTGATTGAAAGACCAATAGTTATTGATGGTGACAAAGCTACAATTGGAAGGGACATTGACAAACTAAAAGACTTTATTTAACAAACTGTTGGGATAAGTTTATCAAGCTAAGGCGTAATTTTGTTCCGAAAGTTGAAAATTTATCCATGAAAAAATTATACTGTTTTATACCTACACTTCTACTACTATTTTCATTTACAGTTTTTGGACAAGAAACACAAACTAAAGGCTTACTGCCAGAAGGTAAATCTGAGAAAGCTAAAATTACCATCACTGGAAAAATCATAGAGAAAACAAGTAAACTTCCTCTTGAATACGCAACTATAACTTTTAAAAATACTAAAAATCCAAAACTAATTTTCGGTGGAATTACAGATAGCAAAGGTGATTATTCTATAGTTGTTGTATCAGGTATTTATGATATCACTCTAGAATTTATTTCTTTTAAACCAACGACTATAAGTCAAAAACAATTAACCCAATCAACCAATTTAGGAACCATAGCTTTAGAAGAAGATGCAACTCAATTAAACGAAGTGGTAGTTCGAGCCGAAAAAACTACGGTTGAAATAAAACTCGACAAAAAAGTTTACAACGTTGGCCAAGACATGATTGTAAAAGGCGGAACCGCCAGCGATGTGTTAGATAATGTGCCGTCAGTTACGGTTGATGCCGATGGAAATGTGGCTTTACGCGGCAACGACAATGTTAAAATTCTTATTGATGGAAGACCTTCAAATGCAATTAATATTGCTGATGCTTTACGAACAATTTCTGCAGATGCTTTAGATAAAATCGAAGTGATTACCAATCCATCTGCGCGTTATGATGCTGAAGGTGGTGGCGGAATTATCAATATTTTATTGAAAAAAGGAAAAAATCAAGGAATCAACGGAACCCTTATTGGCACTGTCGGAAATCCTCAAAACTATGGATTAGTATCAAACATAAATTTCAAAAGTGAACAGTTCAATCTTTTTTCTACATTAGGATATAACGATAGTAAAGCACCTGGTAAATCAAAAACGGATACTGATTATTTAAATCCGGATGGAACTATCCAAAAAACAATAAATGAAAGAAGTACCAGAGAGAGAGGCAGAAAAGGTTTCAACTATACTATCGGAATGGATTGGTATTTAGACAAAACCTTGACATGGAGTAATACTTTTAACTACAGAAAAAATAACGGTGCCAATCCAGATAACGTTTTATTGTATAATGAATTTCCCGATATCGCCGACAATTTCGTTCGCAACAGGTATAACGATCAGTTCACAAGAACGCATGATGTAGAATACGCTACAAATTTTACCAAAAAATTCAAAAAAGACGGACATAAACTTACTGTTGATGGTTCATTTTCAAAAAATTTAGATAACGACTCTTCGACCATAACCGATTTTGTTATTGGACAAGAAAACCTGGCAACCAAAGAATTAACTAAAAACTTTCAAACACAAAAAAGAAGCTTAATTCAATCAGATTATGTCTTGCCAATAGGTGAAAACAGTCAATTTGAAGCAGGTTACAAAGGCGATTTTAATGAATTGATTACCGATTATAATGTTGGCGATATTGATGGTAGTGGAAATTATATCCCAAATTTAAACTACACAAATATTTTAGATTATAAAGAGAAAATTAATGCCGTGTATTCTCAATTTGGTTCAAAGATTAATAAATTCTCCTATTTATTTGGATTAAGATATGAAGATTCTAATATCGATATTGACCTTTTAACAACCAATAATTTTAATAATAAAAAATACAATAATTTTTTTCCAAGTGCTTTCTTTACTTATCAATTAAAAGAACAAAGTACCATTTCACTTAATTACAGCAGACGTATTTCCAGACCTCGTTCGCGATTTATAAATCCGTTTTCAAATTATTCTAGTAACGTAAATATTTTTCAAGGAAATCCAGATATCAATCCATCGCTTACTGACGCTTTTGATATTGGATACATGAACAAATGGGACAAAGTAACGTTTAGCACATCAATGTATTTTAACAGAACTAATGATGTGTTCCAATTTATCAGAAGACCAAACGGAGAATCTGTTACCACTATTGTTGACGGAGTAACAATAGTAACGCCTGTAATTTTATCAACACCTATAAACTTAGCGCGTGAAGATCGTTTCGGATTTGAATTTAACCTAAACTATACACCATACAAATGGTGGAAATTAAACGGTAACTTCAACTTTTTCCAAAGTAAAATAAATGGAGACTACTCGTATACTCTTCAAAATACAGGAGAAGTAATAAACGAAAACTTCGATAATACAGCTGCAAGTTGGTTTACCAGAGTTTCTTCAAAAATAACATTGCCTTATAAAATAGATTGGCAAACAAATGCAACTTACAATGCACCACAAAATAATGCACAAGGAAAAAGCCTTGGCGTCTTGAGTGCAAATTTGGCGTTCAGTAAAGATATTTTGAAAGACAAAGCTACGATTGCTCTTAACGTAAGTGATGTTTTCAATTCGAGAAAAAGAATTAGTGAAACCCATTTGGCTACTTTAAACTCTTACAGCGAAATGCAATGGAGACAGCGTCAAATCAATCTTTCGTTTACTTACAGATTCAATAAATTAAAAAATAACGATAAAGACAAAAAACCAAAAGGAAACCAACAAGATGATAACGGTGATTTTCCCGGATAATAAAAAGAAAAAAGCCCCGAAATTCGGGGCTTTTTCATAAACAAAAACTTAAATTTAAGCTGTTTGTTCTGCGTCTCTTTTTGCTTTTCTTTCTTGCATTAATTCTTTAACGCCTCCGTAAATCCAATAAGGAACAACGAAAGTTACCAAGAACATCATCAACCAAAAACCAATGGTTAAAATGGTTAAGAAAGCTAAGAAACCTAAATACTGTGAAAATTCAAACATGTTTTCCGGAATTTTTTGAATTATAAGCAAATGTAAGCTGAATATTTAAGCTATGCAAAAACAAAATCAATTTTTATTAAATAGTTTTTATGCGTAATTTTGTGGTGCTTTTTTAGGAGCTATTTCCCGCTGTCCGCGCTACACGGTAGCTCGCTCCCATCGGGGCTAAAAACGTAAAGCTACTTATTAACATATAATAAATCAAAATGGAATACAGAATAGAAAAAGATACTATGGGTGAAGTTAAAGTGCCAGCTGATAAATATTGGGGTGCACAAACCGAACGTTCCAGAAATAATTTTAAAATTGGTCCATCCGCATCAATGCCAAAAGAAATTATAGAAGGATTTGCCTATTTGAAAAAAGCCGCCGCATATGCCAATTGTGATTTGGGTGCTTTGTCAACCGAAAAGCGTGACGCCATTGCAGCCGTTTGCGAAGAAATCCTTGCCGGCAAACTAGCTGATGAATTTCCATTAGTAATTTGGCAAACCGGTTCAGGAACACAAAGTAATATGAATGTGAATGAAGTCATTGCCAATCGAGCCCAAGTTTTAGCCGGATTCAAAATTGGCGAAGGCGAACAACTAATAAAAGCCAATGACGATGTGAACAAATCACAATCATCAAACGATACTTTTCCAACTGGAATGCACATTGCATGCTATAAAGCGGCTGTAGAAACTACAATTCCAGGAGTTGAAAAACTACGCGATACTTTAGAGGCAAAAGCCAAGGAGTTCATGAATGTGGTGAAAATTGGAAGAACACACTTAATGGACGCAACACCTTTGACATTAGGTCAGGAAATTTCGGGTTATGTTGCTCAATTAAACTACGGAATCAAAGCCTTAAAAATACGCTTTCTCATTTATCAGAAGTAGCCCTTGGCGGAACTGCGGTTGGAACCGGATTAAATACACCAGCCGGTTATGATCTGAAAGTAGCCGAATATATTGCCAAATTTACAGGACATCCATTTGTTACTGCTCCAAATAAATTTGAGGCTTTGGCTTCTCATGATGCTATTGTTGAGTCTCACGGTGCTTTAAAACAATTGGCTGTTTCTTTAAATAAAATTGCAAATGATGTTAGAATGCTAGCTTCAGGTCCACGTTCCGGAATTGGTGAAATCATAATTCCGGAAAATGAACCAGGTTCATTTTCCGGAATTATGATTTCACCAATTCCGGAACGTGGACCTGAAGCTAGCATTCTAACATCATTTGCAATTTATTTAAAGAAACAGCCAATTGTTTTAAAGCACCGTGAGACTCAACAATAGCATCATGAGAAGCCAAAGCCTCAAATTTATTTGGAGCAGTAACAAATGGATGTCCTGTAAATTTGGCAATATATTCGGCTACTTTCAGATCATAACCGGCTGGTGTATTTAATCCGGTTCCAACCGCAGTTCCGCCAAGGGCTACTTCTGATAAATGAGAAAGCGTATTTTTTAAGGCTTTGATTCCGTAGTTTAATTGAGCAACATAACCCGAAATTTCCTGACCTAATGTCAAAGGTGTTGCGTCCATTAAGTGTGTTCTTCCAATTTTCACCACATTCATGAACTCCTTGGCTTTTGCCTCTAAAGTATCGCGTAGTTTTTCAACTCCTGGAATTGTAGTTTCTACAGCCGCTTTATAGCATGCAATGTGCATTCCAGTTGGAAAAGTATCGTTTGATGATTGTGATTTGTTCACATCGTCATTGGCTTTTATTAGTTGTTCGCCTTCGCCAATTTTGAATCCGGCTAAAACTTGGGCTCGATTGGCAATGACTTCATTCACATTCATATTACTTTGTGTTCCTGAACCGGTTTGCCAAATTACTAATGGAAATTCATCAGCTAGTTTGCCGGCAAGGATTTCTTCGCAAACGGCTGCAATGGCGTCACGCTTTTCGGTTGACAAAGCACCCAAATCACAATTGGCATATGCGGCGGCTTTTTTCAAATAGGCAAATCCTTCTATAATTTCTTTTGGCATTGATGCGGATGGACCAATTTTAAAATTATTTCTGGAACGTTCGGTTTGTGCACCCCAATATTTATCAGCTGGCACTTTAACTTCACCCATAGTATCTTTTTCTATTCTGTATTCCATTTTGATTTATTATATGTTAATAAGTAGCTTTACGTTTTTAGCCCCGATGGGAGCGAGCTACCGTGTAGCGCGGACAGCGGGAAATAGCTCCTAAAAAAGCACCACAAAATTACGCATAAAAACTATTTAATAAAAATTGATTTTGTTTTTGCATAGCTTAAATATTCAGCTTACATTTGCTTATAATTCAAAAAATTCCGGAAAACATGTTTGAATTTTCACAGTATTTAGGTTTCTTAGCTTTCTTAACCATTTTAACCATTGGTTTTTGGTTGATGATGTTCTTGGTAACTTTCGTTGTTCCTTATTGGATTTACGGAGGCGTTAAAGAATTAATGCAAGAAAGAAAAGCAAAAAGAGACGCAGAACAAACAGCTTAAATTTAAGTTTTTGTTTATGAAAAAGCCCCGAATTTCGGGGCTTTTTTCTTTTTATTATCCGGGAAAATCACCGTTATCATCTTGTTGGTTTCCTTTTGGTTTTTTGTCTTTATCGTTATTTTTTAATTTATTGAATCTGTAAGTAAACGAAAGATTGATTTGACGCTGTCTCCATTGCATTTCGCTGTAAGAGTTTAAAGTAGCCAAATGGGTTTCACTAATTCTTTTTCTCGAATTGAAAACATCACTTACGTTAAGAGCAATCGTAGCTTTGTCTTTCAAAATATCTTTACTGAACGCCAAATTTGCACTCAAGACGCCAAGGCTTTTTCCTTGTGCATTATTTTGTGGTGCATTGTAAGTTGCATTTGTTTGCCAATCTATTTTATAAGGCAATGTTATTTTTGAAGAAACTCTGGTAAACCAACTTGCAGCTGTATTATCGAAGTTTTCGTTTATTACTTCTCCTGTATTTTGAAGAGTATACGAGTAGTCTCCATTTATTTTACTTTGGAAAAAGTTGAAGTTACCGTTTAATTTCCACCATTTGTATGGTGTATAGTTTAGGTTAAATTCAAATCCGAAACGATCTTCACGCGCTAAGTTTATAGGTGTTGATAAAATTACAGGCGTTACTATTGTTACTCCGTCAACAATAGTGGTAACAGATTCTCCGTTTGGTCTTCTGATAAATTGGAACACATCATTAGTTCTGTTAAAATACATTGATGTGCTAAACGTTACTTTGTCCCATTTGTTCATGTATCCAATATCAAAAGCGTCAGTAAGCGATGGATTGATATCTGGATTTCCTTGAAAAATATTTACGTTACTAGAATAATTTGAAAACGGATTTATAAATCGCGAACGAGGTCTGGAAATACGTCTGCTGTAATTAAGTGAAATGGTACTTTGTTCTTTTAATTGATAAGTAAAGAAAGCACTTGGAAAAAAATTATTGTATTTTTTATTATTAAAATTATTGGTTGTTAAAAGGTCAATATCGATATTAGAATCTTCATATCTTAATCCAAATAAATAGGAGAATTTATTAATCTTTGAACCAAATTGAGAATACACGGCATTAATTTTCTCTTTATAATCTAAAATATTTGTGTAGTTTAAATTTGGGATATAATTTCCACTACCATCAATATCGCCAACATTATAATCGGTAATCAATTCATTAAAATCGCCTTTGTAACCTGCTTCAAATTGACTGTTTTCACCTATTGGCAAGACATAATCTGATTGAATTAAGCTTCTTTTTTGTGTTTGAAAGTTTTTAGTTAATTCTTTGGTTGCCAGGTTTTCTTGTCCAATAACAAAATCGGTTATGGTCGAAGAGTCGTTATCTAAATTTTTTGAAAATGAACCATCAACAGTAAGTTTATGTCCGTCTTTTTTGAATTTTTTGGTAAAATTTGTAGCGTATTCTACATCATGCGTTCTTGTGAACTGATCGTTATACCTGTTGCGAACGAAATTGTCGGCGATATCGGGAAATTCATTATACAATAAAACGTTATCTGGATTGGCACCGTTATTTTTTCTGTAGTTAAAAGTATTACTCCATGTCAAGGTTTTGTCTAAATACCAATCCATTCCGATAGTATAGTTGAAACCTTTTCTGCCTCTCTCTCTGGTACTTCTTTCATTTATTGTTTTTTGGATAGTTCCATCCGGATTTAAATAATCAGTATCCGTTTTTGATTTACCAGGTGCTTTACTATCGTTATATCCTAATGTAGAAAAAAGATTGAACTGTTCACTTTTGAAATTTATGTTTGATACTAATCCATAGTTTTGAGGATTTCCGACAGTGCCAATAAGGGTTCCGTTGATTCCTTGATTTTTTCCTTTTTTCAATAAAATATTGATAATTCCGCCACCACCTTCAGCATCATAACGCGCAGATGGATTGGTAATCACTTCGATTTTATCTAAAGCATCTGCAGAAATTGTTCGTAAAGCATCAGCAATATTAATTGCATTTGAAGGTCTTCCATCAATAAGAATTTTAACATTGTCGTTGCCGCGTAAAGCCACATTTCCATCGGCATCAACCGTAACTGACGGCACATTATCTAACACATCGCTGGCGGTTCCGCCTTTTACAATCATGTCTTGGCCAACGTTGTAAACTTTTTTGTCGAGTTTTATTTCAACCGTAGTTTTTTCGGCTCGAACTACCACTTCGTTTAATTGAGTTGCATCTTCTTCTAAAGCTATGGTTCCTAAATTGGTTGATTGGGTTAATTGTTTTTGACTTATAGTCGTTGGTTTAAAAGAAATAAATTCTAGAGTGATAT
Source organism: Flavobacterium paronense (assembly GCF_030409795.1). Classification (GTDB taxonomy): domain Bacteria; phylum Bacteroidota; class Bacteroidia; order Flavobacteriales; family Flavobacteriaceae; genus Flavobacterium; species Flavobacterium paronense. The sequence goes on along the minus strand of NZ_JAUFQN010000001.1, from coordinate 19,938 downwards.
CATAAATACCTGATACAACAACTATAGAATAATCACCTTTGCTATCTGTAATTCCACCGAAAATTAGTTTTGGATTTTTAGTATTTTTAAAAGTTATAGTTGCGTATTCAAGAGGAAGTTTACTTGTTTTCTCTATGATTTTTCCAGTGATGGTAATTTTAGCTTTCTCAGATTTACCTTCTGGCAGTAAGCCTTTAGTTTGTGTTTCTTGTCCAAAAACTGTAAATGAAAATAGTAGTAGAAGTGTAGGTATAAAACAGTATAATTTTTTCATGGATAAATTTTCAACTTTCGGAACAAAATTACGCCTTAGCTTGATAAACTTATCCCAACAGTTTGTTAAATAAAGTCTTTTAGTTTGTCAATGTCCCTTCCAATTGTAGCTTTGTCACCATCAATAACTATTGGTCTTTCAATCAATATGGGATGTTTGGCTAAGGCATTTAGGATGTCACTATCTGTCAGAGATTTTCCTTTATAATTTTCTATCCAAATGCTTTCTTTTTGACGGACTAATTCTATAGGTTTGAGATTCAGTTTTTTAAGTAGATTTTTTAAATCTTTAGCACTTAATGGTTTTTCGATGTAATTTATAATTTCAAATTCCTGTTTAGATTCCGTTACAAAAGCCAAACAGGCTCTTGATTTTCCGCATCTTGGATTGTGAAGTATTTGCAACATATTTTTTTTACAAAGTAATCTATTTTAATAGAAAAAAGTTAATTTAGGCGAAAGAAAATATGAGTACTATGTTTTTAGAAAACGGTTTTTTGCCTACCAATAAATTTTGGAAATATTTAGTTGGTTCCTTGATAATTTTTATTGCATCAGCCATTGGTCAAATACCATGGGTTATAGCTGTTTTTATTAAATCTTTAAAAACGGGGAAGCCATTTCCGACAAAAGAAATGGAAATGATGAACTTTTTAAATTTAAATACAACTTTATTTTTATTGCTATTTTCATTTGTCGTTGCCTTTATTGCCATAATTTTAGTTATAAAGTACTTTCACAAACAAACCTTATTATCAATCACTACGTCAAGGGTAAAAGTTGATTGGAAAAGAATATTTTTTTCGTTTACTCTTTGGGGAGTTTTTACTGTAGGATCAACGTTAATAATGTTTTATACTAGTCCAGGTGATTTTGTATACAATTTTAAACCTTTTCCATTTTTAATTTTGGCAATTATTGGAATTCTTCTAATTCCGGTTCAAACCAGTACTGAAGAATATGTTTTTCGTGGTTATTTAATGCAAGGGTTTGCCCTTTTGGCGAAAAACAGATGGTTTCCGTTGGTAATGACATCCGTTATTTTTGGAACGATGCATATCGCCAATCCTGAAGTTGAAAAAATGGGGTATATTATATTAGTATATTATATAGGAACAGGTTTCTTCCTTGGAGTTATTACACTAATGGATGAAGGAATGGAATTGGCTCTTGGTTTTCATGCTGCCAATAATTTAATGACGGCACTTTTAGTTACTTCAGATTGGTCAGCTTTTCAAACTAATTCTATTTTTAAAGATATTTCATCACCATCTGCCGGATTTGAAATTCTAGTACCAGTTCTCATTATTTTTCCATTACTATTATTTATCTTTAGTAAAAAATATAATTGGACTGACTGGAAAGAGAAACTGACAGGTAAAATTATAGTTGTTGAAAAGAATGAACAAATTGAAAATATTGTAAATGATAAAAGTTATGAGTAACCCAACCTATGAAAATGTACATAATTTATTTAAGCTTAATGGATTTCACCTCGATAGGGAAGATTTGTGTCGCGTAGCTTATAGTTTTATCAAAGAAGGAGAAGATTTTGAAAAACCAGTTGGTAATTTTCTTTTGGATTGGTTTGATGGAAAAAGTTATATTCAAATGGAAACTTCGGGAACAACCGGAGCACCAAAAACTATTTCAGTTAGCAAACAAGCCATGGTTGATTCAGCATTGGCTACAGGTGATTTTTTTGAATTGCAACCTGGCAATAAAGCATTACAATGTTTACCTGTAAAATATGTTGCGGGAAAAATGATGCTAGTTCGTGCTATGATTTTAGGACTTGATTTAGAGTTTGTGGCTCCAAGTTCAAATCCATTAGCTAACAACGAAATTGATTATGATTTTGTTGCGATGGTGCCTTTGCAAGCACAAAATTCAATACCCCAATTAAAGAGAGTTAAAAAGTTGATTATTGGAGGCGCAGCTGTTAATAAAATTCTGGAGAAGCAGTTACTAAAGTTACCTACCATAGTTTATGAAACTTATGGTATGACCGAAACCATTACTCATATTGCAGCCAGAAAATTAGGAGAAAAAGCATTTACGGTTTTGCCTAATGTTACTGTTTCGTTTGATGAAAGAAATTGTTTGGTTATTCATGCACCAACAATTTCTCCTGAAGTTATTATCACAAATGATATTGTTGAATTGGTCAATGAAAATCAATTTATATTTCTCGGCAGATTTGATAATGTTATCAATAGTGGTGGAATAAAATTAATTCCAGAGCAAATAGAGAAGAAATTGATAAGCAAAATTAGTCAACGCTTCTTTATTGCATCAAAACCTGATAATGAATTAGGAGAAAAAGTAGTTTTAGTTATTGAGGGAGAAAAATGCGAACTGGACAATTCAATTTATGAAACTTTAGACAAATACGAAAAGCCCAAAGAAATTATTTTTGTTCCTAAGTTTAAAGATAGTGTAACTGGGAAAATCTTGAGAAAAGAAACGCTGAATTAATAAAAAGTACATTCCCAATAAAGTTAGTGATGAATTAGTTAACATCTATATAAAAATCATTGGTCAAGACTTCAACTTCTTCTAACTTATTGATTTTATATTTTGTAGTAACCCAAGTAGTTGTTGGATAAAATCGGTATTTTTTACCATTAACTTTAAGATCAATTGGCATATTGAATTTAGGTTCATCTGTTTTCCAACGAAGCCCAAGTTTGCCTTTAGATTTTCTCAATTCAAGTTTAGGAATTGATGCATGTCTGAGATATTGATTAAAAATAGGTGTTAAATTCATTCCTGTTTCGGTATTGAAAAAGCTAATAACAGCTTCTGTATCAATAATTTTGTTGTGAAATGTTTCAGAATATTTTAAGAACAGTTTCCACCATTTATCGTCATCATTGACAACATGCCTCAAAGTATTTAAAAGCAAAGCACCTTTTTCATACATATCACCCGAGCCTTCTTTATTCACCCCATACGGGCCAATAATTGGACTTACATTATCAATATTTCTTTTGCAACCGTTTACGTATTGTTGCCCTTTTTCGTAACCAAATTGACATTCAACAAAAACATTTTCGGTGTAACAAGTAAATCCTTCATGTATCCACATATCGGCAGAATCTTTGGATGTTATATTATTACCAAACCATTCGTGTCCACTTTCGTGAATTATAATGTAGTCAAAAAGTAACCCAATTCCGGTTCCAGATCTATCAGTTCCTAAATAACCATTTACATATTTGTTTCCATAGGCAACGGCGCTTTGATGTTCCATTCCTAAATAAGGCGTTTCCACTAATTTGTAACTGTCACTTGCAAAAGGATAGGGTCCGAATTTACTCTGAAAACAATCCATCATAGGTTTTACTTCCTCAAAATGTATTTTGGCTGCAACTTCATTTTGGCGGAGTACGTAGTAATCTAAATCTAATCCTTTATAATTTTCATGTATAGACACATAATCGCCAACACTGACATTTATGGAATAAGTATTTATTGGATTTTTAACTTCCCAATCCCAACGGGTATAACCATTTTTTAGATCTTCACTGCCTATTAATCTTCCGTTGGAAACTTCCATCAAACCATTCGGAACAGCTACTTTTATAGTCGCGCCAAAATCGGGCTCATCGCTTTGCGAGTCTTTTACTGGATACCATAAACTGGCTCCTGTACCTTGGCATGCTACACCAACCCACGGCTTTCCTTGCCCATCTTTAGTAAAAATAAATCCACCATCCCAAGGCGCGTTTTTTGCAATTATGGGTTTACCCGAATAATAAAAGCGTATTTTTTCATTGGTACCAATTTTTAAGGATGTGGGGAAATTGATAAAAACGGCATTAAATTCTCTCTTGTAATTCAATTTTTCCGAATTGAAAACAATAGAATCTACTTGCATATTATCAAATAAATCCAATTGAATTTTTGAAGTGTTGTCAACTACTTTAAAGCTAATGTCATTATAGCCAACAACTGATTTTTCATCAGGATTTACTTTGATATTTAAATCATAGCGCAACACATCAAAGCAAGTTCGTTCCGGTCGTAATCCGCCTTGAAGTGAGTCTTTTCGTGTCGTTGTTTCTTGAGAAAAGATGTTTTGGAAACTAATAATAATGAAACTTAAGGCAAGTATTTTTTTCATGAGAATAAGAATAGAAAATCTAAAGCATTAGTTGGTTTGATTTTAATTTTGTTACTATTTATTAAACCTGAATCACACCTAAATTAAATTTCTTTTCAATAGGCGAGTGATTAGCAGCTTCTATTCCCATTGAAATCCAAGTGCGGGTTTCTAAAGGATCAATAATAGCATCAGTCCAAAGTCGTGCTGCAGCATAATAAGGAGAAACTTGCGCATCATACCGCGCCTTGATTTTATCGAATAATTCCTGTTCTACTTTTTCGTCTACTGTTTCGCCTTTGGCTTTTAAAGATGAAGCTTCTATTTGTGCCAATACTTTAGCAGCTTGCGTTCCGCCCATAACGGCAAGTTCGGCACTTGGCCAGGCGAATATTAATCTTGGGTCATACGCTTTTCCACACATGGCATAGTTTCCTGCTCCATAAGAATTTCCGACAATTACAGTAAATTTTGGGACGACCGAATTGGAAACCGCATTCACCATTTTGGCTCCGTCTTTAATGATGCCGCCATGTTCTGATTTGCTTCCAACCATAAATCCGGTAACATCTTGCACAAATACTAAAGGAATTTTCTTTTGGTTGCAATTGGCAATAAAACGAGTGGCTTTATCAGCAGAATCGGAATAAATAACGCCACCAAATTGGATTTCTCCTTTTTTGGTTTTAGAAACCGTACGTTGATTTGCTACAATTCCCACTGCCCAACCGTCAATCCTTGCATAGCAAGTGATAATGGATTGACCATAACCGTCTTTATACATATCCATTTCTGAATTATCAACTAAGCGTTTGATGATTTCCATCATATCGTATTGTTCGGTGCGTAATTTTGGTAGTATTCCGTAGATTTCTTCCTCTTTCAGCATTGGTTTTTGAGAAGCTTCTCTGTTGAAACCGGCTTTATCATAATCACCGATTTTCCCAACGATACTTTTAATTCTGTCCAAAGCGTCTTTATCGTCTTTAGCTTTATAATCAGTAACACCCGAGATTTCGCAGTGTGTTGTGGCTCCGCCTAATGTTTCATTATCAATGTTTTCACCGATGGCAGCTTTTACCAAATAACTTCCAGCCAAGAAAATACTTCCAGTTTTATCAACTATCATTGCTTCATCACTCATAATCGGGAGATAAGCACCACCAGCCACACAACTTCCCATAACGGCTGCAATTTGTGTAATTCCCATGCTGGACATTATGGCATTGTTTCTAAAAATTCTACCAAAATGTTCTTTATCAGGAAAAATTTCATCCTGCATTGGTAAATAAACTCCGGCAGAATCAACTAAATAAATTATAGGTAAACGGTTTTCCATCGCAATTTCCTGCGCGCGCAGATTCTTTTTTGCTGTAATCGGAAACCATGCTCCGGCTTTTACAGTCGCATCATTGGCAACAACAATACATTGTTTTCCTTTGATGTAACCCATTTTTACCACAACGCCACCAGAAGGACATCCGCCATGTTCAGCATACATTCCGTCACCAACAAAAGCGCCAATTTCTATGCTTTTTGCTTTCGCGTCAAGCAAATAATCGATTCGTTCACGGGCAGTCATCTTACCTTCGGTGTGCAGTTTTTCGATACGTTTTTCACCACCACCAACTTTAACTTTGGTAAAACGTTGCTTTAAATCGGTTATTAAAAGTTTATTATGATCTTCGTTTTTATTGAAGTTAATGTCCATGGGTTTTATTTTATATCACTGTGTTCAGCATTAATAGGTATTTCCGAATGTCCACAGGACATTCTCCTCTTAATATCAAATGTGCTAAAATACGAAAACGTTTTCAATAAGATAATTTCTGAAGATTTGAAATTGTAATTCAATAAAAAAAAAGCATATTTTTGATTAGTTAATATTCACTTAACATTAGAAAAATACATTTGTACCAAAGTAAACATAAAAACAATGACTCTTAACAATATTTTCCAGTTTTTAGTTCCAAAGGATAAAAAGTTCTTCCCGTTATTTGAACAAGCTTCAGCAGGTTTAATTTTATTGGCAGAAACACTTCATGAAGCAGTAAACGCACCCAAAGCAGAGAGAGAAGAATATTTTAGAAAAATTGAAGAACTTGAAGCTGAAATAGAAGAGATTACGCATAAAACACATTTAGAATTAAGTCGAAATTTTATCACACCTTTTGATAGAGAAGATATTCATTCGTTAATAAAAGCCATTGATAATGTTGCCGACAACATGCATGGTGCTGCCAGTAGAATGCGCTTGTATCAAGTAGAAAAAATAACAAAATCAATTCGTAAATTAACGGAGATTAATTTAGAAGCTTGTCAATTAATTGGTCTCGGTATCAAAGAATTGAAAGCTATGAATCATAAAGCAATAAAAGAAACCTGCAAAAAAATCAATAAATTAGAAAGTAAAGCAGATTCAGTATTTGATAAAGCAGTTGCAGACATTTTTGAAAATGAAGTCGATGCTAAAAACGTTATTAAATACAAAGAAGTGCTTTCTGCTTTGGAAATGGCTTCTGATAAATGTAAAAGCGTTTCAAATGTTATGGAACAAATTTCAGTTAAGCACTCATAATAAAATCAATTAGGAAATCATGACATTACTAATTGTAATTATAGTTCTTGCACTTTTATTTGATTATATCAACGGATTTCATGATGCTGCGAATTCTATAGCAACTATTGTAGCTACTAAAGTACTAACACCATTTCAGGCTGTGCTTTGGGCAGCTTTTTTTAATTTTTTAGCGTATTGGGTTTTTGGTTTTGGTGTTGCAGATACAGTTGCTAAAACCGCCAAAACCGATAGTATTAATTTGACGGTTATATTAGCTGGAGTTATTGCTGCTATTATATGGAATTTAATCACTTGGTGGAAAGGAATTCCTTCATCATCATCCCACACTTTAATTGGGGGTTTTGCCGGAGCAGCTATTGCACATGCTATTTCTCTTCATGGTTTTTCCGATTATACTGCAATTCAAGATGGTGCAGAAGTCACAAAGCATTGGTACAATATTGTAAATTGGTATAAACCAGGAGAAGATGGAGGATTACCATCGGGAGTTTCGGTCATAATTGCTTTTATAGTTTTAGCTCCTTTATTAGGAATGTTGATTTCCTATTTTATTTCACTTTGGTTGATGTATTCGTCACGCAAAAGTATTTACCCAAAAATATTAACCCTAGTGTTAATGTTATTAGTATTTTGGTTTTTGTCAACAGTATTAGTTGGTTATAATGACATTAAGAAACCAAGATTTGAGAGCCATCTTTGGAGTGTGATTTCTGAACCATCTAATATAAAATGGTCATTGGTAGCTATTATCTTTTTCAGTGTTGCCATATTCAATTTAGTATTCAGTAGCTTTTCAACTTCAAAAGCAGAAAAAGTATTAAAAAGAATGCAGTTGCTCTCTTCTGCTTCTTTCAGTTTAGGACACGGTGGGAATGATTCTCAAAAAGTTATGGGAATCATAGCTGCTGCTGTAGCTGTTTATTTAAATACCCATCCAAATGCTAATATGTCAATGGGTTGGTTAGATTTAAATGTAGTATTACCCTCTGAAAAAGATGGAGTAAAAATTGATGGTGTTATGCCTTCTTGGATTCCGTTAACTTGTTATACCGTTATTGCTTTGGGAACCTTGAGTGGTGGATGGAAAATTGTAAAAACAATGGGTTCAAAAATTACAAAAGTAACCGCCTTTGAGGGTGTTGTTGCCGAATCAGCTGGAGCGTTAACCTTATTCATTACAGAACATTTTAAAATTCCAGTATCAACAACACATACAATAACTGGTTCCATAATTGGAGTAGGAGTAACTAAAAGGGTTTCTGCAGTTCGTTGGGGTGTTACTGTAAAACTTCTTTGGGCTTGGGTGTTAACCATACCAGTTTCAGGTGTTTTAGCAGCTTTGGTATATTATTTATTAAGAACATTTATATAAAAAATATTTTTTAAAGTTTTCAACTCCTAAAGATTTTTCTTTAGGAGTTTTTTATTTTAAAAAGGTTATAAAATTTTTATTTACTTTTTGATTCTCTCTAATGACAGTACTTAACAAGTTTTCAATGTTAAGGTTTTCGTTGAAACGAAAACTTAACATTGGCGAATTGGTTTAAACACTATTTTTGTTAACGTAAAATTTACATTAAATTAACATTAAATATAAAAATACAATTATTACTATGATAAACAATGAATTAACAACAAACGAAGAAGTGTCAAATTCAGAGACAGAAGTTCAGCCAACAATTGAAACCAAACCTGAAGTAAAAACAACTCGCACCAGAATAACTGCTGTAAAAGCTACAGCTAGTTCAACACCAACACGAACTAGATCAAGAGCTGTATCGCCAATAGTAAAAAAGGAAGTTAAACCGGAAGTAATATTAGTAGAACCTACTACTTCCAATGAAGAAAAAGTAGAAACTATGAAAGATTCCAACAAAGAAAAAGCAAAAAAAGCTAAGGTTAAAGAAAAAGAAAAAAGGAAAAAGCTAAGAAAAAAGAAAAAGCAAAGAAAGAGAAGCAGAAAGCCAAAGACAAAGAAAAAAAGAAAAAAGCTAAAGCAAAAGAGAAAGCCAAAAAGGCCAAAGCCAAAAAGAAAAAATCTAAATCTAAAAAGAAAAATAATTTTCTGAATTATAAAACCGATAGTCATACTGTCGGTTTTTTTTTAGGACACAATTAACAATTTTTTCGTTTCTGTTTCCTTAAATTTATCAGCTAAAAACTTATTTCTTATGAAAACTAAATTTCTTATGCTGACAGTTATTTTACTGAGCACTTTTACTGTTTTTTCACAATCTAAAGCGGTTGAATATAAGATGGAAGTCAACTATTAAGTGGCATTAGTGTCAAACCTTCCAAAGCATTAAAAAATAATCCGGAATACTAATTCTTCCGGCTTGGATGGGAATTGATGATCATGCGAAAGATAGCGCAAATAGATTGGCTGAATCAGGTTATACCATATTTGTAGCTGATATTTATGGCGCTGATCAACGTCCAACAAACTATAATGAAGCTGGTGCAAAAGCAGGTTATTTCAAGAAAAATATCAAAGAATACCAAACCCGAATTCAGTTAGCATTAGACCAATTGGTTAAACAAGGTGCTAATCCGGATGATATAGTAATTATGGGTTATTGCTTTGGAGGAACCGGAGCAGTTGAAGCCGCAAGAGTAAATATGAAAGTAAAAGGAATCGTTTCTTTTCATGGAGGTTTAGGTCGTGATGAAGCCAGAACAATTAATCCTATAGCATCAAAAGTTTTAGTGCTTCACGGAGCTGATGACCCATATGAATCAAAAGAAGAGATTGAAAAATTCCAAAATGAAATGCGAACTGCAAAAGCCGATTGCAAATGGTTTATTATGCCAATGCTGTTCATTTCCTTTACTGATAAAAATGCAGGAAATGATAATTCAAAAGGTGCGGCTTATAACGAAAAGGCAGAAAAACGTTCTTGGGAAGCGATGCTGAATTTTTTAAAGGAAGTGTTATAAAATACAAAAGTCGATCTGGAGCGATCGACTAGTGCGGTGAGGTGTAACTTCCTTTCGGAATCCTCGATGCAAATATAGGATGTTATTTTGAATTATAAATTATAAATTTTGAATTCATTTATAATTTATAATTCAAAATTTATAATTATTTATTTGAGTCTCTTACCAATCGCTTTAAAATGGCCCATTGTTTCAAAGCGTCACGGGCATCAACAGCAGGATATCCTAAAACAACTTTTCCGGCTTCGACATCGGCTGCTACGCCTGAACCTGCACCAACAATAGCACCATCTCCTATAGTTAAATGGTCCTTTATTGAAGCGCTTCCGCCAATCATAACGCCATTTCCTAAAGTAACCGAACCAGCCAAACCTGAATTTCCTGCCATAATACAGAATCTTCCAAGTTTAGAATTGTGTCCAATTTGAACCAGATTATCAATTTTACAACCATCACCAAGAATAGTTGAACTGAATTTTCCTCTATCAACACAAGAGTTGGCTCCAATCTCAACACCATTTCCAATAATAACATTGCCGATTTGTGGAATTTTCACCAACCCTTTTTCCGGACAGGGTCTAAATCCAAAACCATCAGCTCCAATAGTACAGTTAGGATGTAAAATACAATAAGCTCCAATATGACAGCGTTCCCGAATTACCGTTCCAGACCAAATAGTGGTATTTTTGCCAATAGTACATTCGTCAAGAATAGTAACATTCGGATAAATAGTTACGTTTTCTCCTAATGTAACATTTGGTCCAATATAACTTCCGGCACCAATTCGAACTCCGTTTCCTATCGAAACCGAATCATCAATTACGGACGAAGGATGAATGTCAACTGAAAATACAGGTGGAGGAGGAGCAAAGAGTTCCAAAATCTGAGACATAGCCAAATCAGCATTTTTTACTTTTATAAAAGCACGATTTTCTCCAGGTTCAATAGAAATATCTTGATTAACAACAGCAACGCATGCTTTAGAATTCTCCCAAAATTTTTCATATTTTTTTGCTTCCAATAAAAGAAATTTCAGTAGCTGAGGCAACTTCTAATTGCTCAGGAGCTGTTATTTGGCAAGATGTTGCACCTACAATTTCGCCATGCAATACGTCATTAATTTCTTGAATTGAATAGGAACTCATGTTTAGGGTGTATTTTGATTATTTCTCAAATTAAGGTAAATGAATTTGAAAATCCTATGATATTAACCTAAAATAATGCGAATTCTATTCTTCTTTCTGTCCCATCATCATCAAATAGGCTTTCAAAAACTTATCTATATTACCATTCATAACTCCATCAACATCGCTTGTTTCAAATCCAGTGCGCACATCCTTAACTAGTTTGTAGGGTTGCATCACATAGTTTCTGATTTGTGAACCCCATTCTATTTTCATTTTACCCGCTTCTATATCTTTACGTTGAGCTTGTTGTTTTTTTAATTCAATTTCGTACAATTGTGACTTAAGCATTTGCATTGCACGTTGTCGATTATCTTGTTGGGAGCGCGTTTCCGAACATTGAATCTGAATTCCAGTTGGCTTGTGAACCAATTGTACTTTTGTCTCTACTTTGTTTACATTCTGTCCACCGGCACCACTCGAACGCGAAGTCGTGATTTCAATATCCGCTGGATTGATGTCAATTTCAATACTATCATCAACTAAAGGATAAACATAAACCGAAGCAAAAGAAGTATGACGTTTGGCATTACTGTCAAAAGGAGAAATTCGCACCAAACGATGTACACCATTTTCGCCTTTAAGATACCCAAAAGAATATTCGCCTTCAAACTCTAAAGTCACCGTTTTTATTCCGGCAACTTCACCTTCCTGAAAGTTAAGTTCTTTAATTTTGTAGCCTTCTTTTTCTCCCACATCATGTACATGCGCATTAGCATGGATGCCCAATCGCAACTTTCTGTTCCGCCGGCACCAGCTGTAATCTGTACAACTGCACTCAATTTATCACCTTCATCAGAAAGCATGTTTCGAAATTCAAGGTTTTCAATATGCGTATTGGTAGCCTCATAATGGGTGTCAAGTTCTTCTTCGGTAGCATCGCCTTCTTTGAAAAATTCGTAAATAATCTGAAGCTCTTCTGCCATGGCATTGCCTTTTTCGAAATCTTCAACCCATTTTTTCTTAGACCGCAAGTTTTGAACAATAATTTCTGCTTCCTTTGGATTGTTCCAAAAGTCGGGTGCAAAAGTCTTTTCCTCTTCGTTTGTGATTTCTATGAGCTTGGCATCAATGTCAAAGATACCTCCTCAACGCACCAAGGCGCTCTACAATACCTTTAATTTGTTCGGTATTTGTCATAAATAATGTAGTTTTGTGTTTTAATTTGAAGCTAATCCCGCTATACGTTCCAATCTTTTCTAAAAAGAAAAGGATTTACACTGCTATCGGGGCTAATAATTCACCACAAAAATAGACTAATATTCTTTAAATGGAAATAAATTTAATCAGCGATACGGTAACCAAACCTACACCCGAAATGCTTCAGGCAATGTTCAATGCTAAAGTAGGAGACGACGTATTCAAACAAGATCCAACTGTAAATGCTTTTGAAAAAATGGTAGCCGATTTATTCGGAATGGAAGCTGCCTTATTTTTTCCAACCGGAACTATGGCAAATCAAACAGCATTAAGTTAAACACCAATCCGGGTGACCAGATTATTTGCGATAAGTGGTCGCATATTCATTTGTATGAATCGGGCGGAGCTTCGGCAAATAGTGGAGTCAACTTCAATCTATTAGATGGAAGTCGTGGAATGATTACTGCAGAACAAGTAAAAGACGGTATCAATGATCCCGAGTTTTATCATACACCCATGTCAAAAATGGTGGGTATTGAAAACACAACTAATAAAGGTGGAGGCGCTTGTTATGAGATTTCAGAATTACAAAAAATAAAGCAAGTTTGTGTCGACCATAATTTGAAGTATCATTTAGATGGCGCACGTTTGTGGAATGCCATGATTGCTAAAAAGCAACAGCCAAAACAATTTGGACAATTATTCGACACGATTTCAGTTTGTTTCTCCAAAGGATTGGGGGCGCCAATTGGTTCGGTTTTGTTATCTGATACAGCAACAATGCACAAGGCTTTGCGTGTCCGAAAAATATTTGGAGGTAATATGCGTCAGTCAGGTTATTTGGCGGCAGCTGGAATTTATGCATTGCAAAACAATATCAATAGGTTAGCGGATGACCATCGCAGAGCAAAAGAATTAGGAGCTCAATTAGAGCAATGTTCTTGGGTTGCTGTTGTCGAACCTGTCGAAACGAATATCGTTGTATTTTCAGCACAACCTCACATTAAAGACCAGGAAGTGATAGAAAAACTCAAACAAAAAGGTATTTCAATTAGTTTATTAGCCAAAGGAAAACTAAGAATGGTTACCCATCTCGATTACCGACAAGTAATGCATGAATATGTTTTGGAAGCTTTGGAAAAAATGAGCCTTTAGTATACTAAAACTTGTTAATTTCTAAGTGCATAACTTCCTGAAATATCTAGAACTCCTGCAGACATAATACTTATTTTTGTTATTACTAAAAAAAAGTAAATGCCTGAAACGTTATTACAAATACCTATAGCCAAAATAATTCCACATGCTATAGAAAAACACGGACATGTCCGTACCGATAATTATTATTGGCTAAACCAAAGAGAGAACCAGGAAGTGATTGATTATCTCAATCAGGAAAACGAATATTACCATCAAGAAACTGCACATACAAAAGAATTTCAAAAGAATTTATTCGAAGAAATGAAATCCCGAATCAAGGAAGATGATGAGTCGGTTCCTTATTTTTACAATGGTTATTATTATATTACTCGTTTTGAAATGGGTAAAGATTATCCAATTCATTCGCGTAAAAAAGGAAATCTGGAAGCCAAAGAAGAAATCTTGTTTGATTGCAACGAAATGGCAAAAGGGTATACTTATTTCAATTTAGCTGGTTTAAGCATTAGCGAAGATAATACATTGGCAGCTTTTGGTGTCGATACAGTTTCTCGAAGACAATACACGATTCAGGTTAAGAATTTAGTTTCAGGTGAAATTTTACCTGTGAAATTAGAAAATACTACCGGCGGTTCTACTTGGGCAAGTGATAACAAGACTTTGTTTTATTCCCGAAAAGATGAAGTAACGCTTCGTGCCGATAAAATATACAAACACAAAATTGGAACAACAGCCGATAAAGACGCATTGGTGTATTTTGAAAAAGATGAAACTTTTGACGTTTTCGGTTTATAAATCGAAATCGAAAAAATATTTGATTATCAATTCGAGCAGTACAATGACAACCGAATACCAAACGGTTTTATCGGCGACGCCGGATGCTAAATTCAAAGTATTCCAAAAAAGAACACGCGGATTAGAATACTCGATGTCGCATTTTGGAGACCATTTTATATTGTAACCAATAAAGACAAAGCAACAAATTTTAAACTGATGAAAACGCCCGAAAGTGCAACTTCAAAAGAAAATTGGGTTGATTATTCCGCATCGTCAGGATGTTTTACTTGAAGATATTGATATTTTTAGAGATTATTTAGTTGTTTCTGACGATTCAATGGTTTGAATCACATTCGCATAATGCCTTGGAGTGGAATATTCAGTAAAGCCGAACCCGAAGTACAAACTACCGCAACCGGTTTGTTGGTTTGTTGTGCAATACCTAACGCAAAAAAAAGCGGCACAGCGTTCATCTGCAATACTATAGCAGTTAAACTTTGAGTTGTTGGTAAAGCCAATTGTCAGCGGTGCATTTCTGGAACCCGGGGAAATTATAATATCATAAACTCCTTTGGCATGGCATATTTCTATAATGCTTTGCGCTAGAGGTATTTTTGGGTAAATCATGGGTGCATTTTAATGGGAACAAAGATACAAATTGTATCTCTTTTCCAACACAAAAAAGTTTTCTTATCAGAACTATAGCGGAAAGAATTTAAACAATGCTTATAACACTTAATGATGTGCTTTGACACCTACTGACTCTTAGTGACCTTTAGTGACACATCAAACCCATCATTTTGATACCGTTATTCGGGTGTTGTTCGGGTCATGTTCTGGTTTTGTTCGCAAAAAGGGCTTAATTTGCGAAAAACACCCGAACAAAGGTGAAAAAAACCTTTTCAAAACGAAAATTGTTTTCTTATTTTTACCCTATGGAAATTAAAATCAGGCCATATCAAAGTCAAGATGCGGAAACCATTGTGGCCATTCTGAATTATTATATTGCCAATTCAAACGGCATTGTATGATTATGATTTGCGAACATTGGAACAGCAACAAGCCCTTTTTGAAGAAAAATTAGCTAAAGGATTTCCAATAATAGTCGCAACAAT
This sequence comes from Flavobacterium paronense, assembly GCF_030409795.1. GTDB lineage: Bacteria > Bacteroidota > Bacteroidia > Flavobacteriales > Flavobacteriaceae > Flavobacterium > Flavobacterium paronense. The sequence continues at coordinate 4,668 of NZ_JAUFQN010000001.1, read as the reverse complement.
AGAGGAACGCGTAGTTGGTTTTGGCTATTACAGTGAATTTCGTTTTAGGGAAGCGTATAAATTTACTGTAGAACATTCTGTGTATGTGATGCCTAACGAACACGGAAAAGGTATTGGAAGATTAATTATGCAAAGCTTAATTGCTTTAGCTAAAAAGCAAAAATTGCATACTATGATTGCGGTTATTGACTCTGAAAACCAAAATAGTGTTGCTTTTCACAAGCAATTCGATTTGCTACAGTGGGAATTATTAAAGAAAGCGGTTATAAGTTTGAGCGATGGTTGCACTCTGTAATTATGCAGTTGCTATTGGAATAAGCTAGATGATCTCAATCCCGTTTTCTTCCAAAATTCCTAACAGGTAACTGCTTTGATAAGGATTATATTTTTCAATTCCGCTTTGATACCATTTAGAAATAACATCAATTTGAAAAGCGGTGTAACCATCATCATTTATGCTGATTCCAAGCATTCCGGCCAAAGAAAATCTTCTAAAACTTTGTTAGTGACAATTAATTTTGGAATGCCATATTCAATTTTACCATTTATTCGTTCATAGTCTAATCTACCTTGATTAAACCCAAAAAGATAAGCTTCATTTTGATTTTCATCAACTTTCAAATAGGGATTTAACCCATTAGAAAAGCCTTGTAAGTAATCTTGTCTGTATACGGTGTTAAATATATTATTCATCTGTGGAAGTGTGTGGTATTTGAAATTCTATTCAAACTTAATGAGAATAATTTAGTTATTATCTTAAAATCGTTTAAAGGAAAAAAAACTCTTCAAACCACACCACAAGTGACGTTAGTCGATAAAATCAAAACAAAAAACCTGATGAAATTCATCAGGCTATTTATCATAAGAATAACTTAAGGTTATCATTTAAACAATTTTTAGTTATTATTTCCCATTAATCCAACCTACTATTGCAGCATCTGTTGGTAATACTCTTGGCGATAACACTTTTACTAATTCGCCTTGTTCGTTGATTAAATATTTTTGAAAATTCCATTCAACTTCGCTGTCCTGTAAACCGTTTTTGCTTTTTGTGTTAAGAACTTATAGACTTTGTCCATGTCACTTCCTTTTACAGAAATTTTACTCATCATTGGGAAAGTCACACCATAATTCAATTCGCAGAATTTAGCAATTTGTTCATTGCTTCCTGGCTCTTGCGAACCAAAATTATTGGCTGGAAAACCAACTATAACAAAATTAAGATCTTTATACTTTTTGTAAATAGATTCCAAATCTTTGTATTGAGGCGTTAGTCCACATTCTGAGGCTGTATTCACTATTAATATTTTCTTTCTTTTAATGAGGCAAAGTCAAATTCTTTACCGTATAAATCTTTTACTTTAAATTGATAAATTGTTTCTGCTTTTACAGGTGCTTGTGTTTCCATTGTTTTCTTGCTGTTTTGTGGCCTGATTTTGGCAACTAAATAAGGTTAAAGCCGTTACGAATAGTACTATCTTTTTCATAATTTATTTTTGTCAAAATTAAACATAATTTCAGGAGTTACTGTATACAATTCCTAAAATTTATAAAAAAAGAGCCCAGTAACTATGTTAATTACTGAGCTCCTAACAAAACATGACAGAAAACCAGTTTCTATCCACAAAACAAAAAAACCGAAATAATCCCATAGCAGATTTTTCCCTTAAAACTATACTATCAAATAAAAAATGTACTGTTTGTAAAAGAGCCCGAAAACTAGTCGTCAGGCTCTCCAACAAAACGTAATAGAAAACTTTTAACCATTTTCTATTACAAACAAAAATTACATTTAAAACCTGTAGGTTATTTTTCCTTTCATAAAAAATGGTGTTCCTGGTGTAAAGTGAATTTCGTCTACACTTTGGGTTTCATTTTGCAAGCGCGACTCGGTGGCAAACTGGGTTTCATTCCATTTTGTGTTGAAAATATCTCAACGGCTACTCCAAAAGTGAAGTTTTTAAACTCATAATTGATATTGACATCAGAAACCATATAGCCTTTAGCTACGATAGAATTATCTTCATTGGCAGGGCGACTTTTTAAATACCGGTATCGAATTCCGCCTGAAAAACCTTTTAACTTATTGATGCTAATTCCTCCTGTAGAAGTAAAATCTGGAGCTAACGGAATGTAATCTTGTCCAGAAGGTTCATCAATACTTCGAGCATGTGTATAGTTAACATCGGTATCAAAGAACAACCAATCAGTCAATTGATAACGCAATCCCAAATCAAATCCCATTCTTTTAGTTTTACCGCTTGGTTCTACAATTCCGGCATCACCAACATATACAAACTCTTGCTCTAAATACAAATACCACAAAGCGGTGTTGATAACCAATTTTGGAAATGGCTGAAAATAGCACCTAAATCAGTTCCAATGGCGGTGGCAAAATCTTTTCTCCAGTTTGCGCCACACAACTCTGGTATCGTTCGAGTGAAATCCAAATCCCGATTTTAAATACAGTTGCAAATTGTTGTTAGCCGAGTAAATAAAATTAAGTTTTGGGGAAAACTTTACTTTATCCTGACTTTGGGTTACAAAAGTTGGTGCCAATTTATCTTGGTAATTGAACTTGAAATAATCAAATCGAATAGCTGGATGGATTTATCTTTAATTTCCCAAAAAGTATATTCAACATTGATATAGGAAAATATATTTGTTTGATCGATATCACCTAGTTTCAAGGTTTGCAAGGTCGTATATCTTCCTACTGTATGTGATAGCTCGGTGTTTTTTGTAGCATCGGCTCTAAAACCAAAACCTACTTGGCACAAGGAATTTGCATTTTTTATTAAATTCAGTATTCAAACCATAAATATCTCGACTTTCTTTTTGACGAATTTGATCGCCATTAATTGGATCTTCTAAAAAGAAAGTAAAATTAGAATAGAGTTCAAAATTATAGTTAGAATAATAGGCATTTGACTTTACAAAAGTGTTTTCATTAAGTGGTTTTGTGACCGCGACATTAACATTAGTTCTTGCTGTATTTCCGCCTTCGGTAGCATCAACTGCGCCAAATCTGGATATGGCTCCACTATCTACAAGTCTTTTGTGGAATTTGCCGGAAGCATTCCATTTACTGGTAAACCTGGAAGCAATTACGGTTAACTTACTATTATCAGCCATCACGCTTGTATATTTTCCAAATAAATTCAGTCTTGAAAAATCTTGTGGCGCATCGAATGGACCATCAGTTAAAATATATTCGGTAGCCAAGTAGGCATTTTGCATTTTATTTTTCTCTAAAGATTAAAAACACCAACAGTTCTCAACGTATTAAATTGTCCGGCTTCAACACTTATAGCACTTTTATCAACCCGTTCTTTGGTTTGAAATGTTACATAGCCAGCTGTAGCAAAGTCACCTTTGGTTGGCATAATAAGTTCCTTTTCCGAAATCAATTTTATCGACGTTTCTGGAATGACAAAATGCAAATCGGCATAGCCTTGACCATGCGCATGCGAAACCATGTTTACTGGCATTCCGTCAACTGAAACAGCAATATCTGTTCCGTGATCGATGTCGAAACCTCTCAGAAAAAATCTGCTCTGCTTTGCCTCCACAGCATGTTGTCCAATAAATAAACCTGGTACTTTTCGCAATATTTCTTGTGAAGAATTTACGGGAGTTGTTTGTAAATCTATTTTAGAAATCACATTCATGGCATTCATTTTGGTTGAATAACCACTTGATCTAACTTGTAAATATCTTCTTCTAATATAATGGTGAATTCATTGCTTTCGAATTTATAATCTGTCTTTTTGAATCCTAAAGCGGAAACTTTTAACAGATCGCCTTTGCTTGTTTTATCGATACTAAAAGCTCCGAACTCATTGGTATGCGCATGACTTTGAGAATTGGTATTGATAATATAAGCATTGTCAATTGGATTGCCGATAGAATCTGTAACAACTCCTTTTGTATTTGACTTTGAGCAAAGGCAAAGAAAAGTAACATAAGAAGTGTATATGAATTTTTCATTATAGATTAGTGATTTTTTTCTCCAAAGTAGGACCTAATTCAAAAGTGCTTTTTAATAATTCTTTTTTTATTGGGGCAACTTTAGCCATCATATTATTGGCTTTATAGATGGTTGCAAGATGGTAGTTAGTTTAGGCTCAAACGATTTTCGACTACATATTTTTGCTCTATTTCTAATGCTTTCTTGCTGTCGCCCAAATTATAATAAGACCAAGCCAATAAATCATAGGAATCCGGAGTTGGGCGATGGTCAATTTCAATTTTGGCAATTTCTAATGCTTTAGCTGCCGTGTTTTATCATCAGCATAAATCAACGTATTGTATTTGTTATACATCGCACCATAATTGATGGTGTTTAGCATGTTAAAAATATTCCGATAGGTTTTTACTTTTAAAGGCCTGATTATTTTCATATTCTGCGATTTGAGCTTTTAGCAAATAAAAATCGGGTGTATGGTGTCTTTTAGAAATGTTGTCTATTATTCGTGTTGCCTCTTTGGTATCTTTTTCATTTGAAAAAGCAATCCATGCAATTCCTTTAAGTGCATAACTATTGTTTGGTTTCTATAGCTAAGGTTTTTAAATAATAATCATACGACTTTTGAATATTTCCATCGTGACCATTCCAAATCTCCCAAGTTAGAAAACGTCCAAATTTTAAAGATTTGTTATCATTTA